>JANXSG010000068.1 GCA_025352825.1 Chthonomonadaceae bacterium | reverse complement strand
ATTGATTCAATTACTTATATCATCACCTATACGGGTGGTTCTGGCGGAGGAGGTGGACACGTGGCAGAGAGGGCAACAGTTTATGAGGGTGCACAGTTCGCGGTGCAATCGACCCTCGGGACATCGGTGGCGGCGAACCGCAGATTGCTAGGATTGGAATGGGACTTCGACCCCAAGGCTGACATAAAAGAGTTCAGGCCGATGGGCAGCAAGGTCAATACTACGACTACTCGCGGCAAGGAATATACAGAGGGCAAGCTGAATGGCGTGCTCGCCTATAATGATGCTGTTTATCTGTTCAGTTCTTTGCTGTGCAACACCGCGACGGTGGCGAAGCCGGCCAACACTTATTTACTGACGCTGGGAGTGCAGGCGAGCGGTACATTTACGCTCACTTGGAACTCATTGACGACCGCTGTGATTGTTTACAATCCGACTGCAGCGATAATAGGCGCTGCGCTTGAGTTGTTGACTGGAATCGGGCCGGGGAATGTGTTCGTTCAGCCAACAGCGGTTGTGAATCAGTTCCAGATATACTTCTGCCATTTACTGGGAACGACTGCGCTGGCATTGACCGGTACATTCGCTTCGATGGGCACTCCTGGAAATGCTTCGCTAGTAGCGACTGTAAGCACAAATGCGCGGCGTTGGTTCTTCAATCCGCTTTATAACCAGCCGGACACCAACACTGCTTTCACCTGTGAGAAGGGCGCTTTTAATGTAGCGACTTTCGGGCAGCAGATCCCTTATAACGTTATATCCTCGGCGAATTTCAAATTTAATAAGGATGGCGCGTTGTTCGATGCGGCTTCGTTGGGGCAGGCGTTGGTCGAGGCGTTTTCGCTGACGACTGCGAGCATTACTGAACTGGCTTGTATTCCTGTGGATCCTGCTACAGTGAGTGTGTATGTCGGCCCATCAACAGCGGCAATGACGAGGCTGACAAGATGTCTGGAAGCAGAGGTCAGTGTTGCAGATCGGTTCGATCCTATTATGACACTGGACGATTCATTCACCAGTTTTTCACAGGTGATTGAGAAACCGGCGATGCCTACTACAAAGCTGGTTGTAGAGCATATCGCGGAGTCGCAGACGATATTGGCGGCCATGCGTGCGAGCACCACGCAGTTTATGAAGTTCGAGATGAAGGGCGCCGCGATGGAGACTGGCTTCCCTTACAGGATTTCAATAACTATGCCGGTGAGAATCAAAGATACCAACAGGGCGGAGAAAGACAGCATTGAGAGCCGTGAGTACCCAGGCACAGTGATTTACGACCCGGGCTTTGCGGGCTTCCTGAAGGTGGAAGTAGACAACCTGCTGACGGCGCTTTAGAACGATTATTATTCTCATATTTATTAATGACGCATGATGGAGGAAGAATTGTGGGATTAAAACTGAGTAAGCTGAAAGAAAAGACGCTTCCGCTAATGATCGATTTGGGTGACGGTGATGAGCTGAATATCACCTATGCGCCTGGGAAATATACTCCTGATTTTCTCGATAAATTGCAGGAAGCGCAGCTGAGTGGAAATTTGAAAGAATCGTTGGTAAGTTCTGTGTTAAATCTCATTGAGTCGTGGGATTTTATCGATGATGCAGGCAAAGTATTACCTCTTAACGAGGAAGTTATGAGATTCGTACCTATCCCAGTTATCAGTGCAATTTCGACAGCGATTGGAGAAAATCTGATCGCCCCAAAGTCGATGACCACAGGCTCCGGAGGTTCCTTCGCGGAGTAGGCCGTGGATCGGAGTGTCCACAGTGGTATTTCACGATTCGTGCGGCACGATATCTAGGAGTGGCTCCCTGGGAGCTCACGGATAGATGTATTGCGTGGACGAATCTGGCGTTGAGTGCTGAGAGTGCAGAGATATGGGCGCAGAATGAACGGCAAAAGGATGCTGACAGGAAAAGGAAATAGCGGATGTCGCTACCTTTATTAGAACTCATTGCAAAACTAGGGGTTGATATGACGGCCATGGATGCTGGATTATCGACCGCTCAGAGCAAATTAACAGCCTTCGCGTCTGGCATAACGAGCAAGTTAAATGCAGGCGGCGTGGGCGTAATGGCGTCTTTGGGTTCCGGGCTGACGAAGGTTGGCGGCCAGGCGATGCAGGCAGGAACTGCTCTTACTGCCGGGTTCACTCTTCCGATGGCCGGTTTGATTAAGGCAGGCGCCGACTTCGATTCGATGCTTTCCCATGTGGCGAACAATACTTCATTGACATCGAAAGAGATCGATTCGATGAAAACGGCTGTTATTTCGATGGGAAAAGAGAGCGGTTCGAGTTTCACTCAGCTGGCCGAAGGGTTCATGCATATTACGAACTTCGGCTTCAGTGCGAAAGATTCGGTTGTGCTTCTTCGGGCAGCGATGGAGAGCGCGAACGCGACTGGCGGCGATGTCGGGAAGACGGCAGAAATCCTCGCGAATGTGATGCATGAGTTCAGTATGCCAGTTACTGAAGCGGCTAAAGCGATGAACATGCTTCATGTCGAAGCGAATAAAGGCAACATGACGCTTGAGGCTTTGGTGGAGGCCGGAGGTCCAGCTTTTGCCATGGCGGCTAACCTGGGTATTTCTATTAACGAGACGGCAGCTGCGATGGCAGCACTTACCCAGCATGGTTTTAGCGCAGCTGAAGCAGCAACGCAGGTGCGAAATATTCTTGCACATATTGCAGAACCAGCCGCTCATGCGAGACAAATAATTGACGAATTAAGTAAGTCGACCGGGGTTGATCTGGTTAGGGACTTTTCTATTGCCGGGCTTCATGCAAAAGGTATGTCAGGGGTGCTTGATGATATCGCATTGGCTGCACATAGATCGGGAATGGGTGTTTCAGATCTTGCGATGAAGCTGATTCCTGCGATGCGTGGTGGAATCGGTGCAATGGCTCTAGCAGGAACTGCATCGAAAGATTTCCATGACAGATTGATGGATGCTGCAGACGCGATGAGCGGCAAGTTAGCTCCAACAACTGCGCAATATGCGAAGCAGCAAGCAACTTTGACAGCTGGCATTGAGCGTGCAAAAAATGAACTCATAACTCTTGGAATTGAGATTGAGCGGACGTTACTGCCAGCACTGAAACCATTAATTGAGTTTGGAATCAAGGCTGTGAAGATGTTTGAGAGCTTGCCTGCTCCAGTCCAGAAAGGCATCATTATTTTAGCAGGAATTACCGCAGTTGTGGGACCTTTGCTTCTGGTACTGGGAAGTATGGCGACTGGGATTGGTTCGATTATTACGCTGGCGACGACATTGGGACCTGTGCTAATCGCGGTCGGTGCCGCTTTGACAGGGCCAGTCGGGCTGGCGATTGCGGCGACAGTTGCTGCGCTGGCTGGTCTAGCGGTTGCCTGGAAGAACGACTTCGGTGGTATTCAGGAAAAAACGGCCGCGTTTGTCGATTGGATTAAGCCGTTTTTGAGTGGCGCTATGGGATTTCTGCAGAACACATTCTCAGGAGTTTGGGGCAACATCGTCGGGGTTTTTAGAGGCGTGTGGGATATCCTCGTTGGCGTCGTGAAGGTCGGCTGGGGCTTGATCGCGGGCGTTGTTACGGTCGGGCTTTCTCTTCTGCAAGGACATTGGAAAGAGGCGTGGGATTATTTTCTCTACTATGGGAAGATGATACTCGGCGGTCTTTATGACATTGTAAGTGGTGGATTGCGTGGGATTGGAAACCTTTTCCTAGGCTGGGGAAAAGTTGCGCTTAATTGGGCAAAAGAGCTGATAATGGGAATGGTCAACGGCATCAAGAATGGTGTCGGAGTAGTGGTCGAATCTGTGAAGCATCTAGCATCATCAATTGTGACGACAGTCAAGGATACCTTGGGGATCCATTCACCTTCCGCCGTGTTTCAGGAGATCGGCAAGAATATTGGTGATGGTGCAGTGGCTGGCATAGAGGGTTGTTTCGGGAGCGTTACTGATGCGGCATCACAACTTGGTGCACAAGCTCAGACTGGAATGTTTAATTCTACGCGGAATATTCGAAATATAATGAGCGATGCCGCGGTTGGCTTCAAGGATACTTTCACGAACGTGCTTGGTGATCTATACAACACTGGGATTAAAGGATTTTTTAATAATCTGATCGGTGGGTTTCAGCAGACACTGGATAAAATGGCTTCAGATTATCTTGCATCCAAGATATCCTCGCTGTTCACAGGTTTACTCGGAAGTTTAGGTGGGGCAACTGGAGGAGGTGGAGGAATGGCACCTGGCACATTATCAGGAACTCTAGGATTTGATGGCGCTCTGGCTGACGGTGGTGCGGCACTAAGTGGCCGCAGTTATTTAGTCGGCGAACGAGGCCCAGAATTATTCACACCTGGTACAAGTGGGACAGTCACCCCTAATGGTGCAGCTGGAAATATCACGATCCACAACTATATTACTACTCCTGACGTGAACTCTTTTAATCGGTCACAGGGACAGATCGGGGCAGAAATGGCCAGGAAACTTCAGATGCATCAGACCAGGAATAGATAATTATGGCAGCATTTGATGAAGTGCAACTGGATACAGCAGTTTCGGAGGGTGCGAGTGGAGGGCCCACTTACAATACAGTCGTGATCGTAACTAGTTCTGGCCAAGAGCAGCGAATTGGGACATGGGGAGTGGGTCGATTGATGTGGGATGTGGCACATGGACAGAAAACCCCTGCACAGATGACTGCGTTAGTTGCCTTTTTTCGTGCACGTGGCGGCCGTGCCAGGGGATTCCGGTTCAAGGACTGGACGGATTATAGTGTAGCGGGGCAGGCACTCACTAACCCTTATCCGGCAACGGCTATGCAGCTCGTGAAGACATACACCAGCTCAGTGACCGAGACTCGTAAGATTTTGAAGCCAGTCAGCGGGACAGTAACAATCCTGAAGAATGCTGTCGCGCTGGTGCTTACGACTGATTATACAATTGATTACACGACTGGGATTGTGACGTTGGTGGCGCCTGTGAACGGAGCAGCTTATACATGGAGTGGCCAGTTTGATGTACCTGTGAGGTTTGATACAGACGTCATGAAATATTCAGGTGATGCGGTAACTATCCAGAGCTGGAATTCGATTCCTGTCGTGGAACTATTATATTAATTTGTCGAAAGCAGAGGATGTATTGAGCAGATCGATAAGCGGTGCGTTTCAAACATATTTGACGAATGATGCGGTGAACCTTGCAGTTTGTGTGAAGCTGACGAAAGCTGACGGAACGATACTCGGTTTCACGAGCTGGACAAGTGATATCACTTTTAACACAGTTTTATATGAAGCAAGTAATGCTGTGACAGGAACAGCTGTTCAGCAAGAGATCGGGAGTGGAGTAGATAATCTCGATATTGTGGGCATTATTAGAAGTGATCGAATTGCAGATGTGGATCTGGTTTCTGGGAAATACGATCTCTCAAAGTTGGAACTGTTTTTATTGAATCCCAATGATATTACGATGGGTGCGATTGTGTTACTACGCGGATTGCTGGGTGAAGTGAAGGTTTTTAATCAAAAATACTCTGCTGAAATACGCTCGCTCACCCAGCGGATGTCGCAGAAGATAGGGGAGCTGACGTCGCCAACATGTAGAGTCGCCAGGTTTGGGGATGCAAGGTGCACACTGAATGCGGCACTCTTCCAGACCACCACGACTGTGGCAAGTGTGATCGATGCATATAATTTGACAATAGCCGGGCTTGCACAGCTGAGTGGCTATTACAATTATGGAATTTTAAAGATGCTTGGAGGAAATAATATTGGTGTGGAGCGAGAGATCAAAAACCATACATTTGCGGGCGGAGTTACAACGGTTGTGCTGGCTGAAAATTTCCCTTACGCAATTCTCGCTGCTGACAGCTGCAGGATAGAGGCAGGCTGTGACCGGCTTTTTACGACATGCATTACGAAGTTTTCTAATCAGCTGAATTTCCGCGGTGAGCCCCATGTTCCCGGAATGGATCAGGTGCTGCAGAGAGGACGCGCCGGTTAATGCTTACAGGGGAAGATATCGTTTCTGCGGCGAGGAGTTGGATCGGGACTCCTTTTTTCCATACCGGACGTGAGAAAGGTTTAGGCGTGGATTGCGGCGGCCTGGTGATCGGAATTATGCATGAACTCCAAATGACTGACTTCGATGATAGAAATTATTCGCCAGCGACACCCGCGGGGTTCACCAGGGCGCTGCTCGAAAAGGGATGTATCGAGGTTTTGCCTTGCGAGATGGAGCGCGGTGATATCATGCTTTTCAACTTACTTGGTTTTGACCAGCATGTTGCGATTTATTCAGACGGAATGATTCATGCGAATTCGAGCGCTGGCAAAGTAATCGAGCATGATTTGACGGAAGTTTGGGAACGTCGAATCGCGAGCGTGTGGCGGTTCAAGCCTGAATTTATGGAGCGTGGCAAGTGGCGCAACTGCTATTAGGCGCTGTTGGTGCTGGAATAGGTTCCGTATTCGATGATCCGATGCTGGGATTTTCGGTTGGCAGTTTGGTGGGCGGGATGCTGTTCCCACAAACGAACAGTCAGCACAACAAACTCGCAGATTTGAAAATTTCGGGATCTGCATACGGCACCATGATACCGCTTGCTTATGGATCGATGCGGCTTGGCGGAAATATTATCTGGGGTGGTGCGCTTAAACAGCAGTCCAGCTCATCTTCATCTGGTAAAGGCCAGTCGACAAATACAAGCTACTATACCTGTTCATTCGCAATGAATTTGTGTCAAGGCCCAATCACGAAAGTCAACCGGATATGGGCAGAAGATCAACTGATCTATGATGACAGCAAGACGCCGAAGACAGCTGCCTCGATTGTGGTTTATCTTGGAACCGAGGTTCAGGGCGCTGATCCCACCATGACAGGGATTATCGGTGTGGTGCCAGCTTATCGGGGGCAGGCATATATTGTTTTTACAGATTTTAATCTTGAGGGATATGGGAATAGGATCCCCAATATTTCGGTAGAAATCATCACTGCAAACATAACGACCGGTGCGATACTTACGGATATCGCGGGACGGGCGGGGTTGCTGGTAGGAGATTATGATTTCAGTGCTGCAACCGAAACTGTTACGGGCTATTTGATACCGAGTCGCCAGGGCGCGAAAGATGTTCTAACCCCTATGCTACAGGCTTTTGCGAGTGACCTCGTAGAAGTAGATGGCAAGGTAGTTTATATGAAGCGCGGAGGAGCTTCGGTGGTGACAATTCCGCCAGGAGACCTTGGAGCGCAGATATGGAGTAACGGCACTTCTTCGGATGTAAATCTGATTGAGATTGACCGGCAGCAAGACATGGAACTTAGCGCTCGTGTCGATGTCAGTTATTACGACACCAGCACGAACATGAATTATCAGCAAGCTAACCAAGGATCGACTCGCTATACAAAACAGAATCAGCAAGATGCTATGACTATTTCGCTGCCAATGGCTATGGATTTTACCACCGCCCGGCAAATTGGTGAAAGGATATTATATACGCAGTGGACCGAGCGCACAAAAGCTAGTATCAAACTGGGAACAAAATATATATATCTCGCGCCGGGCGATATCATCACTGTTCCGACTCCTATTGGGAATATTCGATTTCGAATCACGTCAATGGGAATACCACTATTTGGTGAGATAAAATTATCGCTGGTTCAGGATGATTTAAACGTTTTGACGCAGTTTGTTACCGGTGGAAATACAAATGGAGGATCCACTGCAGCGCCATTGACTGGCACTGGAGTACTCACAGCTTATGCGTGGCATGGGAATGGACTGGCAGATGCAGACGAGGCCTATCTTGGAGTTTACTGTGCGGCATCGGGTGATTATGGATGGGGTGGGGCGGATGTGTGGTGTGGGGATGTGGGGGTGCCGAGTGCGCAATATGTTGGCCGCATCACTAGTTTTTCCAGCATGGGGACGGCGCTTACTTCGCTGGCGGCCAATGCAGATACAAGTATGGTTGACACAACGAACACGGTAGATGTTCAGATTACGCGCGGACTGCTTTCGAGCTGCTCATTAGCTGACCTGGTGAATGGCGCCAATGCATGTTTAATTGGTTCGGAAGTTGTGCAATTCCAGACAGTGACGGTAATCGATCTGCCGACACTGAAGTTCAGGCTCAGCAATTTACTAAGAGCCAGACGCGGTACATCGGTGGGAGCGATTGCTCACGCGATTGGAGATAAATTTGTATTGCTCAGCGCCGCTTCAATGCTGAGGGTCAATCTGGATTATTTCTATGGCGCCGGAACTACATTGAACAAATCGCTTACTGCTTATATTGTGCCGGCGAACACCAATTACAACAATCTGAGTGGTGTCGATACAAACATTACTATTTCAGGGGCTGAGTACAAGCCATACAGTCCTTGCAATGTTAAGGGCGCCAGAGACGGCAGCAACAACCTGACGATTACATGGGTTCGAAGAACGCGATCTGGTGGGGCATGGGCTGATCTGGTGGATGCGACGTTGGTCGATACTCCTGAGAGTTACGATGTCGAGATTTGGAACTCGACTTACACTGTTTTGAAGCGTAGCTTCCTGGCTGTAGCCAGTCCAACTCAGATCTATTCAGCAGCAAACCAGGTGACTGATTTCGGAGTAATTCAGAACCCTGTTTATTATCGGATTTACCAGAACAATGCAACCGTAGGGCGTGGGTACGTCCAGCAGGGATCAGTCTAATGCCAAACACGCCAAACTTAGATTTAACACCGCTTCAGGCAGCTCAGTCAAGCAAAGAGATTACTGTAAATCAGGCTCTGACGGATATAGATAATTTTTCTGGATTTATTAGCATTGGTATTGTTAATGGCAGCCAGACACTCACGGAATCTCAGTGTAAGGCTGGGCTGATTGTGTTGACAGGCGCGCTGACGACTGCCGCGACTGTGATTATTCCTACTCCGCTGCTCAAGATCACATGGGTAATCAATATGTCAACTGGTGGCCAGGCAGTGACGGTGCAGAATTCGGGATTTGGCGGTGTTGTCTGCTGTTACAATGTGCTGACCCCGATCTGGACTGGCGCTGCAGCGAATGCAGGCACAAGAGCAGGTGTCTCGCGACTGCCAAAGAGCGTTGCCGGAGGCTCGAATGTGACGTTAACCGATGCCGAGGCCTCAAATAAGATATTGGAGTTTACAGGATTACTCACTGGAAACATCAATGTGACGATCAATCCAATAGTTCAAGATTTCATTATTTATAACAATACGACTGGCGCTTTCACAATTACTTTCAAGACTACATCAGGTACAGGCATAATAGTTGCCCAGACGAAACGAGCACCTTTATATTGTGATGGGACTAACGTTGTGCGTTACGGCGCGGATGTCTAAGATGATAATCAATCATCAAAATTCAACGACATTGTGACTCCTGTTATGAGAGGGGAATTATGACATTGAGATTCGATATATTTAATTTTTGGAATGCTGTACTCGCGATTGGGATTATGATTAGCGCAGTGACGTTTCTATTATACTCGCAGCGCAAAGGTATTGTTGAGATCAATAAAAGCAACGCAGAGGGATGGAAATCAGCTGCGGAGCTTCGACAAAGCGAAATTGATACCATTAAGACTCGTTTTAATGAATTGAAAGATGACTATAAAGGATTGCAGGAACAGATGAGGACATTGCAACAGGAATATCACAAAATTCTACAGTTGAATGTATCTTTGCAACTGGAGAAACAGCAATGGGCAAACGAAAAATCAGAACTATATCGACGTTTGAGTGACGTTGAAAAAAATAATAAAGGTTAGGAGGCATTAATAATTTGAGCAATCTTTTACCAGAACCGATACCTGTTTCTACCGATACGAAGGCCATTGTAACGGCTATATTATCGGTCGTAAACCACATTACAGACACCAATAAAAAGGTAGATATCTTGAATAAAAAGCTTGATGACCTTATCCGGAGAACATATTAATGACTATAAATTATGCGGCATTGCAGACAGAATTGAAGACGGATCCATCTTCAATAGGATATTCCGGATTAATCAATGCGACTCCTGTCAACTGGGACGGTGTCATGAATCTGCTGAATACTCCGACTTCAAAACTGCCTTCCATTCAGCATGAGGCTATAGATAGTGCAGCATTCAAGGCAGAGATCAAACCGACCGAATTGCAAACATTGACTACCACACAGCTTCAGCAGGTGGGCATATATGCGACTTCTGGAAATGTAGATGTCGGCGATTCAGACGTCCAGGCATGGATCAACATTCTCTGGCCATCATCAGCTGCACCTTTCACTAACGCTAACCTGACAGCGCTTGCTACACGGTTGCAGAGTCCGGCTGAGCTTTTGTTTGGAGTGGGATTTGTAATCACAAATGTGGATGATGTGATCAGGGCATACAAGAGCGGGCAATAGGGCGAATTCCATGAGGGGAATGGGGGGGACAGATGGCAACATCGAGAAGGCAGAAGTATGAATCGCAAGGCACTCTCACGCTCACGATGAACTCAATCGGAGCAGGAGCAGGACGTTACTCGACACAGGTGAACCAAAACGATGCGTCCCAGGCGACGGCCGGCAAGAATGATGATACAATATTATGCCGTGCGCATCTGCGGTCTGGAGCGGTGGCACCCACCGCGGGCAAGACATATGAGTTTTATCTAGTCAGGGGAGACGGCTCCTCTCATGTGGATGCCAACTTCGGAACAACCGATGCTGCGGTATCGACTTCTACGCTGCGAGATCAATGTGAACTAGTTTGCGCTATGCCTGTGATAAATGCCACAGCCACGGATTACTATTTTACGTTTCTGCTTTACAACCCTGGCGAGGCATGGAGCTTACTTTTCTGGAATGGAACGGATCAGACAACCGATACCACCGGCGGGAACTTCTATGTGAAGTATGAGCCAGTGACTGATACATTCTTGTAGACTGGGGTGTTAGATGCCGACTCAGAGACCGGCGATTATTCCTCCTTATGCGATACTGGATCCAGCGTTTTGTTCCGAATGGGGAAAGCCTTTATTTGCTTGGCATGCGAACCTAGGAAGAATATCCACAGGTGGCGGCGGCATGGCTTACAGCCTGGGAGCGGTGAAAGGGCAGAGGGGCGCGGCGAGTGGAAGC
Organism: Chthonomonadaceae bacterium; assembly: GCA_025352825.1. Taxonomy (GTDB): domain Bacteria; phylum Armatimonadota; class Chthonomonadetes; order Chthonomonadales; family Chthonomonadaceae; genus JANXSG01. Next base: position 25,206 of record JANXSG010000068.1, on the reverse strand, counting down.
GGAGTCGTGCGAATCGGAGGCGGAGTCAACTTTTCAGGTGGTACGCCATACATCGATTTTGGACGGCAGCGAGCATTTGAGATGTCGACCGCGTATACGATGTTTGTGCAGGCGAAACCGGTCAACACAACTTCTACAATGGCGATGATGGGGAATTCTGGGGTTAGTTCGACAAACGGAATTGATATCGGATTTAATGGCTCGGCGAAAATATTGGCGAGATGCAGTGGCGCTTCTTCTGTGCGATTCATAAGCGCGGAGGCATACGATACAACGGTTCAGACGTTTATGGGTGTGGTTCGACCAGGACCTTCCGGCGCGTGGCTGGGTGTATATCGTAATGGAGTCTTGTTGACGAATGGAACTGGGGATGCGGTGCCTGCCACTCCTACATTTTCAAATGGATGGTATTTATCGGGGAGTATTGCCAATCCATTTTTGGGAACGATCTATTCAGCGGCGATGTGGGGCCGGCCCCGGCCGCAGAGGCTTGCTGAGCTTCTCGATGTGGATCCGGCGCGGTTGTGGTGGTGGCCAGGAAAAAACCGAGACCGTACATTTAGCATTCCATCGGGGGGAACTCTATTTACTGCGACGCTCAGCGCTTCAGCGGGGAATTCGGCGTCGAAGATTTTGCAAGCCCAGGTAATACGCAGCGCGAACAGTTCAAATAGTTCGAGCAAAATAACTCAAGCTCAGGCGGTAAAAAGCGGAAATTCTGGAAATAATTCCTCAAAAGTGATGCAGGCTCAGGTTAAGAAGTCGGCGTCATCCGCTGCGGTTGCGAGCATCATTAAGCTCGTGAACAAGACATTGGCGGCAGCGAGTATTGGCGTAACTGCATTGATCGCAATACTGAAAGTGAAGACGCTTGCGCTGACAGCGACTTGCGGAAATAGTGTTACTATTTTGAGATCGACGTTGAAAAGCCTTTCCTCTTCCGGAGGCAATTTGGCCAGCAATATAAAGGTGGCGCGGAAATCATTGGCTGCTTCATGCTCGAATACTGTTGGGAATATTAAGACTGTTTCAAAGACCACTCTGGCGAGCTGCACAAACGTCGTGAGCGCTGCAGCAGTGAAAATGACTGCGGTGGCGGGCGGATTGATTATTGCGATTGGTAAGGGTTTTGCGGATGTGATGAACCGATTGGGTTTCAGGGGAGATACTAATGCAGGTCGCGGAGACAGTTCTAATCGCAATGGCAATCGGAACGATCGCGATGGTGGCGGTGGTGATAGCAATATTCGCGGGGGAGGAAGAGGATGAGTGAACTCAGGGCAGTTGGCGGTGTGCGGCAGGCGAGTGCAGAGGCTCTTGTGATCCGATGCGGATGCGGAGATCCATTATCCCATTGGGGAGAAGTTTGCCCAACTCCGAAACGAACTGACGATCTTGGCACGATTGCTTATTATCATGAATCGCGATGGAAGATGCTGTTGTTCAGGTTTAAGCAGTTTTTCCGTCCGCGTTCTAAGTTCTGGTTAGGGGGCAAATAATGGCTTTTGGAGTAGCAACAGTACTGACCTCGATAGGTAAGGCGATAACTGCCAAGAGGATGATTGGAGCGACACCGGCGCAGATTACCCCGAACTTCCAGGGGATAGGCGTTGGTGCGACTGGCGCGGCCAGGACTGCGGTTGCGGGCGATGCGGCTTTATCGAGTGAGGTTGAGACGCGTGTGAGCACAAATCCCTTCACCACAGTGACTACATCAGTTACAAACGATACCGCGCAGTGTATCCAGACCACGACAGCGACAGGTGCAAGGGCGGTAGACGAGGCAGGTCTGTTCGATGCTGTTACTACCGGCAATATGTATATGAGCGCGACTTTCAACGTTGTGAACCTGGCTAATGGTGACAGCATCCAGATCACTTGGAAGTGCCAGTACACATAGGGCTGATTGGACGTTTTAGACTGATTTAGAGGTGGATTATGCCAGATGGTTCGACGGTTATTAAGCAGGGCGAGAAGACTCCAATTTATGGAAGCGATTCTGTGACAGGAGTCGCGACTCTTACGATAAATGGGACGCCGACATGTACACTGCGCGATTCATCGAACGCTATTGTGAGCGGGGTGAATGGCGTGAATGTCACTGCAAATGATGTTGGAGCAGCTGCGGCGCCGCGGGCATGGTACAACCTCGATTCCTCGGCATTGGCGTTGATCCCTGGCGATTACGAGCTGGCGTTTGTGATTTCGGTGACGGGCAGCGATGGAATTGCCCGAGTTGTGAAGCCGAACGTGCGAGTGACTGTTATTGCCGAATGGCAATAGAGGAGGTTTGAAATGAGCTGGATTTCTGATTTATTGGTGAAGGTGATTCCGCGGTCGGCCATTGATCGGGCGAATGCGACGCCCGCGGCCGATCGAGCGATGTGCTGCGCCGCCACTGCCGATTTTACTTCAGGCGGGATTCCGGTTAGCCAAGATGAATGGCTGGCGGTGGAACGGGTCAAATCGCTCTATGTCGAAGGTAAGATTGCTGGAGCACTTACCCCGAGGGCAAAATAGTGAAGCTATCTTATTTGATTGGCGTGCTCGCAATGCTGGTGGTGATTCTGACGTCCGGAGCGCAGCCGCCGTCGCTTCCCGTTTTGCCAGATTCTGCTCTTACGCCCGGGGCAGTATTGTCGGTTTTGAGGTCGGATATCTGCGTCAAGGGCTACTCAAAGCGGGTCCGGCATGTTCCTGGCAAGGTGAAGAATGCGGTTTACCGGGAGTATGGGATTGCAAATCATAAATCTGGCGATTACGAGGTCGATCATTTGATTTCGCTCGAGCTGGGCGGATCCAACGACATCAAGAATTTGTGGCCGCAGAGTTATAAGACTTCACCGTGGAACGCGCACATCAAGGATGCGTTGGAGAATAGACTTCATCGTGAGGTTTGCAGTGGCGAGATTGAACTGACGGCAGCCCAGCACTGCATTGCAACTGATTGGATTGCGTGCTGGAAGAGCATTTTTGGGAGGGACTTGCCTTGATTAAACTTCATGATTTGCACTGGAGTAAATGTATAGTAATATGCTTGGCGGCATTTCTGACGCCAGTTGCACATATTTTTTTCATAGGCGGGAACGCCATGGCGGCATCTCGCACGGGTATTGGAGCGGCTATGATTGCGTTTCTGGCTTTCATTCAGGATCCAACGAAAGGAAGTTAGATGGAAATACAAGACGGTAATATTTTACATCTTTTGCCAGAATTTGCAGCTATGGTTGAAACAGCATTACGAGAAGCGAACCGCGAATGCACGGGTAAATTCGATAATATTGGTTTCAAAGAATTGAAGTTATTTGAGGGGTATAGATCTCAAGCCCGGCAGGAGGCATTATACGATCAAGGCAGAACTGAAGCTGGAAATATCGTAACCAATACGCCTATACCGGGTTATCACGGATTCGGGATCGCTGCTGATTGCGTATGGTATGACCGACTAAATATTCCGCATTGGGACGGAGATGCGGGCTTGTGGGAGATTTATTTCCACTGTGCGGCGCTGCAAGGTCTGGATGTAGGAGGAAGATGGCATTCATTTCCTGACAGTCCTCACGTACAAGCAAATCATTTAGTGATTAAAGATTGGCGTCGGAAGGGGCATGATTATCTGAAGGAGTTAGGGCTAAGTACACCACCATTATAATGATGTTATTGTTATTGGTTAAGGATTCCTTATCTAACTAAATGAACCATCCGGATTTTCCGGATGGTTCATTTAGTTAGAATATTCTCGATTCGATCTCCGCTTTTTGGATAAGCTGCTCAACGAACCGAGACGTTGGAAGGCGATTTTCATCGCCTTTATTTGTGCAGAAACCCCACAGATAATCTGTGAGGAATATACATCGCAACTTCTTACGATGTTCATCGTTCACAGGTGGTCGGCCGCGTGTTCGTTTTTTTTCAGTCAATTTTAATCCTCACAGTTTTTGAAAATATATGAAAATAGTTTTGGATGATTATTTTAGGTTATCAGCGGGGCTGAAGCGGCGATGCTGGGCAGCGGCATCTGCTTTTGCCATATGGACATATCGCGCCGTCATCTTGCTATCTGTGTGGCCGAGTATCTGCATTAAGCTGAATTGATCGCCGCCATTTTTTAGGTACTCGACAGCGAATGTATGCCTGAATGTATGGGGGCTGGCGCGTACGTTTTCTAGCCCTGCTTTCTTAGCCAAGCGCACGATGAGATCGCCGAGGCCTGAGCGTGTGAATGGATTCCCGATTGTCATTCCGCGCTCGGAGTTGAAGAGATAGCCATGTGGTTCTTGATGCTGCGTTTCGAGGTATTTCCACATGGCGCCGGCACATTGAGTGCCATAGTTGATGGTTCTTTTTTTGTTGCCTTTGCCCACTACTGAGAAACATCTTCCCGCGATATCGACATCTGAAGTTTTGATCGAGCAGAGTTCTGAAGCCCTCATACCAGTGTCGAAGAGAAGTTGCACGATGATGAGATCGCGCTGAGGGTAGTCTGATGTTTTAGTTGCATGGAGTAGCGCTTTGACTTGATCGCGTGTGAAGGGGGTGATTTCATCAGGCCGGTCGATTGGCGCAGCAATATTTTCCATAATGGTGAGAGGGGATTTACGTTCGTGGGAGATCCAGTTCACGAAGGCGCGCAGGATTCGGTGGTAGCTGGCGATGGTGCCGTTTGAGACTTTGCGATGATTGCGAGGGTTGCCCCAGCGGCCTCCGGTCGGGCAGCTGGCCGCATATGCGAGGAAGTTGCGTACTGTGTCGCGATCTACAGTATTGATGTTAGATTGTTCACAATGCCACCATAATTTTTCGAGCACTAATTTACGGTTTTTGATGGTTTCGTTTGAGTGATGGCGGATTTCGCAATCGAGTATCCAGCCTGCCGCGAAGCGCTTCAACTCTGAGGCATTTATTTGATCGGCAGGAGTCTTCGGCTTGAAAGGAAGTTCTCTAGAGGATGTTTTGGATTTGCTGGAAGGAAGTTCTCTAATACGCAATTTCGTCTCCAATTTAGATAAATTTGGAGACACAGGAAACGCGAAATTTGGAAGATTTTGAGATCAAAACGGCAAATTTTGATCTCAATTTAAGCGGGAAACGAGATTCGAACTCGCGACTTCTTCCTTGGCAAGGATGTTAAGAACTTCGAGATCATTATATTATATTTTGATCTTAAAGTGTGTCTCCAAATTATTCATTTTTTCTGTAAGGAAGTTCTCTAATTTTCGCCTCTTAAAATATACAAGGAAGTTCTCTAGCGCTTTCAGGCTGGCTCTGTGTAGCCTAAATCGACATCAGCCATGAAATCAGGATCGGGTTCGCGGGTAGGCTCGGGATGATCGACCTGTGTCATACGATAGATGAGATCGGGCTTGAGGGTTAATTTGGGTGTGTTACTGACGAGGACATTCCAATAACCATATTGTGCAGCTGTGGTGCCTAGCGAGAGAGCTGCGTCGTGAACTGCGATTAAGGGTTGAGACATCGATTTCTTTCTCCAGCGAAGTGGTGTACTACACTAATAGACCACCAAATTTCTACATATACTCATATTCCTGAATTATTTGCCATTCCAGTATCCTATTAATCCTGGGCGCCCAGAATTATCAACATAGTCGTTGAAACAAAATCATAATTTGGAGATTTGGCATGAATTATGCTATCTTGATTGCAATAGCATGCCGATAATTCCATTGTAGGAGAGAGAGTGGGTACTCTCTCCTCACAGGACAAATGGAACTATCCTGTGCTAAGCGACGTATTTCCACTGAATAGAAACCGTAGTTTCCAGACTGCCGCAGCGCATACAAATGGTCTGTCGATCAGCATGAATCAGATAGAAGCATTTGTACCAGCTTATGCATTTCCAGCAGAAACGATAGTATGTGTCAGGCATCTCGCCCTCCCTTCTGCTAAAGTCACTATAGAGCAACTTTTGCTGATTCGGGCTGTTGTAGCAACCCGGGTTGGAGAGGTTGCTCTATTTCTTCCCTAATCAGCAAGCAGAATTCCATACTCCCACAGTCGCCAAGCTACTTCTTCGAATGTTCCGGATGTTTCGCCTTCTTCGGCGTGCCGTAAATCCGGTTATAAACCCCGCATTTCTTCCCACCACTGTTACAATTTTTACAATAATTACAGTTCTTGCAGGCTCGACAATTATCAGCGCCATAGCAGGTGGCAGCGTTCGAGAGCTGGGGCGTGATGAACAGCAATGCAGCGAGGATCAGCAGTTTTTTCATTTGGTTTCCTTCAATTAATCAATCTGAGAATTGCACTTCTTCGATAGCGGCAGTTACTGTTTTTGCATCTTTTAACCGACTATGCATTATTTCAAATCTCTTAGTTGCACCTGGAGGAAGTGTTTCCAAAGCGTTTGTATAACCTGTATCGATGATCTCTCTTGCACGGTTTAAATAATGCGCACTGACTTTCCAGTAACTTACCGTATGGCTGCTGTTGTTTTTCACATTGCCTCGGATGTAATCGTAATCACCATCCCATCTCCATGTGTAGTCATCCTTTACAACAACTTTCGCTTTTTCAGCTGCTAGTTGGGTTGCAAGATCATTTGCTATTGAAATTGGATCAGAAGGTATTGTATTTGCTTGTTCCTCAGATGTAGAAGTAGAATTTTCTGATTTGGGACTTGATCCAACATAAATTATAAATCCGACGAAGACTGCAAGAAAAAGATATATACAGCTGGCCAGAACCTTGCCGGTATCACCTGAATTGTCTTTTGGCGATTTGATCTGAGCAATCAACGCATTAGCTTCAGGTGTTAAATCCTTTGATACTGGAATTTCCTGAGTAATATTATCTAACATCTCACCGCAAAATCTGCATTTAATTGCTTCGTCCTGGATTTCCTCAGCACAGAAATGACATTTCTTCATTACCTCTCCTCGCTCTTTTTGAGTAATTTATCCATTTTGCGATTGAGTTCATTCAGCAAATCACGTACTTCAAGATTGATATCTATGGATGTTTCAAGGACGCCTTTATTTTTTTCGTGGAGAATCGGGATTTGAAGAGGGTCATATTCTGATTTCTCTTCTTGGATATTAATGGGTTGCTTTGGTGCATATCCTGCCGCAAGACGTCCTTCATTCTCATCAGCATTCAATGCTTCTGCCAACATAGCGACTGTCTCTTCGGTCGGTCGTATTTTACCTCCTGAGCCTGAATGAACTCGATCATTTTCCAATTGAGAAACATACGATTTAGATAAATCACTCAAATCAGCTAGGCGTTGTTGCGTGATCTTATTCACCACAGTCCTCTGATAATACAACCATTCGCCGAAAGTGCTCACACAATATTCCCCGATCTAAGAAGTACAACTATATTGTACTATATGAATTTCAAATAAATTGCAAGTATTTTTACTTTGATATTGACAACTTAGTTGAACGGTTGTACAATGTAAATATGGATACTACAAAGCCACAGATTGACCCCAATAAACTTCGTGAAGCACGCAAGAAGGCCGGTTTAACCCAGCAAGATATGGGATCAGTTCTCAACCTCACTAAGACACAAATCTCAAATATTGAGAGTGGTTATAGTGGGATTAAGTCTGACGACCTATATGTATGGGCTAAGCTATGCAAGATCGAAATTGATAAGCTTTATTCTTTCGCTCCCGAAGGCGCTTTTAATGTGCGTAAAAAAAATTTACAGAAATGTTAAACTAAGTTAAAATAATGCTTGACATTGTTCAACTTAGTTGATATACTAACGGTATCAACTAAGTTGGAGGCAGTTAAGATGACTATTAAATGTTTTGAGCCTTTGCCGGATATGGACCCGATTGATCTGGAAATCGATTCCATTGATGAGGTTTTGGAGCGGGGTGAGATTACGGCTGAACAGGAACTTACCGAAAAGGAAGGCTTTCCCTGTTGGGAATGTGAGGCAATGGCGGCATGAAGGTTTCAACACGATTAATTATGGTGCCGCTGGCGGGGCTTTTGGTCGGGCTAATGGCCGGCGTGGTGATTAAGAGCGCGTTCGATCATTCGCGGCTGCCTGAGAGTTTATGTCGTGCTCAGCATCGTTTATGGGTTCCGGATCTGTATGCCGAGAAAGGATTGTTCCGGGATGAGTTCGGGCAGAGGCATATCGGTACAGAGGTTACTACGATATTTGGTTGTTTTGACGATCCTTTGTTTGCCCAGCGCGATCAGCGCGATCAGCGTGAAGCTCGTGAGGTGCGGCGATGAGCAGATTTGACACTTCTATTGTAGGCTGGACGCGGAGTACTCGCAATACTGTACAACTGGCAAATATCGCTACTAAGTTGGATATTCGGAAATACTGCGAGGAGCTGGAGGAAGCGGCATGAGTGAGATTACTGAATCCGATATGAAGGATATTTCGGATGCGTATCGATATGTTTGCATGCAGCCGGGCTGCAGTGAATTGACCGAAAATGCCGAAGGAATTTGTAATGAGTGCATAGCGGTTCGGGAAGCTTGCGACGCGATTCCGGATCTGACTGACCATGGGCGGGAGTTTAAAGAGGGCGCTTCGATATGACTGCTGAAGAGGCTCGAATTAAATCTGGGCTGACTTTGGAGCAAATAGCGAAGAAGATGCATCGTGATCCTAACAGGGTGCGATTTTATGAATTACATGGCACGTTTTACAGAAACGCGCTCAGGCTTGCAGATATTTACAGATGTCCGGTCGAGACTTTTTTGAAGCGGCCGGCTTGAGACACGGGAACGCGAAACCCTTAAATGCTCTCAAGCGCCTACGGCAAATAGGCGCTTGAGAAAGGAGACATTTCAATTGAGTAACGAATTGATTATACCCCAGGATGGCGCGATGGTGATATCGCAGCAGAACCAAGGTTTGATGCCGGTTCAAAGTATTGAGCAGGCTGTTGCTCAATACGAGGTGATGGTTCAGTTTATAAGCAAGATCCTCAAGCGCGATGTGGACTACGGCAAGATCCCGGGAACCAATACTGATTGTTTGTTCCAGCCAGGCGCTCAGAAATTAAGTCGGTTTTTTGGACTTCACCCAATATTTACCATCGTTGAGGAGATCAAGGATTGGTCTGGCGCGGATCATGATGGGGAGCCGTTCTTTTCTTTTACGATCCGGTGCGATCTATACCGGAACGGCGAAGTGATGGGGAGTTGTATTGCAAATTGCAATTCGTTTGAAAAGAAGTACAGATATCGATATTTATATCCTAACCAGGTGACGCTTGAGGATAAGACGCGCGGTGTCGAGACGGTCAAGAGCGGTAAAACTGGTGAGTATAAAGTTTGGCGAGTTCCTTCGCCCGATATTCACGATCAAGTGAACACGGTTTTGAAGATGTGTGAGAAGCGGGCTTATGTTGGCGCGACTCTGAATGCGACTTCCGCGAGTGAGTTTTACACTCAGGATTTGGAGGATCATGCAGAGGATTCAACTTTGAAGCAGGAGCCGCAGGCAGCGAAGCAGACAGCGAAACCAGTTGAGGAAGTGCGTGCTGAGAAACCCACTGGTGAGACTGATACGAGGGCGGCGATGCCAGGTGTTTTGAATTCGTTGCGGCAGGTTTATGCGAAACGGGGTGAAACGCCTCCTGCTGATATGGAGAGCTGGACGCAGGAGTTTGCAAAGAATCAGTTGATGTCGTTGTCGGCGAAGGGAGCTAATTAGATGAAGAAGATTTTTACTGTAGATTTCCACTTGGTGGCTGAAGTTACTATCGAGAAGAATGAATATTTATATACTCCGATTCAAATGGCCGAAGCGGCGAGAACTTCACTCATGCCTAATAATTTCAATGATGAGGTTTATATCAGGGAGCAGTCATTCAAGATTTTAGATGAGAAAATTATTGAAGACGCGGAGGTGGTTGAATGAGGACTTCAGATCCGCGAGTTAAAGAGTTTCGGGATAGTTACTCTGAGCGCAATCATGTTTCTGCTTTGCGCGTTTTGGGTGATGAGCGTAAAGCTCAGAAGCGGGAGGAGAATTGGGAGGCTTTATTTGGCGCGAATAGGGATCAGACAGTGGAGGTTTTGCGGCGTTTGCATGATGCTTATTGGAAGAGGATGCGGGAAGCGGACATTATTGCTGCTGAAAATCCGGAACTGGCACATTGTGAAAATACTGTTCGGATGATCGAGGCACGAAAGATGGTCCGGGATTGGAAGCGGCGGAGGGATGCATCGACTGGGAGCGCTCGATTTTACAGTGAGGACAATAGCCGGTTTGAGCGAGCAAAGGTGTTTGGTTTGATTGCGTTGTTTGTAGCGTTGGCATGGGGAGCGATTATTTGGAGGCTGAGCCACTAATGCCTACCACTGTGATCAATATCAGGTCTAAATGGATATATTAGTTGATGACGAAGGTGAAGGCTCCGGCTCTGGCAATGGCGATGGCAATGGCTCGGGCGATGGTGAAGGCGAAGGTGAAGGCTCTGGCTAAACATTAATATCTGGAATAGATAGTGATTGGGGAGTTATCCTCTCCCCTTTCGCTTCGAGCGCTTATTGAGCGTTGGAAGCGGGACGTCCTACAGAGCGTTTCGCCTGAGTTACCCTTTGCCCCCGGTTGCTTGATCTCCTTTCCAGCCGGGGGACTTTTTGGAGATTTGATGCTTAGTGTCACTGAAAAACAGGCGAATGCTTTGAGAGGAAATATTGATAAACCTTCACCGAAACCAGGTGTTAAACTCAGGTTCTCACTTGCCAATGAAGCCGAGCTGCAACTGCTTATAGTTATGTGGCTACGGCATAAAGGATATGAAGTGAGTGAGATCGGGCAGTATTTCCAGAGCCAAAGGAAAGTGAATTCGGTTGGTTACCCTGATCTCTCTATTCGGTATCGGACTTGGCCGCGAGGTATGGCATTACTCCTCGAGGTTAAGCGCCCTGGGACCGGCAGACTGAGCGTGGCACAAAAGACCTTTTTCGATGCTGGCGGCAGCTTTGTTGTTCATAGTCTGGAAGATGCTCAGGAAGCAATTAAAGATTTTGAAGATAGCTGGGACAAGTTGAAGTTGTTTTGCAAGGAGAACCCTGGATAATGGCTTATCAGATGGCTTTGGATTTGAGCGAGGAAGAAACTAAGACGCTGCTTGAGTGCGAGAATACTATCGCTGAGGGCAGGATGGCGTTTCTGGAGGTGGGAAGCGCGCTTTTGACGATTAGTTCGCAGAAGCTCTATCGCGCTGAGTTTTCGACCTTTGAGGCATATCTGAATGATCGCTGGGAGATCAGTAAAGCTTATGCCTATAGGATGATAAATGCATTCAAGATTGGTGAGCTAATGTCGCCAATTGGCGACATTGTCCCTGAAAATGAGGCACAGGTAAGGGCTCTCACTACGGTCCCGGCTGATGAGCGCCAGGGGGTTTGGAAAGAGGCGGTGGAGTCGGCGCCAGAGGGGAAAGTCACGGCTAAACATGTTGAAGCTGCTGCTGCAAAACTCACTAAAGAAGATCGACATCGGAAGAATGAAGAACGTGCCTTCCACAAGGAAAATGAGCGCATTGCGAACGCTAAGCGCAAAATGGCGGCTGCTATAGAGAGCGTTGATAATTTCTTCAGATCGGACGTTATTGAGGAGGATGATGCTCCAGTCGAGGCCGCCAGCACGGATATGATTGAACATTCCAAGAATGAAGTTGTTGACCATTATCTTAATACTGGTGAATCGCTGATAAAAGACCGTCGCTTACTTCCAACTGACATACTGAATATTCCATATCGAATCACTGGCAAAGAAGCAAAATGGTTACTTGAACAGCGGTTAAATCCGCATGAGGCAATTTCTGAGCTGCGGCAATACAGGGAGGAACTGGCTGGGGTTTGTGATGTGATTACCGTCAGTAAGCCAGTTTATGAGCGGTTAAGCTCAATCAGCGGAAGATTTATGATGCCGCCTAATATGCTGATCGAGAAAGTGATAGAATTGCTTTATCGCGGTGAGATCGAGCTCCCGATTGAGCCGACTCCTGATTACAGCACTGGGTTTGCGGAGTAAAAGTATGCCGAGGATGCGATATATTAAGCCTGAGTTTTGGAGTGATCCTGTGATTTGCTCACTGGATTTGATGACGCGTCTACTTTATATTGCGATGTGGAATTTTGCTGATGATGAGGGCCGGAATAGGTGCATCAGCAAGGAGATTGTTGGTTTTGCGTTTCCGCTGGATGACAATATCCAGCGTGAGGATGTGGAGCGGTGCATTCTGCAGCTATCTGAGGCCGGCCGGATTGTTCTGTATGATGTGAATGGTACGCGGCATTATCAAGTGGTGGCGTTCGCGAAACACCAGGTGGTGAACCGCCCAACTCCCTCACGGATCCCTCCTCCGGAGTTGTATGAGCCACTCAATGAGGAACTCAATGAATCATTCAGTGAGCCACTCACTGAGCAACATGGGTTAGGAAGTAGGAAGTTAGGAAGTAGGAATCAGGAAGTTAGGAAGGAGGAGGTAGGAGGTAGGATGCGCGTGACGCTGCCGCCTGACGCTCCCGCCTCCTCCGCCTCTTCTTTTGCGCAGAGCGCTGGATGCAGTCCCGATACCGACCATATTGCTGAAGCCGGCGAAATGGTTCATGACGGAGTTAGTGGCGCTGAGATTGAACATATTTTGGATGAGCGCACAGAGAGATTCCCGCCGACGCTGGAGGATGTTGAGAATTGGTTTGTGCGGCGTCATGGCGATGGCTGGAGGTCTGAGGGCACAAAATTTTATTACCACCATGCGAAAGTGCTTTGGCGTACTGGCAGGAATAAATCTGAGTTGCGAGGATGGAAGGAAGTTACACAGCTTTGGATCAACAATGCGATTCGATTTCTCCAGGAAGACGAATTGAAGGCGACGGCTGAAGATAAAAAAGCTAAGGCAAAGGCGTCGCCTGGTGGATTAACATCTGCGGAGGCACAGAAACTCATGGAGAAGCAGCAAGCGAGTTCTGTACCACCCCCCGCGGAGTTTTTGGCGTTGAAAAACAAGATCGGGAAGGTTGGTCAGTCGGTATGAGTAATCAACTTGTTATCGCATTTGATCGTGCTGCCGAACAGGAGCCGCACATCGTGCATCGGACGCTTTTCTACGATAGTTATGCCAAGAAATGCACCTTTACCGACTACTACGATAACGGCACTAAAAACGAGTATACGCTAGATGGAGTTCCTAACTTCGAAGCTGTCGATGGGAAACTAGTCTGCATTGGGGTTAGAAATGAGTACTGAGCGATTTAAGAATACGTCCGCAATGCCCGCGAGAGATTTGCCGCGGGGGCCGAATGGCCGGGCTTGCTGCCGATGGTGTTCAAAAGAGGTCCCGCGGGGAAGGCGTACATTTTGTAATGACGACTGTAGTCATGAGTTTCAGCTGCGGTCGAGGCCTGGGTACATGAGGCATTGTGTTGGGGGTAGGGATAAGGGCGTTTGCGCATTATGCGGGATAGATACAGAGCTATTTAATGCTCGCGCCAGGGATATCGACATACGTCGATGGTCACGTGAACATGACAGCATAGAAGCAAATAAGGATATGGAAGTGCTGGTAAAAGAAATGCGTGACGCTGGTGGAGAAAGTGGGTCGAACGCACGTCCGTCACATCCCGATTGGTTTCGGAGGATGAGGGATGATTGTGTTGCTGCTGGAGTTCCATTCTTATTTAAGCAATGGGGTGCATATTTCCCACAAGAAGATAAAAAGCGATCCGAAGGATTGGGGCATTATTGCGACCATTCACGATGCTGGCGAGGTCCCGGAGAGGGGATTGCATATGCCAGAATTGGTAAAAAGGCAGCAGGCAGGATGCTGGACGGCCGCACGTGGGATGAATTCCCGAAGGAGTTTAAATGAATGACTTTCGGTCGATTGTTGTGGCGGTTTTGGTGGCGTTGAATATTCATTGTTTGTTTTGGTATCTGGTGAAAGGGGCGGCCAATTCTGTAAGTAAAGATTGAACTAATTGCTGAATTATTTGAGGTGTGCTATAATTGGATTGACAGACATTTTTATATTGCTTACGCCCACGAACGGGCATTATTTACCGTTCTTGGGCGTTTTTGTTTGTTCCAGGAGTTGTTATCGTGGAATCCTCTAAAGATATTCGCTGCCCGAAGTGCGGGAGGTTTTTAATGGCTCTTGATGCAGGTGAGGCGGTTTCACTTCGCCTGGCGCCTTGCCACGGCTGCAGATCTCCACTGCGTTTTAGTTTGATTGGGGGTGAAATTACATTGGCTATTATCCCTTCTTCACCACTTTCACCACTTAAAAAACGCAGTGGAGATCTGCATGCGAAAAACTAATGGCACGACCTAGCAAATATAATGAGCAAATAAGCAAAGCAATATGTGATCGTCTGCAAACTGGATCGACTCGTACTGCAGCAGCTGAGGCCGTGGAGATTGATTCTAAAACATTTGCTAGATGGATGAAGAGTAATGTCTTGTTTTGTCGGGCTGTTACGCGCGCGGAGGCGGAAGCAGAATGCAGGATGGCTGCTCTATTGATGAATGCTGCAGTAAATGGTGAGTGGAGAGCTGCCGAGTCATGGCTTAAACGACGAAGAAGAGCGGAATGGGGCGATACTCAAGAAGTGGAGATAAGCGGAACCGGTGGGGGCCCGATTAAGATTACTGAGGTGATTGTCGAGCTGCCCGACGAGGAAGAGGAGTAGATATGTCTAAGTTTCGAAAGAAACCAATCGTAATTGATGCTGTACAGTTCAGTGCTTCTAATCCAGAAACACATCTTAATGTCAACTTCAGCACTCCAGCCCCAGATAACGAACCGCAAAGAGTTGGTAAGTATTGGATTTCAACTTTAGAAGGCGATTTGTTTGTATCAGAAGGCGACTGGACTATTACTGGTGTTCAGGGAGAGCATTACCCATGTAAACCGGACATTTTCGAGGCTACTTACGAAGCCATGGTAGATGGCGAGTGAGCTTTATACTGTCGAGAATGGGAAGCTCAAGTTTCATCTCCACCCAGGGCAGGCGAAGGCGTGGAGATCGACGCGGCGGTTTGTGTTTGTTGTCGCCGGAACTCAATCTGGCAAGACGAGTTACGGGCCGATCTGGTTGTGGCGTGAGATCCAGAATACTGCGCGGTCGGGCGAGCTCAACGATTATATAGCGGCAACCGCCAGTTACGACCTCTTCAAGCTGAAGATGCTGCCCGCGCTGCGTGAGCTGTTCGAGCATACTCTCAAGACAGCGCGATACTGGACAGGTGACCGCATTCTTGAACTGCAGGATCCTTCGACCGGTAAATTCTGGGCGAAGCGTGCAGACGATAATATGTGGGGTAGGATCGTTCTACGATCCGCGAGCAGTGGCGGCGGACTGGAATCGCTCACTGCGAAAGCTGCCTGGCTGGATGAATGCGGCCAGGACAATTTCACGCTGGAGAGTTGGGAGGCAGTCCTAAGACGATTGTCTTTAAGCCGCGGACGAGTGCTAGCATCAACGACGCCTTATAATTTAGGATGGATCAAGCAGCAGGTTTACGATAGATGGGTGAATGGTGACACTGACTTCCAAGTGATTCAGTTTCCTAGTTATTTCAATCCGAATTTCTCAAAAGCCGAATATAACCGTGCAAAAGCAACGATGCCGTTACACCGTTTTCTCATGTTTTATGATGGGATGTTTGCGAAGCCGGCAGGATTGATTTACGACTGTTTCGACGATGATATCCATAAGATACCGAGATTTGCAATTCCTGCACATTGGCCTCGCTATATCGGAGTCGACTTCGGCGCTGTCAACACAGCAGTGTTGACAGTAGCAGAAGACCAGGAACGTGGACGATATATCATCTATCGGGAATCTCTTGAAGGTGGCAAGTCGACACAGGAACACGTCGACACTCATATTGCAGCATCGAAAGGCGAGAATGTTGTGTTGTGGATCGGCGGCGCTCCCTCGGAAACTCAGCAGCGCATGGACTGGGCAGCTGCTGGCGCCAATATCATTCAGCCATATATCGCCGATGTGGAGGGCGGTATCGACCGGCCTTATAGCCTGTTCAAGCAGAACAGACTATTTGTGTTCGACGATTTGAAGGGGCTGCAGGATGAGCTTGGAACATATCGACGCAAGCTCGATCCGTCTGGCCAGGCACTTGAGGAAATCGATAATAAACGACATTTTCACAGGCTTGATGCGATGAGATATGTCTGTTCGACCTTTATGGATGGGGTAACTCGAGAAGGCCGCAGTATTTGGGGGTAAACAATGATAGCTCAGACAGTTCTCAATTATGCTAATTCAGGCGATCAGCTGCGGAAATCAGAAATTCAGCAGCGATGGAAGGCGTACACTGGTAAGCTCGATAAGCCGCTGAAGGTCAAATCAGGGCAGACAGATGATAACTGTCGCCTGAATTACTGCGGCAACACGGTCGATATCGGTGTATCGTTTCTGTTTGGTGAGAATATTGACTTCGAGGTTGACTTTGGGAAACCAGCGCTTACCGCCAAGCAGATAGCAGACGACGATGACGACAGCGGCGAGTTTGAGCCGGAGCCGCCCGAACAGGTCTGGCTCGAAGCCATGTGGGAAGCGAACAACAAGATGACGCTGCTGATGATGCTGGGGATTAACGGCGGCGTGTGCGGGCATTCCTATATCCGCGTGCATCGATCGAAGAATGTTCTTGAACCGTATCCTCGCATGACATTGGTTGATCCTCAGTGTGTGCGTGTTGTTACTGATCAGGACGATTACAATAAAGTTTTGTGTTACGTGAT
Source organism: Chthonomonadaceae bacterium (assembly GCA_025352825.1). Taxonomy (GTDB): domain Bacteria; phylum Armatimonadota; class Chthonomonadetes; order Chthonomonadales; family Chthonomonadaceae; genus JANXSG01. Next base: position 8,477 of record JANXSG010000068.1, on the reverse strand, counting down.
TGAATGGAACGCGGTCGATCCTGACAGCGGCCAGGCTATGACGCGGCGCACGACTATTCAGCAAGATCAGGGGAACGGCTACTGGTCGATCAAGGATGAGAAGTCCATCGGGAATACCACGACATGGCAGCTCATCGGGATTGAGAACTGGCCGTTCCGGACCGGCCCGATCTTCCAGTGCCAAAACCTTCCTATGCCTAATGAGTTCTGGGGGCGGTCGGATCTTGAGGAAGATGTTGTCGAGGTCAATTCAGCTATCAATTTCACTAAATCAAATACGAACCGAATATTGAAACATCATGCGCATCCCAAAACGTGGGGTACGGGTTTTCAAGAGCGCGACCTGGATGTATCGGTAGATTCTACTTTGATTTTTCCCAACCCGTTGGCAAAACTTGCAAACCTCGAAATGGTATCTGATCTTGGCAGCAGCATCCTGCACGCAGATAAGCTCAAAGAGGCGTTCTATGAAATGGTCAGCATCCCTGGAATCGCGCTAGGGAATCTCGAAAGCATCGGTGCCTTGTCTGGCACCGCTCTCGACATCCTGCATCGCCCGATCGCGAAGAAGACTGGCAAGAAACGGCTCATCTACGGCGACATGCTGAAGAGACTGAACTCGTTCCTGCTTGTGCTGGGTGGATTCGCAGAGGGGCTGAAGATCAAGATCGGCTGGGCCGATACCATCCCTCAGAATGTGCTGGAAGAAGCGCAGGCAGCTGTGATCCTCGAGACACTAGGGGTCAGCAAAGATACACTCATTACTGAAATGGGTTACGATGCGCGGATTGAGGCGGCCAAGAAGGCAAAAGAGCGTCAGACCGAGGCTGAGTTTGGCGCGGATTTGATGGATAAGTTCGATAAGGGCGGTTTGGATGGTGGCGGCAGCAATCAGCCAGGGCAGCAGGGGAATAATAATCAAAGCGGGAGCGACTAGTGATCAATGAAGTGAAGGTATTTGGAAAGCGCCTGGACATTAAGACTTTTGCGGAAACAGCATTAGGCACTGAATATCTTGGCAGATGTGATCATATTAAGGGTGTAATCACATTAAATGAGGATATGTGCCCTGATCAGACTCGGGATACTTTGCTGCATGAAATTCTTCATTCTATAGATTATGCAATGTCAACAAAGATGACTGAGGAGCAGGTTCATGCCATTGCTTCAGGTTTGCTTTGTGTTTTGAGGGACAATCTGCCGCTGGTGAAATTTCTGATCGAAACGGAGAGCTGAGTTGTGGCGTTACTTCATGATATGGCCGAGTTGTTTCGCGCTGAGCTGCTTGCTAAGGAAAGAAGAGCAGCTACAGAGATGGTGCGTGTATATGGAGATGTCTGGCAGCGTATCCGTGCTGATCTGGATGCGGTCACCACCAAAATGGAGACAGCACGGAAGAATGGTGAAGTGGTTTCGCCGGCCTGGTTATTTCAGGAAGGCAGGCTGCAGACATTACAGAAGCAGACGGAAGAGCGGCTGAATGTATTCGCAAATTATGCTGAGGGCACGATTACGGTTCAGCAGCGCGAGGCGGTGGAGGCGGCCAGGCATCACGCTCAACAGTTGACTTTGTTGAGTATAGATTCGAACCGTTCTGGAGTTGGCGCGAGCTTCAGCCATTTGCCAGTCGGGGCTTTTGAACATATGGTTGGCAACCTGGGCGATGGGAAGCCGCTGCGGAGTCTGCTGGAGCAGTTCGGGCGGGACGGCAGCGCGTCGATTAAAAAGATTTTGCTCAATGGTGTGGCGATGGGGCAGAATCCGGCAGGGATGGCGCGGGCGATGCGGCATGAGATGGGCGGCAATCTTACGAGGGCATTGACGATCAGCCGCACGGAGGTGATGCGGGTTTATCGGGATTCCAGCATCGAGAGTTACAGGGCGAATTCGGATGTGATTGCCGGCTGGGTTTGGATTGCGGATCTGAGCGGGCGGACTTGCCCGATGTGCATTGCGATGAATGGCACGTTTCATGAGTTGAGCGAACAGATGGACAGCCATATAAATTGCAGATGTTCATGTGCTCCGGAGACGAAAAGCTGGAAGGATCTGGGTATTGATGGTGTGGAGGAAACACGTGCCGATATCCAGCCTGGCGAAGAGTGGTTTGCGAAGCAGAGTGTTTCCATGCAGGAGCGGATTTTAGGTAAGGCCGCTGCGTCGGCTTATAGAACTGGCGAGGTTACTCTAAGGGACTTTGTTGGTGAGAAGCAGTCGGCGAAGTGGGGACGGTCGATGTATGCGAAGTCTTTAAAAGAGGCCATTCAGTAAAACCTGTTAAAGGCTTGAATATACCCTGAAGGTGTTTCAATTGATCCTCAGTAAGTTTGACTTCAATATGCCCGTTGTATTTTTGATTTTCCAATTCGAACTCCCTATGAGTGCGGGGTACTGTGAATCTAATGTGTGGTTTCCAGTTCATGCGAATATTTTACCACAATCTTATAAGGGGCTGGCTTCACCAGCGTAATGTTTCAAATGAACTTCGATTCCATTTTGGCCTGCCTGAGAAGTTCGGCTGCCTCTTGTTTCCTTCGCCTTGCTATTCGAGATCGTTCCAATCCTTTAGGTTGATCCTCTGCTTCGAGATAAGCTGCAACAGATGGATTTACATGCAGTTCGATGCGACGTTTCTTTTCGCTAGGCGGCAGGGATTTCCTACCGCCGCCTGGGGCGCGTTTTCTTGGTTTGGTTTCAGTCAATTGTTAGCCTCTCGTTAAATTAAGATATGCTGATGCGGAAGTTCCATGGTCAATGACAATCTCACCGCAGGAAATTATTGCATGTAGTTTTCCTGGGAATGCTGCGTCCATTTCTGCTGGTAATGGATAAGTATGTTCATCATCGGCTTGCCAACCATCAGGAGTATTTTGAGTATATTCAAAAGAATCCATGTTAGGGGAAAGAATAACTACTCCCACACCATCATATGCGGTAAAATTTGTTACTTTCGCAACGTATGCTACGCAAGGATGGAACTGACCAATATTTTTAACGAATGATGAAAGCATGATGATTCCCTTTCAGTTTGAACATGCCAAATAATAGGCATCTAATATTGGTCTCCGTGTTTCGAAAAACCAATAAGCATTTGTATGAAATTCCGAGTAGGGGCAATACCCTGTTGACATTTGCGCTATTCGTTTAACGCATACTCTCTGACGACTTCCAACAAGTCTATCGTCTAATTCCCACCTGCACGATGCTATATCCTTACCCCAGTGATTTGCACGACGGATCACACTATCTCCATTATCCCAATATTCCGATCCGCTTTCAGATATAAAATCCGGCCTACGACTAGGCGTTTCGCATGATGTGAAAATTGCACAAGTTTCGTCATGGAAGTTGGAGAAGTCTGAAAAATCGAGTGTTTCTTTCTCGTTTTCGTTGTTTGTGATTTCAATAACAGTGTCCATTGTCTCTGTTTCCGTTTCGTTGTTGTTTGTTCTTACATTCTAATTATACTCCACCTTTTATAATAATGCAAGGGGTTTTATAAAAAAAGATGTAGTTTTTTAAAAATAGTTTGTAAATGGTGGACTTGACAATATTCTAAGACGTGTGTATACTCAATGAAGAGCGATTTAGTGGGCGAGTAGAAATGGATTACTACGCGAGCCTCATAAACTCGAAATAGTCGGTTCGAATCCGATGCCCGCTCTTCACTAAAAAAAAGACTCATCACTTTTGATTTAGGCATGTAAGACCAAATTTTATACCGATTTCGCGAAATCTGAACTTGAAATCCAGTTAGCGCGAATACCATCGTCCCCACAGGCATTAACGCCTCCCTTGGACACAAAACCGAGGGAGGCGTTTTGTTGTTTGGAGCGCCTCCCATCACATCGATGAGCAGGCGTTTTTTATTGCCTGTGGAGATTTTAAAGAATGCCAGAAGAAGGCAACGGGCAGGACCCAAAAGGTAACAGCGGACAGGCGCCGCAAACAACTCCTCCGCCCGCAGCGGGGGGCGAGATCCCAGGTCAGGCACCTCCAGGAGCACGTACCACAGCGGAAATAGAGCGAGATCTTGCGAATGTGCGCAGCGAAGCAGCAGCCAGGCGTGTTGAGAATCAGCAGCTGAAAGACAAGCTGAAGGTACTTGAAGACGCTCAGCTATCCGAGCAGGAGAAGCTGAAAAAGGATGCTCTCGACGCAACTGCACGAGCCACCGCAACCGAAACAGAACTAAAAGCCGTCCGAGTCCAGTCCGAAGTAGAGCGTCAGGCACGCGCACTCGGGATTGTCGACGAAGAAGCGGCATACGATCTGCTGAAGAAGGACGCCATTATCTACGACGGCGATAAGCCCACGAATATCGTGGAATTACTGACCGACCTCGCGAAGCGCAAGCCCTATCTGGTAGGCGCTGGCGGCGGGGCAGTGGGGAACCCAGGGCGTGAAAATTCAGGCGGCGGAGGTTTAACATTTGAACAGGTCAAGCTCATGTCTCAGGCTGAGATAGCTGCTAGACGCGATGAAGTCATGAAAGTGCTTTCCGCCAAGAAGTAGCTGTTCGGCCTCTCATTGGTACTAACCAGAAGGCTAAACAGACATGTCGCTTAATAACTTTGTTCCTGAGGTTTGGGGGTCGGAAATCCTGCGAAACCTCCATCGTTCAACTATCTTTTCCCAGCTCTGTAATCGTGATTACGAGGGTGAAATTCGCCAGAAGGGCGATACCGTTCGTATTACCGCCATTGGGCCAGTCACCGTGTTCGACTACGTCAAAGACACCGACATGGCAGCGGCACAGGGACTCTCTGATAACCAGTCGTCACTCGTGATTGAGAAGCAGAAAGGTTTCAACTTCCAGATCGACGACATCGACGCAATTCAGGGAAATCCCAAGGCAATGGCTGAGGCAACCTATGAAGCAGGGTACGCTCTCGCGATGGCACAGGATCAGTATATTGCTGGACTCTACACTGATACGGCTGCCGGAAACTTCTACGGCACAGATGGATCTCCTAAGACAATCGCGGTCGCTACCGACATCTACCCCATGCTCGTCAACGCGAAAGTGCTGCTAGATCAGAACGATGTCCCAATGGATGGCCGTTGGGCTGTAGTGCCACCGTGGTTCGAGGGCTATATGCTGCAGGACGCACGATTCACCACATCCTTTATGGTCGGCGTTGCTAAAGACGCGCTGCTGAATGGACAGATCTACCGAGCAGCTGGGTTTAACATCATGAACTCGAATAACGTGTCTTTCAACGGCAGTGCGTCAACAGGACAGTACCGTATTATGTGCGGGCATCCAATGGCGATCACGCTCGCTGAGCAGGTCAATAAGGTCGAAGGATACCGACCGCCACAACGATTTGCAGATGCTCTCAAAGGTCTAAACCTTTACGGCGCTAAAGTGGTTCGTCCGCAAGCGCTTGCTGTCGTAACTGTTACCCGGTCGTAGTTCGGGTCTATCACTGCTTTTTATTCGGAGGACGGCGCTGCAGTCGTCCTCCTGAGGATTACGCCAAATGGCAAGAACAAATATTCCGATAACCCAAGCATTGGCAAATAACCAGGTAGCAGCGGCGCCGACCACGATTGATGCTGTTAATAGTCACAATGTCGCAGCAGGAGGATTTACCAGGCGTCTCCTCCTGAGAATTAACAACACGTTCGCAGGTATCAAGATAGTGACGCTGAAAGCAGGTGTGTACCCCGGGGCTGCGCGGCAGGGAATTGGAGACCTGGCTCTCTCTATTCCAGCGTCTTCGGTGGCGTACGTCCCTATTGAGAGCGCACGGTATGAACAGACCGATGGTTCAATCAATATCGACATTGCGGCATCAATGACAGGCACCATCGAAGCGCTGCAATTAGCGAAGGGGTCCAGCTAGTCACTATTGGCGCCGTTCCTTAGTGGCCGGCGCCGTTTCTAAACGGGGGCACAGAATATGTCAGTTTTATTGATGAGGCCGGATGGTAACGGTTTCTATGCAGAACCGGGATCAGAGGAGTGGGATAGATTGATGCAGTCGGGTTTCACGCTCACTCGGGAAGCTTACGACGCTATGAATGTTATTGACCACCAGGCTGCACTTGATCAGGCAAAAGCTAACCAGGCTGCAGCTAATCAGGCAGTGAAGGACGCACAGAAGGCACTGGCGGAACACCAGGCCGCGGAAGTTGCATACGCCGATGCAGAAGCCAAGGCACAAGCAGAGGCATTGGCGGCTGCGCAGGCACCTGTCGATCCTATTGTAGATACTCAAACTGAGGAAACTCCTCCAGCAGAGGGAAGCTAGGTAAATAATGGCGCTGCGTCCCTCCATGGCGGCTCTAATCGCCCGATCCAGGCGAATGATTGGTGATCCTTCTGGGACTGCTCAGCATTTCACCGACACTGAAATTCAGCAGAATCTCGACGTATATCAGGTCTGGACGCGATACGATCGCCTCGATACGCAGCCCACCATTCAGCCAGGCGGTAAGCGCGTCTGGACTGATTTTTTCTCGAAAGAGGCAGATTGGGAAGACGATACCCAGCTGCTCGACGCTACTTATAATATTCTGTCGCCGGACAGCTCCGACACGCAGACAGGGCATTGGACTTTTACAGTTGGGATCTCCAACGGAGTCGTATGGGTGCTCGGCAAGACTTACGATATCAACATGTCGGCGCATGACCTCCTGATGGACTGGGCAGCGCAATTGAAATTGGGTTACGACTTCCAAGCTCAGGGCATTCAGTACGCCAGGAGCCAGAGGATAAAGAGCTTGACGGACTTGGCATTGAGTTATTCGGCCAAGGCAAAACCAATGGTGGCGAGGCAGATCCGGAACGATTTAGTAAACACCGGTTTTGCTGCGAGAGCACTCGCGGATTTCGAAGTGAAGTGAGAGGCTACTCGTGAAACTCGATTTAGCAGGTTTTTATAATTCCATGATTATGATCGGGGTCGTGTTTGCCGCTGTGCGGAACTTTACAGGCGCGTTAGTGAGCTTGAGAAAGCGACGAAATGCTAGATGTTGATGAACTGGCTTCTATGCAGCAAGATGCTTACGCGAGTCTCCCTGACGTGGCAGCAGTATGGCGCGGAGGATCTGGAACGGACGATCTCCAGGGTGGTGGGCTCGACAAGCCTATATTTGTAGCAAGTTACGCCTGCAGAGTGATGCCACTCGTAAAGCGTGCACCTCTAGAGGTGATGTCAGCAGGGATTGTCAAGCAGTCGGCAAGTGGTGCGGTTCAGACCGTGACGAGATATTCTTTGATGATGCCTTACAATGCCGATGTTCGGCCTGCAGATTTGCTGCTGGTTGGGTTCATGACTTATAAAGTGATGGATTCAGGAAACCCAACAGAGTGCATTTTGAGAGATGTTCAATGTGAAGTTATCACGTAGGGGTTTACGATGCCGAATTTGACAATAGAGATTCGCAATAATATGATACCTGGATTGGCTGGACGGGTACGGACATTGGTGGCTGCGATTGTGGCGAAGACGGCTGCAGATATAGAAACGAATGCGAAAGCAGTCGTTCCGGTCGATACTGGCAATTTGAAGAACAGCATCCAAATGGATATCAGCCATGTTTCGAGCGACCTGCATGCGGAGGTTAATGTTGGTGCGACGTATGGCGCTTATGTGGAATATGGCACTGTTAAGATGGCAGCAAAACCGTTTCTGACGCCCGCGGTGGAGCTGGCTCGAAAGCCATTCGAGAAGGCTCTTGGCGCTGCGATCATGGCAGCAGTGAAGAAGTAGACGTGGGAAGGGTGAGATGTGGCTAATACGCTGCTGGGGATCGACCACTATTTTTATTCGCTGTTCAATGGTGATGCTACTTTGATTACGCTGGCGGCAGCTGCCTGGGCTCTTAATCAGATTCCGCAGGTTTCTGCTCCGGGCGCGAGGGCTGATCGATGGGCGTATGCGGATATAGCTCCCCAGGCGGCGGCGTTTCCTTATGTGATTTGGAATGATCAGTCTTCGACAGATAGTTTGGGGAATGCGGGCGCGAGGATCCTTCAGAATTCGCTTTTTCAGGTGAAGATCATTGGGAAGGGTGGATCGTATTCCGATATCGAAGCGATGGAAGCGAGAATGGATGCTTTGGTTCAGCGCACATTGATGACGCCGGTTTTGGTCGATGGCGTGACGATCGGCGGGATCACCAGGCAGTCAGCGATTAAATATGTAGATGTGCAAGACAACATTCGATACAACCATCTGGGCGGCCTTTATAAGATTTTCACTTACTAACGGATAGTCATATGCCATGCCGAATGTTTCGGTTGTTAATAATTTCCCGAGTGATGCGCAGGGTTTCAGTGATGCCGGACTGACGGGGAATATCGCGTTTGCATGGAATGGCTCGGACGGATCGCCCGCGAATGGGTGTGTAGGATTTACATCGACAACGGTTTCGATGTCCGGTACGATTGAGCAGGCGAAGACTAGTAATCTGAAGACATGGGAGGATTATGGGGTTCCTCCTGGCGCGGTTGTGCAGACGGT
>JANXSG010000056.1 GCA_025352825.1 Chthonomonadaceae bacterium | reverse complement strand
CTGCCCAGGCGAGACATAACGAATCCTCCTAGAGATTCATACTCTCCCTCGTCTTCTTCCGGCATCGCTTTAATATTCAGCAGCCTTTGAAAATCATAGACCGAAAGGGTACCGTCCATCAGCCAGGAGCCGTCTTCCCTCTCGATTGCGGGAAGCTCCTCAGGCTGTTCACTCGAAGGCACATCCCCAACAATTCCTTCCAATACATCATGGACAGTCACCAGTCCGCTTACCACTCCGTACTCATCTACCACCAAAGCGAGGTGTTGCGCGGCCCTTTTAAACTCCTCCAGCAGATGCAGCGCCTTAACACTTTCTAGAATATAGATAGGTTCCTTCACTGCCGCCTTCAGATCAACTGGAAGCCCGTGCGCAGTCTGATGCCAGATGGTTTTCAGGAGTACTATCCCCAGCACATGGTCAAGGCTTCCCTCACAAACTGGCAAAGCGGTGTGCGGCGCGAGGGAAATCTTCTCCAGAGTCTGTTCTGGTGTATCCTCCACATCCAGCCAGTCAATTTCTCTGCGTGGTGTCATCAGGTTTATAGCGCGCCTATCGCTCAAACGGAACACACGCTCTACAATATCCTGCTCGTGCTTATCGAAGACTCCCGCCTCTTTCCCTTGCTCCATCAGAATTTTTATCTCTTCTTCCGTGACAGGGGAATCGGCTGTCTGTTTGATGCCGGTAAGCCTAAGAACGGCTTTAGTAGAGATCGAGAGAATCCAGACAACAGGAGATGCAAGTGCGGAGAGGGCGCCCATTGGTTTGGCGATTGCAGCAGATATTTTTTCGGGGTTGTTGAGCGCGAGGGATTTGGGAACGAGCTCTCCAATTACCAGCGAGAAGTAAGTGATGGAGAGAACGATAATACCGAAACTAAGCGTCTGGCTAAGCTCTTTATGCATACCGGAACTCTGGAGAGCAGCTGCTAACTTGTGAGCTAAGCCAGCACCACCGTAAACTCCCGAAAGAATTCCAATCAAAGTAATTCCACTCTGTGTGGTGGAAAGAAGCCGATCCGGGTGTTCTGCAAGATCCAAAGCCGCTTTAGATTTTATATCTCCCGACTCTGCCAGGTGCTGCAGCAGGGATTTACGAGCCGAAAGAATCGCTGCCTCCGACATTGCAAAGACACCATTCAAAACTATGAGCAGCAAAATGATGCCGATCTCTACCAAACTTTCCAAGAAGGGAACTCTCCTCGCTACGGTCTGTTGCGAATCACAACAAGAGATCGTTTGCGGCTAATAGGATTACCTTTTTTGTCAAAACCACGGATTTCAACCACGTGTTCACCATCTTTAATCTCTTTAGTATCAAAACTATGTTCGAACGGTGCAGTATTCTGAGCATAAACCACTTCGCTGTCGATGAGATAAGAGACCGCTACAATCGGCTCTGGTTCCCCAGGAACAAACCTGGCTTTAAGCGTCAGCATACCAGACACAATTTTGGCTCCAGATGCTTCCGCACAGTTTATTGCGGCAGCAGAGTACTGAGAAGCAGCTTTTTCAATGTCTGCGTATACTATTTTTAAGTGATCATCCTGATTTGCATTTGAAACTGCGGGTTGACTGTGTGATAGTGAGACCGCAAATACAAGCGCATCTTCATCATTTATAACTGTATTTTCATCAACTGGACGTGGTGCGTTATCTTCAAATTGCAGCTGAACTTGCGTGCATTCTGGTGGAGCCAGGCTGGAGAATAATCCAGTTCCAGGTGCGGTGTTAGTCCGCATCTCATTTTTTTGATGTTTGTTCGATAATTTCTTATATTTATAATGTACTTTAAGTGCATTTGGCAGCAGTTTTAAAACCTCGTTCTTACCCATAGTAAAGGCAATGCCACTGGATGAAGATCGGATGACAGTGCCAGAAAACTTAGCAGTTTTATCTAATTCAGGTGCCGTGGCCGGTTCCATGACTCTGCCAATCAGGGCAAAATGTATCCCACGATCAGTGCTGATCTCAATATTGCCAAAAATAATATTTTGGATACGCAAACGGTATATCTCGTGCTGTGCTTCGCTTAGTGCGTGAGCCGTGCATGCACTAGAATTAACCATTATAATGAGGCATAGCAATGAAATGGAGATGGAAATAAAGTATCTCGCATTTATACCAGGTACATTCATACTCCTAAGTATACCCGTTTGTTGCCAATATCCTTACTTTGAATGCCTTCCATCCTTTACAACATCCATCCTTAATGGTATAATACGCGTCGGTGCACATTAGCTAGAATCTGCATTTAAGCATAAACTCTATCGAAAAGTCAGGTTATTTTGCAGTTTTTTTGATGACCGGGCACTTTCAAGCAGTTTTATTACATATAAACTGTGGGCTGCCCGATACACCAAGCGAGCATCCTGTTCTTTTTGAGTGTCAATATTATAATGTTGCCTTGAAAGAGTTTGCGGTTGCAATACTTAATTCAAAATTCCGAACATTCCGTCTTTGAGACGGAGGGAGGTACTCACACGAATGGCTGCTGCGATTTCAATCCAGGGCCTCACCAAAAAGTACGTGGATGTCCTGCAAAAGCAGGAGATAGTTGCTGTTAATAACCTTAATCTTGAAGTCGAAGAGGGCGAAATCTTCGGTTTCCTGGGCCGCAACGGAGCTGGTAAAACCACGACAATCAAAATGCTGCTTGGACTTATTTTCCCAACAGCTGGTGATGCTACAATACTTGGAAAGCCGATGGGCGACAATAATGTCAAGAGAGAACTCGCCTATCTGCCCGAAGAGACCTACTTTTATGATTCAATGACTGGCCGGGAAATTCTGGACTTTTATGCCAGCCTTTTCCGAATACCAGAACCAGAAAAGAGCCGCCGGGTGAAAATTTGTCTCGAAAAAGTGCGTCTGCAGCCCGAAGCCTGGGATCGGAACATTCGAGGATATTCTAAAGGTATGCGCCAACGCACCGGAATTGCACAAGCGCTCATCAACGATCCTAAAGTACTCTTCCTTGATGAACCGACATCCGGTCTCGATCCTATTGCTCATGCAGAACTTAGAGACATCGTTGCCAGCCTTAAAGACGAAGGAAAGACTGTATTTCTATCTTCCCACCAGTTGGCAGATGTAGAGATAATATGTTCCCGTGTAGCCATTATTCACCGCGGAAAACTCCTTAAAGTCGGCAAAATCAAAGACCTAGTTGCTGGAGAGAGTACTGAAATCATTGTCCAAGGTAAAGAGCTGAATAACGGCACTCTGGATAAGCTTAAAACTATTGCGCCTATCGAAGATCACGGCCCGGACACATATCGGCTCAGCCCGGATGACGATGAAAAAGTTACAGCTATTATAGATATTGTAAGAGGTGTCAAGGCAAAAGTAATATCACTGGTTCCTCATAAGCGCACTCTGGAAGATGTGTTTGTCGAGACCGTTCGTAAGGAGGGCGTCTAACTAATGCTAGCTATTCCATGGGCAATTGCTCGCCAAACAGTCAAAGAAGCGTTGCGCAGACGTGTCATGTGGATATTTCTCGTATGCGGAGTTTTCCTTATCGCTCTTGGGCCTCTCTTCGGATTCCTAAGCCCGAAAGATAGCCAGACGGTTCTTCGCAGCCTTGGCCTGGCAGCTATTCTCCTAGCCGGGCTGTTCATAACCATCGTTACATGCATCTATTTAATACCCGTCGAAATTGAACGCCGTACCATCTACACTGTACTCTCCAAACCTGTACAGAGATATGAGTTTGTACTCGGTAAATTCTTGGGTGGATTCCTCACAGTTTTCATCAACATTCTTGCTATGGGACTGGTGTTTTTAGCAATGCTATATCTTCAGGAGCATAAAATTGCCCCTGAAATGATTAAGGGAGTTGTGCTCACCTTCTTCCAGATGATGCTTCTCGCGGCTCTGAGTATTTTCTTTTCGACATTTGCGACTCCCGTCGTGAATTTCTTTTTGTCGTTCGGTATATTCCTGGTAGGAAACTTGAGCAGCGTCACCGACTCGCTCACAACAAACAAGAATGTACTCATACGTGGCGCCGGTAATATTGTTCACTACATTCTGCCGAACTTCGGGAACTTCAACATTCAGAATTCGATCATTCACCCGGAACAGGACATTACCAACCCGAATATATACATCAGAAATATCATAATCTATGCATTTATATACTCAGCTGTCCTGCTGATCGGCGCGATTATGATCTTCGACCGGCGAGAGGTGTAGTGCCATGGCAAATATTGCTAAAACCTATCCTCCCGATACTGTAAATAGGTTCAGTAAACTCGCCCCTGTGCTTGTGGTTGTATTCGTACTGGGAGCAATTCTTCAGCATATAATTGATCCTGAAGCTAAGCAGTTCCATAAGGGCGAAGCGAACATCGGGAATGCCAGTGCGGGACTGAATAACGAGTTCATGCTCCTTCCTCTTCTGGGCTTCCGGGAAGCGGCTGCTGGCCTTCTATGGGTTAGATGCGACGAGTTCTTCCATAGTGGCGACTACGACGCAATTCTCCCATTGGTACGCCTCATTACATGGCTGGATCCACATGCGGATAATATCTATGTTACAGGCGCGTGGCACTTAGCGTATAACTTCACTGACTCCTCGGAGCGATCCGACCGCCGATATATAGCACCGGCTCAGGCGCTTCTTGATGAAGGTATACTCAACAATATGGGTATTCCGGATATTAAGTTCGAAAAAGGCTGGCAGAATTACGACAAGATAAAGGACTATGCAGCCGCTGAGAAAGCCTTCCTGATGGCGGATCAGACCAAGCCGATGGTTGGCGGTGACGACTATCCGTATGGCAGTCCGCTTAAGACCATGCACATCCTGGCGCATACTTATGAAAAACAGGGCAAAATTCCAGAGGCGCTGGCCACCTGGAACAGAGCAATCGAGCGCAGTGATGAGATGATGGCGAAGAAGAAGGATGACTACTCTGTCAAACAGCTCAGCACCGCAGAACATCGGAACCATGATGAACTTCTGCAGCGCTACCACGACAGATATACTCCTACTGGGCACTCTACTGTGAACAAATCTGCATTCCCGGCTGTAATTCGTCCTTCGATGGGATCTACCAAAACAAGCCCCTGGGATGTGAGTTTCCAGCCGCAGATCGAAGTGAAGCGTGCTAAGGTTCTAAAAATATCCGGCAACTTCAACTCTGCTGATGGGGCACGTGTGGATGTGCGGATAACCGACTGGAACTACAAGGAACGTGCGATCAATCAGGAGCTTAACAGCTTCGACATCGATCTGTCCCAGACTATTCTGATCGATAGTATCTCCGTACGCAAAAACCACTTCGACCGTGAAATGGATATGAGCAAAGACCCGAAGATGTACGGATTTAATCAGGACTTCTATCGTATCGTGCTTTCATACAACACACGTGGTACTTCGCCCCACCTGCAGGATAGATTCGGCTGGAGTGGAGAAGGCATCACGGATACAAATGGAGCACATGTCACCACCCAGACCAATAAACTCTTCCTGGGAACGATGCTGATAGCAAATCAGGGTGGAACTGGCCCATTATGGGATGGATCAACAGTGACGCCTTGGTCGTTGAAAGAATCAGCGCCAAAGTGGTACGGAGTAGTGCCGACTGAAGGACAGCCGCCGCGACTGATTAAGGTTACCTACAAAGTGAGCCGAGATCAGATTAATGCGATAAAGCCTATCACCGATGCAGATATCATTCCAAACGAATAGATAGCTCAATCAAATTCCCTCTCCAGTTATCTGGAGAGGGAATTTTTAGTATGCCAGGGTTCACTCCAATATTTCTTCTGGACAAACGGCCTTAGGTTTGGTATAATAATGTTCGCGGAATCGTTAGTTTGATTAATATTCAATCTGGGGCTATCGTCTAGCGGTCAGGACGGCGGGTTCTCAGCTCGTTAACCGGGGTTCGATTCCCCGTAGCCCTACTAGGAAAAATCGCCTGTGCCAATATCGGCATAGGTGATTTTTTTGTAATACGTCTTTCAGCCCTCATCCCCCCTGCCCCCTCTCCCAAAAACAGGAGAGGGGGGGGTGACTTTGGCATCGGTTTATCAACTTACCAGATTTATACCAATCTAAATGTGGAAAGTTAAACTGCTCCGTGCATAGACGGAGATTTTTATATTAGCCACCCCCTCTCATTTGCTAGGAACGAGCAAGATGGGAGAGGGGGCAGGGGGGATGAGGTAAAAACTCCCCTTCTCCGTTTTTGGGAGAAGGGGGCTGGGGGGGATGAGGGATATCTGGGAAACGTGGGGTGAGGGCTGCTTAATGTGCTCCTCTAGGATGATAGGCCTTGTTCGGAAATGGTGGGGGCAAAGGCCGTACAACGGGATGTTTGCGAATCTCTTCTTTGAGTATTGTGATTGCTCTATCTAACTGAGGATCTGCCCCAGCAAGAACGGCTGCCGGATCCTGAGCCACTGCAATATCTGGAATAAAACCGGGGCCCTCTATAATCCATTTACCGTCTGGCGCCCACTCCCCATAGTTTGGCACGTACAGTACTCCACCATCCAGGAGATGGTAACCATTGCCGCTGCCAACTTCACCTCCCCATGTACGAGCCCCGATCACCGGGCCAAGTTTAAGCCGCTGGAATGCATCGGAAAACTCCTCGGCGTTAGAAGAACTGAACTCGTTGCACAGAGCCGCGGAGTATCCCGCGAAACTCCAGTCTGCACGCGTCCACGAAGTGCCAAATCGGGGCTTAAAATATGCGTACGGCTTATGCGCCATCTGAAGCAGCAGCATGGCAGATATGAAGCCACCGCCATTATCTCTCACATCGTAGATCAAGCCAGCCTTCGTTTGATTGTTCGGAAAGTAGTGCTTTGTGTACTCCTGAAGCCCACCTCCGATCATATCCGGCAGATGGATATACCCAATACTTCCGCCTCCGTGCTGTTCGACATAGAGCCTTCGGCTGGCAATGAGTTCGTAGTATCTTGCCATACTCTCGGTAGCCATCGGTTTTACGCGAACTATTCGTGCTCCTTCTAAACTCGGTTTGGAGTTGATGCTTAATGCGACCACTCGGCCGACTGTGCCCTGCAGAAGCGCCTGAAAATCTTCATCCGCATGCACCTGCTCTCCATTCACCGCTACAATATAGTCGCCTGCTTTCAAATTTAAGCCTGGTTCCAGCAGAGGTGAGCGCGCATCGAGATCGAAGCCATCCCCTTCAAACATCTTTACAATGCGGACAGCTCCCATGCCGGTTACAGGCTCGAGATCTGCTCCCAGGTATCCCATAGGAATAAGAGCGGTATTCATACCGGTATCACCACCCCGAACGAATGAGTGACCAGTATTCAACTCGGCGATCAGATCACCAAGAACTGTATTCAAATCGTTTCTATCACCAACGGCGGGAAGCTGTGCGAGATACTTTGTTTTTACTGCATTCCAGTCGACGCCGTGCATAGCCGGATCGTAGAATAAATCTCTTGCAAGACGCCACGACTCGTTTAGCATCTGCTTCCATTCCGAGGGGGGATCGACATCCAGTGATACTCTGCTCAGGTCGACTTTGCCTGCTCCAGGGTTGGCAGGCCCACTGCTGGAATCTATAATGGAGATCGATTTATCATTCTGAAGTAGCAGTTTATTCTGGTCTGCAGAGACCTCATACGCGGTGAGATTTCCCGAAATCGTTGATGGCTCTTTCTTCTTCAGATCATATCCGATCAGATGGCATGGCATGTTGGAAGGATCATCCAAGTAGGCCGGGTTTGAATTCGCTTCCAATACAAGCAGCCGCCCATTCAAGCAGTCCACTTTTTGATAGTATCCGGCTGGCAAACCTACCTCGATTGACCGGTTGCTGAGGCCATCGAGATCAATACGGGTGGCAGTGCTGTCCTTTGCGGCAGGTTTCACTTTTTCAGTAGTTCCCTCTTCACTGCTTTCGATGAGGGAGGGAGAGGGAGTATCGGATGTCAACACAAGAAGATTCACACGTGTAATTTTATCATATGAGAAGAAATGGCTGGCTCCACCCATGTTGGGATCGAACTGCCGGTCGGCGAGATAGACCAGATATTTACCCGAGAAATCGAAAGCAGGCGCATAACAGTTCATCTCAGATGACGTTACAGGTGTCCGTTTTGTTGTGGTGATATTATAAAGATAGACACACTGATTCCAGTTGGGCTCTGTCTTTGCGTAGGTGAGCCACTTACTGTCCGGGCTGAAACGGTAGGAGTAGTTCGTCCAATCGTACGATCCCCCTCTGTCCTGCTGATCGACAAGGGTAGAAATTCCCGATTTAACATCAATAAGTAAAATCTTAAGATCAATATCTCCCGAAGCAAGCCATTTCCCATCCGGTGACCAGATGAGTTTGCCCAGCGGACCCTTGTGATCTCTTGTTATCTGCCGTGGATATCCCTCACCGGATGCGGGGCAGACCCATATCTGCTCTTCTCCAGATCTGTCCGAAACAAATGCAATCTGCTTGCCATCTGGTGACCAGGCAGGGAATTTTGATCGGCTGCCAGGCAGAGAAGCGAGAATTCTGGGCTCTCCCTGCTCTGCTGGAATGGAGACAAGCTGGCCTCTCGATTCGAGAACGACACGCTTCCCAGTCGGACCAATAGATACTGTATTAAGTAAGGCGGTCAATCCTGTTTTGCGTTGTCGCGTATGCATTCTATCCGAATGAAGATTGAACTTGAGTTCCTTCACATCTCCCGCTGCCGGATCGAATAGCGCTAGTCCAAAGCCGCGTTGGAAAATAATACGTTTACCATCCGACGATGGGCTCCGAACGGGATAGTCGGTGTAGTGTGTGACTTCGACTGCTTTTCCTGAGTTCAAATCCATACGATAGAGATTAGCAATTCCATCTCGCTCGGACACAAAATAGAGATCGTCCCCGATCCAGCAAGGATTAGTCTCCACTCCTGGATAGTTTGTAAGCCGTTTAAATGTTAGTTTTTCAATATCTGTCAGCCAGATGCTGTCTGCTTGGCCTCCCTTATAACGAAACCAGTGCTGCGATTCTATGCTAATGGGCACGTAAGCAATACGGCGCCCATCTCTGTTCATAGATGCGATAGACACCTGAGGAATTGGAAGTAAGTGCGGCATACCACCTGAGGCAGCCACTTCAAACAGTCTGGAACCGACTGTAGCTTTTCCTCGTTGAGACTTGAAGAGAATACTTTTACCATTGGGGTTCCATCCAACGGCCACCGCTGTGGAAGGGTCAAAAGTCAGCCGTTTGGGTTCTCCGCCTTCGGTGGGCATCAGATATACGTCGGTACGGCCGTCGTACTGGCCCGTGAAAGCTATTTTGCTGCCATCCGGTGAAAAATGAGCATTCGTTTCAATACCAGAGTGCGTGGTAATTCGAACTGCCGATTTTGAAGTGATGGATCCCAGCCAGAGATCGCCTTCTGATGTGAAAACGACGGAATCGCCATGAATATCCGGCCTCCTAAGAAATGAGAATTGGGAGGTATCGGCACGAAGATAGGCAGCAGGAGCAAAAAATAATAGCGGAATAACATATTTACAAACCACTGGAAAAATACGTCTCATACAAAGTTGTCCTTTATTGAGGTGGTGTAGTATCTCTCTTTTGGAGAAACGATCACTATATTGTTTCGTGAGAGCCAAATATCCTGCAATACGGCTCATGAACCTACTTCAAACCGTTTATAATATAATATATGGAATTTTACCGTCGTCTTCCGAAATTGATCAAGAATCAGACACAGACTAATGGAAAACAGGCATTGCCTTCGTAGTTATCACCCATTATTGGCTCTCGATAATCTTACCGCCTTATCACAAAGATTCGATAGACCGTCTACTTATAGCGTAAACGCAGGTAGAAAAAATGGTGATGGTAAGTATCCATAGCGTTTTTACGCAATAGCCCATTATCGATATGGGAAGAACATCCCACTTTGGTAGAATATGTTCGAGTACTTCGCATCGAATATATCATACACTAGAGACATCAGGTTGAACTTCGGTATTGACATCCGTGGTCTGAGTGTGTATAATATCAACATATAGAGATTTTCCGGTTTTTCCGGAAGTTCGAACAGTTACAGGCTTTGAGAAGGTGGAGTACGCAGAGAGCGCGATCACAGCGAGCCGGGTTGGTGTGAGCCGGTATGAGCGAATCTGCTGAAATGGCCTTTGAGCCGCAATCCTGAAAGACGAAGAGTCGAATAAGGAAAGCCGGGGGGCTCCCGTTACAGGGTTAGGGTGTAGAGGTCTGCGCGTATTTATACGGGCGGCTGTGCACCCGCAGAGGCTTAGCCTGTGAGGGCTGATCGAATACAGGTGGAACCACGAAGGCAGCGGCCTCTCGTCCTGTGCAATAACTGTGCACGGTACGAGAGGCCGTTTTACGTATGGGGAGGAGATACGATGCCGAAAGTTCTGGGAATGAAATGCAGGGAGTGTGGGGAAGAGTACCCCACCAGCCCGATCCATGTTTGCGAGCTCTGTTTTGGCCCGCTGGAAGTGATTCTAAACTGGGAAGAGATCGCGCCAAAGGTCACCCGAAAGTCGATCGAGGCAGGGCCTCCCTCTATGTGGCGCTATTGGGATCTGCTGCCAGTGGAAGGGCCACCCACCGTCGGCAAGAACGTGGGCTGGACACCGCTGATCAAAGCTGAAAATCTTGGGCGCGAGCTCGGGCTTAATAACCTCTACATTAAAAACGATGCCGTCAATCATCCTACCCTATCATTCAAAGATCGCGTGGTCGCCTGCGCACTCACAAAAGCGCGCGAGTTCGGATACGATACGGTCGCCTGTGCCTCAACTGGCAACCTCGCAAACTCCGTTGCTGCACATGCTGCTGAGGGTGGTTTCAAGTCGTACATCTTTATTCCAAGCGATCTCGAACTGGGAAAAGTTCTGGGCACGCTCGTCTTTGCGCCGAATCTACTTTCTGTCAGCGGAAACTACGATGAAGTAAACCGCCTGTGTGCAGAAGCTGGCGGAAAATATGGATGGGCATTTGTGAATATCAATCTGCGGCCATTCTATGGGGATGGTTCTAAATCCTTTGGTTACGAAATTGCGGAACAGCTGGGTTGGCGCGCACCCGATGCCGTAATTACTCCTTGCGCCGGAGGATCACTCATCAGCAAGATCTACAAAGGGCTGCACGAACTGGATAAACTTAAACTGATCGACGGCGGCGTACCCACACGGATGTATGCGGCTCAGGCAACAGGATGCTCTCCGATTACTACGGCTATCAAACAGAAGGCGGAAGTCTTCCGGCCGCAGAAGCCGAACACTATCGCCAAATCTATCGCGATAGGGAATCCTGCAGATGGCTATATAGCCATGGAGACGGTTCGGAAATCCGGCGGATGGGCGGAAGACGTCACCGATGAAGAGGTTGTGGATGGGATACGATTACTGGGCCGTACGCAGGGCATTTTCACCGAAACGGCTGGCGGAGTTACTGTCTCGGTGACCAAGAAGCTGGCGGAACAAGGCCACTTCAAACCAGATGAGATCGTCGTTATCTGCATCACTGGCAACGGTCTGAAAACTCAGGAAGCAGTCGTCGGTAAACTTGGCCAAGCAGTCAGCATTGAGCCTAATCTCGCGTCCCTTGAGGCTGCACTTCGTACAGAGCAGTTGTTGGCAGGCGTAGGCGCATAAGATGATTATATTCAAGCTCAACTACGAGCCTGAGTTTTGAAATGGAACACCATTAAGGATATAAAACTATGTCAGTTTCCGTACTCGTACCCACCCCACTTCGAAAATATACTGGTGAGCAGGAGACCGTTCTCAGCTCTGCAGGTACAATCACTCAGTTAGTTGCCGATCTTGAAAGCCAGTACCCTGGTATTGGAGCAAGAATAACCGATGATAAAGGGGAACTGAGAAAATTTGTGAATATCTATGTCAATGAGGAAGATATTCGATTCCTAGAAGGCAAGGATACGTTGGTCGCGGATGGCGATGCTGTTTCAATCGTGCCAGCTATTGCCGGGGGGTAATTTTTTCCTAACCTCCTACCTCCTTCCCAGCATGCATAATTAATAAAGCAGTTTGCGGTAAGCAAGCGAAAGTGTCTTATTTATTGATTCTGCCATTCCGTAGAGGCACGATAGTCCGCCGGAGTAAAAACTCCCTTAGTAAGCTCAAAGCCTATCTCCAGTCGCTATGGCTCCCTGCATCGGCAGTGGGTTCCAAGCTATATCACCCCCAATCCCTTGCGAGCTATCGAGCAACATAAGAGAGGGGACGGGGAGAGGATAATAGGCTCTGAGCATGGGCTGAGATTATTGAATCGAGTCAGCTTTTTCGCATGTTTTTGGTGTACGGCCGGAGGATGAGGGCTGCTTGGTGGATAGGCATTAGTCTTAGCTTACCCAACTATATTCCACTGCATTTAAGCGTTTGAGGTATAATTTCTGCAGGTTAATTCCGATAGTACCTAATTTTCAAGTGAGGATGTAGTCGCATATGCCTGCAGTAAATCTGATTTTGAATGCCAGCAAGGAGAATGTCAGCAAGCCAATCATTTGGAGGCTGGGCAAGCTATTCAATGTTGTCACAAATATTCTGCGAGCACAGGTGACTGAGGAGTATGCTCAGATATCTCTAGCGATGGAAGGCTCTACAGAAGAACTGGAGCAGGCTGTCAACTATCTGCACTCCATCGGAGTTATCAAAGAAGGAATTGAGTCTGCTGCTCTGCGGAATTTGTCCGCCCCCGAAGATATTGTTGCGCGCCCGATAACTGTACATCTTACGCTCGAAACTTCAAACCCAGTCCAGGCTGGTTCGCCGATCCTGCTTCGAATAAGCAAAGATTTCCAGATAGTACTCGATATCACCAGAGCCTCTTTTGACAGCCAGGCAGGCGGAACTATCGAGATGGACATCTCTGGCAAACTCACTGAAGTCCAGAGGGCTATTGCTTACCTCCACACCACCGGGCTACATGTGAACCCTGTTCAGAGATGTGTTACAGACTATAGTAATCTGTGATTTCTTGTACTCGTGAAATTGTGTTGGTGTTCACAACTTGAAAGAAACATTTTTGTTCCTGGATACGTCTATATAAGTGCAGTAATAAATTCTGAGAGGAGGGATGTAATTGAACCAGCCGGTAAGGCTGGGACTGGTGTTCCCCAGAAGTGGGCAGCAGTTGTTCGTCAATGTTCCCATTCAACTGAATGAAATTGCGGACACGAGCCGCGAGCACCACGTCGGACTTGAAACACTATTTCCAACAAATACAGCGATAGTGAAGCCGACAAACATTAGCAGTTCACAACGTCACAGCGCCTTATAATCCGCCATATATCTGATCATAATATCTATAAGCAAGGCTGCTGATTATGAAGAACATCCTGGAATTTAATTTTCAGGATGTTCTTTTAGTTTTGTTATTAACTAAGATCTACTACCATATCACGATAGGGTCTGGATTTTGAACAGATGTCGATGGTTCACCCATTCTGGCAAATGCTGCAAAGAAATCTGGAAAATTAGCAAGTGAGCCCACCACGCGAAACTGCTCCACGGAGTGTGTGTCTGTCTGCACCAGCATTCGGACAACTTCGGGGCGCCGTTTACTCCGATAGTTCTGGGCGAAGGCAATGAAGAATCTCTGCTCCGGAGTGAATCCATCCAGTTTTTTTTGTGAGGGAGCGAATGCCAAAGCTTTCTTGAAGGCAACATAGGCGATTTTTAGGCCACCCAGATCTGCAATATTCTCTCCCAGAGTGAGTTTACCGTTAATGTGCAGACCTTCTGATACGAAATAGCCGTCGTACTGGGCAGCCAGCTTACTTGCCCTGGCTTTAAAATTCTGTTCATCTGCTGGTGTCCACCAACTTTTAAGGTTCCCCTCGAAATCGAATTCTCGCCCATGATCATCGAAACCGTGAGTCAACTCATGCCCGATGATAGCACCTATGGCGCCGTAGTTCGAAGCATCATCCGCTTGAGGATCGAAGAAAGGAGGCTGCAGGATACCCGCTGGAAAAACTATCTCATTCATCGATGAGTTGTAATAGGCGTTAACAGTAGGAGGCGACATGTGCCATTCAGAACGATCCACTGGCTTGCCTAGTTTATTCAGATTCCGCTGAAACTCAAGCTCGTTTATTGCTAATAAGTTCTGGAAGTAGGAGGTTTTATTCAACTGAAGCCCAGAATAGTCTTTCCATTTATCTGGATAACCGATTTTAACACTGATAGCATCCAGTTTCTTAAGCGCTTGTGTTCGGGTGGAATCACTCATCCACTCCAGACTGTAAAGCCGGTCGTGCAGGGCCGACATCAGGTTGCGCACAAGTTCAAGCGCTTTAGTTTTTGCTTCTGGCGGGAATGCTTTCTGCACGTACAACTGCCCGAGGGCATCACCTAACGCCC
Organism: Chthonomonadaceae bacterium; assembly: GCA_025352825.1. Lineage (GTDB taxonomy): Bacteria > Armatimonadota > Chthonomonadetes > Chthonomonadales > Chthonomonadaceae > JANXSG01. The sequence goes on along the minus strand of JANXSG010000056.1, from coordinate 3,425 downwards.
TATCCGTGCTGTCGACCATTCGTCTCCAGCGGTCTGGAATCTGCTTCTGGCCGCTTAGAATTTCGCCTTTAAAATGAAAATTTTCATCAACGAACTTACTGCTGAGTTTATCTGCGGCTCCATTTATCAGGTTCCATCGGAGATAAAGCTTCCAGGTATCTATATTTTCACCGCCTAGAAGCACTGCGAGAGATTTGAAAAACTCAGGCTGCCCTACGTCGATATTAACTGGCTCTGAGATACCTATCGATTTAAAATAGGTGTCCCACTCAATATTTGGAATAAGACTCTTCAATTCGGAATAGGACATTTTATGGTAGTTGGCATACGGATCACGCAGCGCAAGACGCGTTTTACTCGCACCAGCAAATTTTGTCTCCAACGAAATGATCTGGGCCGCCCCGGTTTTAGCCTCCGCTGCATTATCACCCATAAGTTCAAACATTTTAGCGATATGAGTGAGATACTTTTCACGTATGTCGACCGATTTTGCGTCTGTTCGAGTATAGTAGTCCCGTTCCGGAAGTCCCAAGCCGCCTTGTCCCAGTCCGATAACTAGTTCCGAGCTGTTCTTTTCATCCTGCCCTACATCAAATCGGAAGCTTGTGGATACCCCAATACGATGCAGGTGAGCGATCTCCTTCAGAAGAGAGGTGGTGCTTGAGACAGACTGAATGAGACTAAGCTCTTCCTTAAGTGGTTCCGCTCCCTGCCTCTCGATCTGGCTGAAGTTCATCCCAGAGCGGTAGAGATCACCAACAATTTTTTCTGGGCTGCCCTCAGCAGCATGAGGATGTTTGGCCGCGCTTTCCAGAATCTGGTGCAAAAGCTCTTGGTTGTGATTGTGGATATCGTAAAAGGTTCCTATACCCGTTTTATCGTCTGGAATTTCGTGAGTCTGAAGCCATTTTCCATTAGCAAATTTATAGAAATCTGTTAATGGAAGAACTGAACGATCCATAAAACCAGTCGAAATTCCATGATGGCTGCTTTTCCCCGAAAGCGCATTAGCGGAGTATAATGGAGATAGTAGAGCTATTCCAATGGAAATTGGTTTGAGGATTCTGATGAATGGAAAAAACTGCATAGATTAACTCCTTAAGTTCAGCGCGAATCTGACGAAACCAGAACCAGAACATAAATAAGACGAGATGTAGGGGTTGTGAAGGTAATCCGATATTCAATCATTTCCGATAGTTGAAACCTCCCGGCAGTTGAAAACATGCGTATTGCAGACGCGATTTCATCTGCAGGCCTTTCTGGCGGGTACTTCAGTGCCCGGGATGTGAGGGAGATTATTTTGGAATATTTTCACAACTCCTCTAACTCTTCGTTGCAAGTACAAATATCCTTAACTTAACGCTTATGCCTTTGTCCCCCTCTCCTGTTTTTGGAAGAGGAGTCGAGGGTGAGGGCTTATGAATTATATTGTTCGATAAGCGCCACAATATCCGCTTTCCCGAAATGTCTCGCCCAGCCCAGCACATTGGCATGATATTCTCTATCGTTAATTTCAATATCTGGTTTTGCAGTAAGCAGCAGTTCGAACAGCCCGGCATTTCCTTTGCGAGCTGCCTCATGCATCCAGGTTCCAAGGCACCCTAGTGGAGTCTTATTCAGGATGGAAGGATCGTCGGCAAGCATCTTAACAATTGCCTCTCGACGGCCAATATCCCACGCGGAAAAAATATCCAGCTCAGCGCCGTTCGCACATAACCAATCGGATATTTCCACATGACCGAACTTGGCGGCTACCTGCAGCGGCGTCTGATTGCCGCCTATGGTATAGATGTAGATGTGGCCGCCCGGCGCTGGAGCTTCCAGCCAATCGCCCGTGCGGTAGTTAAGGATGTCCGGGTTAGCAGCGACAGCGCGCTGCACTCCGGCCAGATCACCAAGCGCACAGAGCATGAAGATATCTGTTTTTGCTCCGCTAGCGATCAGGAATCGGCAGACATCCGGTCGATCAAGAACCGCATACTGCGCCGGGGTGGAGCCGTGGTCGATATCTCGAATCTCAACATCAGCGCCTAATTGGAGTAATCTCTCAGCTATCGGCACCGTGGAAGCAAAATGTAGAGGCGTTTTGCCGTCGCCGCCTCTGGAATTTACGAGATCGGGCTGTTCTGCGAGAAGTGCTTCAACCCTATCCAGCATTCCCATGCCAGCCGCCGCGTGGATATCGATGTAAGCTCCCCGATTTATAAGAAGCTGAGCCATCTCCGCATTATCGGTCGGCAGGACACCAAAACCACCGGCCCACCACGTGCTACGCGCGTTGATATCTGCTCCCAGATCGAGGAGAGTTTCGGTCATCTTGAGACGGGAGTTCCATGAAGAATAGACGACTGCAGGTGAATCGAAATCGAAAAGAGGCTCATTAATGATGGATTTGAGGCCAGGCGATTCATGTATCAGATCGAACAGCCTATCAGCATCGTTTGAACGAACCGCATTGGTGAACTGCTCGACGAGCGCATTGTTTACTGTTTCCATTTGCCTGACCTCATAGAATTAGATATGGCAGCTAGCGCGGGCGTGCTTCTGAAGATATCGCTGATGATACTCTTCCGCACGATAGAAGTCGGCTGCCGGCGTAATCTCAGTGACAATAGGCCGCCCGAATCTCCCTGAATTTTGATGGGCTTCCTTCGCTTCTGATGCAGCGGTAAATTGTGCGTCGTTGTGTGTAAAGACTGCAGATCGATACTGATCGCCAATATCTGGCCCCTGGCGGTTCATGGTAGTTGGATTGTGGTTCTCCCAAAAAATATCCAAGAGCTGTTCGAAGGTGACTTTCGCTGGATCGTAGATGACCTGCACAACTTCCGCATGGCCCGTAAGCCCGGTACACACATCTTTGTATGTTGGATTTTTTGTGTGCCCGCCGCTATAACCCACTGTGGTTTCGACTACTCCAGCAGTCTCCAAGAAAACCTGTTCGACTCCCCAGAAGCATCCGGCTCCAAATGTTGCTGTTTCCATATCAATCTCCCAACCTGCAGGTATGTTTGCGCCCTTCTATTTATACGCAAACATATCTGCAAAATACGCCTTACTTTTTGCTCGGTGGAGGTCCGCCCGGCATTGACAGCAGTTTCCCATCCATCATCGTTGACTCTTTATCTGTCACCATAGACTTATACAGCCAGCCTTTGGGTGTTTTTTCCATCACCATGTGTGATACACCTGTCACAGAAAGCGTATGCACTTTACCGGGAGGACCCATTTGCCCTTGCTGATCGACAATTTCACCGACAAAAACATAGTTGGATATACCTGTGGCTCTCTTCCCTTTAACCGAAATATTGCTCAGTTTCATCACATTTTTCTTGACCGTCTTCATCATGGAAAACTGCAATTTCAACTGCTGATTTACCTGCGCCAGGGTCATCGTCATACCATTACTCATCTTTTGGGTAAAG
>JANXSG010000041.1 GCA_025352825.1 Chthonomonadaceae bacterium | reverse complement strand
AATGCGAACCTCACCCCAACCCCTCTCCCAGATGCTCGTTCCTCGCGGGAGAGGGGCGAATGCAAACGCCTCTCTTCAGTTCCTCTGGGTGGGGGTGAGGGCGCTGTCCAGCTGGAAAATGTGGATCGGGGTGGCGCCGTCTGGTGCGTAGAGTGTAAAAGTTGGCGGAATGGCTGCGCCATCCACTACCCATTTGCCAAAACCAATGGCGCGGGCTGCGTTGAGGGCGTCACCGAGGGTCTGCGCTGAATTGGTGAGCGGAACAGGCTGCAGCATATCCAGCGACATTACACTTCCAACTGCGGCAGGCTGTGCAGGAAGGTTGTCGGTACTAGCCTTGATTGCGGAAATCCCAGCGTTATCCGGAGCGACGTACGAACCTGCGCCCAGACGGCTGGAGACGGCCATATCCAGATTGATACCGATGATGTTTCCTGCGGTTCCGCTGGCATAAGCTCCGGGCAGAGCTGTCGACCACGGATAACCGGCGCTTGCTGAGGTGTGGATCTGCTGGCCGGCGCTGCCCGAAGTGGTGTGATGTGCGGCGACATCGGCGTCCAGCACGGCATTCTCCGCCTGCAGCGCAGAGAGATCGTTCAGAGAGTCGAATGTATTCTTCGTTCCCTGGATTCCGGCAATCAGATTGCCGGCATTCACAGTTGCAAGGCCGCCGGCAGCAGCGGGAACCGCGTTGGGGAGAGAAGTCAGGCCGAGCCGCGCGCCGTCCGAAAGGTCAGCCGGCATCATGGCGGCAGCGTTTCCGAAGGTCTCCACGATGAACATGTTATCTTCCACCGCTTTAGGAGCTCCATCGGAGATAGTAACTACCAACTGTTTGCAGCTTAGCTCGGAAGCGCTGAGAGGGAACTCCCAGTAGGCAGAGTTCCCTACGGTAACAGCAGCCGGCAGCGATGCGATATTGATCGATGCACCGCCATCTTTGGCAATCTTCACATCCCCTGCAGCAGGCGTCCAGTCTGTACCAATGGCGAAGTCAGCCGCCCCGCGTTTTATCATGGGCAGGCGTATATGTGTCCCGGTTACGGTGGCTGTATTGTATTTACGTTGAATGAACATCGGTTATCCTCTTTAGAATGCATCACCCCAAGCCCCTCTCCCAAAAACAGGAGAGGGGAGAAATGCACCTCACCCCAACCCCTCTCCCAGATGCTCGTTCCTCGCGGGAGAGGGGCGAAATGCACCTCACCCCAACCCCTCTCCCAGATGCTCGTTCCTCGCGGGAGAGGGGCGAATGCAACTAATAGCCACCTCTTCTCCTGTTTTTGGGAGAAGGGGACGGGGGATGAGGGCAAAATGTATTTAGTGCCAGGCTCCGCCGTAGTATTCCAAACCGGCGCCGGAGTTGTACAACGCTGTGCGCTGCGTTGGCGTTAATATGGTGGTGAATACGCCGACGGCATCGACTATGCCTTTCCAGCGCGGACTTCCTATGGCGCTGCCTGCGATGGTGAACCGGTTGGTGACGCTTTTGACGCCTTTAATCCAGGCGGTTGAGTTGAACGGACCATTATTTATGGAGATACCGATCTGGTTTCCTACGCTGTCGTGATAACAGTCGACCATGTACCAGGTTCCGGCCGGCGCTGCTGCCGGAAGTGTGACCGATGTGCCGGTTCCGTCTGCAGCCCAGACGCTCCAGTTTAGATCGCCTGCGCCCATCATGTGGCTTAGAGCGTAGGTGAAGTTGAATAGGCCGTCGCATTGCGCTGCGAGATAGCCGTTTCCTGCAACATTGACGGATTTGAACCACATTACCCACTCGAAATCGACGTCGCCGAAGCTGAGCGCATTGCTTCCGTCGCGGTAGAGCATGTCGTCGGTGGGAAACGCGGGGAAACTGGCTCCGTTTCCTATGTGCCCGGGCACACCGTCGACTTCCAGGCTGGCGCTGAGATCACGGCCTCCAACACTATCGACTCGCGGCGTTGTGTTTCCGATCTCTTCCATTCGCCAGAACGAGTATGGCGCAGGAATTGCGATGGCGGACGAGCCGCGTAAGGATAATGGATTATAACTGGCGATTGGTAATCTCATTTGAACCTCACCCCCAACCCCCTCTCCTTCCTATTCCCTCGCAAGCTCGGAGGAGAGGGGGGAAATGCGACCTCACCCCCGGCCCCTCTCCTTCCTATTCCCTCGCAAGCTCGGAGGAGAGGGGGGAAATGCGAACCTCACGCCAACATTTCTCTCAGATGCTCGTTCCTCGCGGGGAGAGGGGCGAATGCATGTCTGAGTTACCCCCTCTCCCTTGTGAGCTTTACGAGCAAAATGGGAGAGGGGCAAGGGGGTGAGGTTAAGCGGCTTGCTGCATGATCTGATCGTAGACGGTGGCGACGTTGCTGTACTGGCTTTCGCCGGCGGCGCGCTTGGATCGTACACGATAGCTCATCTTGACCCCGGGGATCTGATCGGTGTGTTCGAAGCTGGTTTTGGTGGTGGCGTTGATAAACACCCATGGCGCTGTATCGCTGCCGCGCGCTTCGATCATATACATGGTTCCGGGTTTGTTTCCGTTGGATTTCCACTTAAGTGTGTTGATTCCGTCTTCGGTGCCGCTGACAACCAGGCTGGCGGGAGCCTGTGGTGTGACAGGTGTGGCGGGTGTATTGTAGACCGGCAGTCCGAGTGAGAGCTTGAGGCTGTCCGGCACGCCGGAGTGAGCCTGCACTCGCCGCGCTAGATTGCGTACTACATCGACTACGACGCTTTTCTGGCTGTTTTTGGCGGATACCGATGACTTGGCTGCGTCTTTTTTGGCTACGGAATCGCTCAGCGCGGTGCTGTAACTGGTGGTACCTGCTGTGCTGGGCGTTAGATCGCCGGCGACGAAGCCAAGAGCGGCCAGGTTGGCGGCTGCTACTGTGTTGAAGTTCTGGAGCCAGGCGAGCAGCTCGAACTCATTGCTGGGTAGATAATCGGGCATGGAAAAATGACCTCCTTTGACATGATGCTGCGTTTCGGCCCACGGCCCAAGATAGAGTGAGGACAACCATAACGCGCTGTTCATGTTCATGCAAGCAGTATCGGCAGAGTTTTTGAGTAACTTTAGACAGCTTTAATTCAATATCTCAGAGTTATCGCTGTTCAATGTAGTGTAATGGCGGCAATGTACAGTATAAAAAATCTATAGCATAGGAAAGTGCGCCGTCATCTGATAAAACGGAGTAATCCTGTAGATTGAATGGGTAAAGTTGTGCAGAGCGGCGTTGAACCTGTGATAAACCGGACTAATCCTGCGAGAAGCGGGAGTAAATATGCGAGAAGCAGCACGTATCCTGTGAGAAACTAACTCTGGAATGCAGACTATCTTGCGATAAGTTGAGCGGAATTGAGGGAATATACGAGATGCTGCCATGACTCTTGCGGATCATCAGGACTTCCTCCACACATCATCAGACAAGTTAGTGTTTTCTTGAATTTTTGTGACCATTATTTCGACTAATTGACACTAATAACAAATTTTTAATTGATTGCAGGACTTCTGTTCGAGGCTGACGCACTATCATATTAACCCTGTTTTTATGCTTCAAAAATATTTTCTGCTACGCTTTCCGCATTTTACTCGCTCGTTTTGAGTATACGTGATACATGATTACACATTCACCTTTTTTTTGGTTCACCCTGCTATGATTTTAGCTTGTACTGCCTGTGCATTCGCTATGCAATTGCAGGATAAGTGCTAAGAAAAAGTGTAATTAGCTACCAGTGGTCACTGGACACTGGCGTATAATACCCTGTTTGCTAAATCGTATTTTACCGTTTTTACCGCGATGATGGCTGCGTTGTAGGTGAGCCAACATATATTGCCAATTTGTCCTGGGCGAAACGCGGATTCTCTCTATATTCAGGAGACGATAATGGGAAGTGGAATTATTGCTTTATGTGTTGGAAGCAGCTTACTCATAGGCATAGTAGTAGGTATTATGGTTACACGCTTACTGACCAGGAACCAAACTACAGCAAGCATTGAAACGTTAGAGAAAACGTATCGTGAGAGAATCCAAGAGAAGGACACGGCGTTAGCTGCTATTGAGACGGCTCGCCGTGCCAAGGAAGAGGAGGCATCTGGACTCCGTGCGCAACTTGCAACCGCTCAGGAACAAGCACAATCCGCATCTCGAGAGAAAGACCAAGTTGAAAGGCAGCTGCCTGAAACGTTTGCTGCCCTCTCTGGCCAGGCTTTGAAAGAAGCAAATCAAGAGCTACTAAAACTTGCTAACGAAAATCAAGCAAAGGGTCAGGCAGCAGCTAAGGCAGAGCTCGACAAGAAAGAACTGGCTATAGAAACTTTAGTCAAGCCCATTCAAGTAAACTTGGAGAAGCTCGAAAAGCAATGTAATGAGCTGGAGACTAAACGAGAGGTTGCTTATAGCAACATTGAGAAGCATGTCACGGGAATGATGATGGCTGCTGGGCAACTTTCAAATGCTCTTAAAAAGCCAACAGTACGTGGTAGCTGGGGAGAAATGACTCTGCGAACCGTTGTCGAGAATGCTGGACTCCAAGAAGGAGTACATTTTGAAGTACAGCACTCGACCGAAACAGACGATGGCAGACTTAGAGCGGATATGGTCATAAATCTACCCAAGAACCGCCGTATTGCAATGGATAGCAAATCTCCACTTGATGCATTCCGTGAAGCAGTGAACTGTGAAAATGAGATTGAACGCGATGGTCATTTCAAACGACATGCCGCGCATGTGCGAGGACACATGAAAGCTCTCGCTGAAAAGCGCTATTGGAATCAGTATCAAGGTGTCGATATCGTAATCATGTTTCTCCCTTCAGAGGCGATGTTTTATACAGCCGTGGAACATGATAAAGCTCTCCTTGATGATGCACGTAATGATAGGATCTACTTAGCTAACCCATCTACACTAATGGCGATGCTCAGTGCAATAGCATATATCCTCGACCAGGAGCGATTGAACGATAGCGCATTAGAGATTAGTAAGATTGGCCGTAATCTCCATGATGGCGTAAGAGCATTTGCTGGCCATATGGGCAAAGTAGGGAGAAACCTACGCCTATCCGTGGATTCATATAATGATTCAGTGCGTTCACTGGAGCGTAGCGTCCTTTCGCGTTCACGACAGTTGCATGAGCGAGGCGTTGGCGGAGATGATATTGGGGAGCTAGATGAAGTTGCGGTACTTCCAATCGGTTTTCAGAGTCAGGAATTAATTGCTGCTGGGATAGATGCCGTCAACGACTTGCCGCAAATTGAGAAAGCACATCAACAAACGGAAGTACCACTATTAGAAGCCGTTGACTCACCCCTACTTGTTCAATCTTAGTTGTAATACTATGCAGGATTCGACATGAGTTGAGTGTGGTAAGAAATTGAACTCAAGAATTCGACGTAAAAGGGACTCACCTTGATACACTTGCCCGTGCAGTCTGTGTTGATTATTGAAAGTTCTAACGAAGTGTAATTCGATATGGGCTTATTATCACAAGGACTGAACTTATAAGGCTAAACGGCTGTGATGAATAACCTAGGAAACTTACATTTATGAGTGTTCTAACTATTGTTAATGCGCTGCCAAATAATTTACGAGTAATTGTATGTACTAGAATACTGGAGATTCGTACATGCGAGACTGATGTAGAGTATCAACCCAAACAATTATTTACTACGATTGGCTCAGACAATGAAGATATACTCTGAGGACGACACAGCACGATTAATATCAGAATTGCAAGATTTCTTGCAAGACGGCGTCGTGCTGGTTGTTGGCTCAGGGTTAACAATTTCATACGGCTTACCTTCAATGAGCCAGCTAGCCGAACAACTGCGCCTCGTAATCCCTGCTCAGTTGCATAGGGCTGACGAAGATACTTGGAAAGAAGTAGAGAAGAAACTTTTAAGCGGAACTGGGTTAGAGAATGCACTTCAAGGCATCAATGCTAGTCTCGCTTTACTCTCTACACTCGTTAAGGAAACCGCCGATTTCGTGGAATCCTTTGAGCAACCTGTTATTCGTGCCCTTTCCGAGGAATTGAGACCGCCTGTCTTTGGTAAATTGGCCGCTCATATTCTAAGATCATCGAGAACGCTGCATGTTGTTACTTCGAATTACGATCGGATCATCGAGGTTGAGGCAGAGGTTATGCAGGTGGGTGTCGATACTGGATATGTCGGAACCTATGTCGCGAGACATAACTGTGACCGGAGCCAGCTTGCTCATAAGGAATATCATCAAAATGGCAAATCTGTTCGGACGACAGTCAAACCTCATATTCGTCTGCATAAACCGCATGGAAGTCTGGACTGGTATTCAGCACCAAATGGAGTGATTCGCTCTTCCCATCGTCTAGAATTACCAAGATCAATAATCACTCCAGGTTTGACGAAATATCAACACGGCTATCAACAACAATATGATCAGCAACGAACTGCAGCTTCAACAGAACTGATGAAGGCTTCTCGAGTACTGGTAATTGGATATGGCTTTAACGATGACCAACTGGAGCAAAGTTGGTGCCCTACTCTTGCCACAGAAAAAAAACTTATTCTCGTCACAAAGAGCTTGACACAGAACGCAGAGCGTTTGTTGAAGGCTTCTCCGAACATGTTGGCAATTACCGAGGCAGCAGGTACTGACACCGCTGGTAGTGCCTTACATAGAGGATGTAACGAACCGATGTTTATCGCACGTGAATTATGGAGCATTACTGGGCTCTACAAGGAGATTATTGACAATGCCTAGCACACCTATTCAGTTGGCGGAAGCCAATCCAATCGGCCGTGTGACTGCGGTAGATACATCAAAGGCATACATTCAGATAGATGATCACGACAAGCTGAAGATGGTGATTGTAGGGAATTTGGTGGCAATCCAGGGAGCAACAGGACATCAATACTTAATTGCCATTGTAGAGAGAATTACGCGACTTCCAGGCGAAGTTGTTACTATTCTCGATGAAGTGGAGGGTGATTCCGGATTTCAGGGAGATGCACTGCAGGATACTGTTCGAGTGGTGCTAGTGGGAACATATTGGACGGACAGAGGAGGGAAGGGCCCGACGTTTAAGCGCGGAGCAGACACCTGCCCTCAGATCGATCAACCTTGTTATCTCTTGGAGGGTGAGAACCTCACGAACTTCATGGGGACGCTTGCTGGCGGAATTCAAGCTGAGGCTGCTATCGAATTAGGTACCTACGTAATCGACCCTGATGCTAAGGCAGTTGCTGACGGAAACCGTTTCTTTCAGCGACATGCAGCAATTGTTGGCAGTACGGGTTCCGGCAAAAGCTGTGCGGTTGCGTTGCTTCTGGAGAGAGCTCGAAAACTTGCACACCCGAATCTAATTGTCCTGGACATGCATGGTGAGTATGCTAGCCTCTGCGAAGGACCTGATGCATACGCTATTCGTATGAAAATTGCAGGACCAGGTGATCTTCAAAAACCAGATAAAGATACATTATTTCTTCCTTACTGGCTTCTCAATCGTGAAGAGATGCTGGCTATGCTATTGGACCGATCGGACACAAATGCTCCAAATCAGGCTACAGTATTTACCAAATTGGTTCGAGATGCTAAAGATCGATCGCTCGCCAAAGGAAATCGAGAAGATGTTCGCGCTACATTTACCGTGGACTCACCAATACCCTATAGCATTAGCGAAGTGCTAGCTGAGTTGGCAGATATTGACTCTCAGATGACAATAGGTTCTACCGGTCGTGAAAAGCAAGGGGAGTGGTATTCCAAGCTAACGCGATTCATTTCGCGGTTAGACGCTAAGATAACCGATCGACGGTATGGATTTCTATTCCAACCTCCTAATGACAGCTTCGCCTACGACTGGCTTGCATACGTACTTTCTCGTCTTATGGGAAGTCCAGACGGCCAAAGCGGGATAAAAGTTATAGACTTTTCAGAAGTGCCAGGAGATGTGTTACCGGTAGTTGCAGGTGTGTTTGCGCGGCTTATATATGACGTACAATTCTGGATGGCACCTGGGAGGCGAACACCAATCTGCATAGTTTGCGACGAGGCACATCTCTATCTCCCTGTTCGTGACGAGAGCGACGCCCCCAGTAAGCGAGCGTTAGAGGCTTTTGAACGGATTGCTAAGGAAGGCAGGAAGTATGGTCTTGCTCTTCTCGTAGTCAGCCAGAGGCCATCTGATGTAAGTCGAACCATCCTCAGTCAGTGTAATAACTTTGTTGCGCTTCGGTTAACAAATGAACATGATCAGTCTGCGGTAAGGAGTGTAATGCCCGATTCAATGGCTGCAATAACTGATGTATTGCCTTTACTTGACATTGGCGAGGCGATGGTCCTTGGAGATGCAGTCCTACTTCCCAGTAGAGTCAAACTGCAACTCCCGAAGTTGAAACCACTCAGCCTGACACGCGATTTCTGGTCCGAATGGACTACTCAGACGCCAGACGAGGTGGCCATTCAGGAGGCTGTAGAAGCATTACGCAGCCAGAGCAGAAGGCGCGATAACGACGAATGAACACTCCCTACGGACCCAATAACTCCCATCCGCTCAGTCGTATGAAGACCGAGTTGGTATGGGAAGGAAAATACGATGAATACGGCAACCGCCGCCCTATTCGATTGCCGGATATACCTCTTCCGCTACAGAAGATTGAGACAGTCGACGAGCCACGAGACAGAGCGAATGCAGAAGCAGCAAGGACTGGCGATCTTTTCGATCAAGAAGCTTTTACCAAATCCTCCCATTGCGATGATTTCCGAAATATGCTAATTTGGGGTGATAATAAACTGGCACTCTCAGCCTTACTTGAACAGTTCAGAGGAAAAGTTGACCTTATCTATATTGACCCTCCTTTTGATCTGGGGGCAGATTTTACGATGGAAGTTCAGATCGGTGAGGTTAGGGGGGCTATCCAAAAAGAGCAGTCGGTGCTCGAAGCAGTCGCGTATCGGGATACATGGGGTAAAGGCACGGATTCCTATCTAAATATGATGCATGAGAGGGTGATGCTTGCTAGGGAACTTCTTTCTGCTGAAGGATTCGCTTTGGTTCATGTTGGCGATAAAGTTGCATCATTAATAGAAATGATGCTTTCTGACGTCATGGGTGCAGATAACTATCGGAACAAGATTATTGTTCGACGTGGCGTAAAAAACGTACAATCACAATTCGAAATGGTTAAAGGGCTTACACTTGGAAACGATTACATACTTTTGTTCTCAAAATCACCTTTAACAAAGATGCGAAAGCTCACATTACCTGGTTCTGAATCTCAGCCAGGAAAATGGGATACATTCTGGCGTGGTACTGATCGCCATACAATGCGTTACGAACTCTTTGGAGTAAATCCATCTACAGGTCAATGGAGGTGGAAGAGAGAGCGCGCATTAAATGCAGCTATGAACTATGAAACTTTTATCGAATCTCGAATGGAAGATATTGACGAGTATTATATGAAGCATCTCGAAGAGGAAGTAGATCTCGATTTTATACGCAAAGGGCCGGAAGGTCAAGTCCAATACTTCGTTCCTCCCAGGGATTATAAACTTGCAAGCAATGTGTGGTTAGATCTACGCGCGAGCGGGTCAAATTGCAACTATGCAACGGAGAAGCATGAGGAGCTACTCTATATACCAATCGAATGGTTGACTGATGCAGGTGATCTAGTCATGGACTTCTTTTGCGGTTCAGGTACTACCTGTGCTGTAGCCGAGAAACTCGGGAGGCGGTGGATAGGTGTCGATCTTGGGAGATACGCTATACATACATCCCGAAAACGACTAATTCAGATACAGAGGGAAATGAATGCTAAAGGTCAGCCCTATCGCTCCTTTGATGTTTACAATCTTGGTCGCTATGAACGGCAGTGGTGGCAAATCGACCGGTTGAAAGGTGCGGACGAAGAGCACCGTAAGATTGTTTTACGCTTTTATGATGCCATCCCACTTACTAACTCCGCCAATCCATTACTTCATGGCACTCGTAGTGGAGCTTTCATACATGTAGACGAAATTGATACCATCCTTATCTATGAAGAGTTAGCAGAAGTTGCTCATGCAGCGCAATCAGTAGGCGCGCATCAGGTGCACTGTCTGGCATGGGAATTTGAAATGGATCTGGCACGTAAGAAACAGGCACTGGAGGCGGAGACAGGTATTAAGATCGTATTAAAGCAGATACCACGTGAGATTATGGAAGCAAATCGTAATAAAGTTCAGTTCTTTGAGGCTGGGTGGGTTTTGGCTGAAGCTATTATTAATGAAGGGAAGGTAAATGTCGCGCTAAAAGACTTCCACCCTGCATTAGCAGAAGCGCCGGAAAAGGAACTGGAGGCGCTGCGCGAGAGAGCCGTTAGTTCACCTTTCGATTTTATCGATTTCTGGGCAGTGGATTTTGAGCATAGAGACGATAAGCCTTTCGAGCATCACTGGCAGGACTTTCGAACGCGTAAAGATCGGAAGCTTAAAACAGTTTCAGACCTGGATTGGAAGTATTCGTCACACGGCAAGAAACAGATTTGCGTGAAAGTAATCGACGTATTTGGAGTTGATACGACGACGGTGATTGAGGTGTTAGTCTAATCTATGCCTATCCATGTAACTCAGCATAATCTTGAGGCTCTCCGCCCACTATATAAACCATGGGAACAGCCTGATCGACACCGAGTTCGAGGTGCACTGCAGCCTCAGGCCGGTCGTCGACCCAGCAACTGTGACCTCGTACGGTCAGTGCGGCGTCAGGTGGATGACTGGCGAGACAGCGGATATCTTGGGGCTTCGGATACGAGCAAGCTGCTGCTTCATCACTGGTTCCAGAATGAACACACAATAGAAGGTCCGGATTGTCCAATTCCGTTTGCCTATAACTGGGCGCAGCGGGAGGCAATCGAGACACTTATCTACCTTTACGAGGTTGCAACATGCAGAAATCTTGGAAGTTTGCTAGTTGACATGGGCGGTGAGAAGTTCCAAACGATTGTGGATGGTATCGACCCGAGAGAGAATGCATGGGCGCGTTACTGTTTCAAGATTGCAACCGGTGGCGGTAAGACAAAGGCGATGAGTCTCATCATTGTCTGGAGTTACTTCCACAGGCTCCTCGAACCCGACAGCGAAATGCCGCTGCACTTCCTAATCATTGCCCCCGGCATCACAGTCTACGAGCGATTGAAGGACGATTTCCAGTATTTAAAGGTATTTCATCAAGACCCTGTTCTGCCACCTGAATGGAAGAGTGATTTTCTGTTTAATGTGAAGGCTGTTATGCAGGATGAAGCTGGTGGCGAGGCGGCTCACGGTGTTATTTATGTAAGTAACATCCATCAGCTCTATGCCAGCAGGGATGAAACTAAGGATAATGAAATAACATCGGCAATATTTGGCCCTCCTGTCAAACGCACCAAGGTATATGACGGAGGCGCATCACTTCGCCAGCGTATCGCAGGGCATGGTTCCATCATGGTGCTCAACGATGAAGCGCATCACCTGCACGATCCAGACCTTGCTTGGAATACTGCTATTGAAACACTGCATACGCAGATGATCCAGGTGGGACAACGTGGAGTTATTGCGCAGCTGGACTTTACAGCTACACCCAAGCATAACGACGGCAAGCTATTACGGCACATCGTCTGTGACTTTCCTTTGGGCGAAGCTGTCGATGCAGGAATCGTCAAAGTCCCCGTCATTGGGGAATCAGCCCATATCATAGCAGAGCCTGATAAAACTCTTCCAGCCGAGGAGCGCTTTAGAACACACCTGCAGGTTGGCTATGAACTCTGGAAATCAAAGTACGAAGCGTTGAAGGCTGTTCGCACTCCCATTCTCTTTGTTATGACAGAGGACACGGACGCTGCAGATCAGATATCATACTATCTGGATAGTGATGCTTTCCCGGAACTCAAGGGACGCGTTCTCAACGTCCATACGAATCTCAAGGTGAAAAAGAAGCAGGTAACCAGAAACGGACGAAAAGAAACCGATTGGATTGAGAAGGAGATGAATGAAGCGCAGCTACAGGAAGTTCGTCGCTTATCTCGTGAGCTTGATCAGCCCAAAAGTAAGTATCGATGTGTCGTTTCTGTTCTAATGCTCCGCGAAGGTTGGGATGTAAAGAACGTCACAACTATCGTGCCGTTGCGCGCGTACTCTGCGGCTTCGAATATTCTCCCGGAACAGACACTTGGCCGCGGCCTCCGCCGCATGTTTCCCGGCTCGGATGACCCCGAGATTGTAAGTGTAGTTCATCACCCTGCTTTTGAAAAATTATATGAGGAAGCACTTGCACAGGAAGGGTTCGAGTTACTCATAGCTTCAGAACCTCTTCGTGACTCAATTACCATCTATGTGGATCATGCGAACAAATCAGTCGAGGACCTCGAACTCATTATTCCACGATTGTCCGATTCGGTCGTTGAAACGCTTGATCTCTCCGGGTTAACATTCAAAATCATCAGCGATTATGCGTCAGCAAAGGGATATGGCGGACTTTCAATCGGCCAGCCGCATTCCGGCGCAATTGAATATACTGAGAGGCACCTTTTTTCCGACGAAATCGTCTCTTCAATGCAGATCGACCTCGGTTTGCTCCAATATGCGTGGTCAGCGGTTGACTTCTACGCCAAACAGCTTGAGCGAGTTTGTCATGTTTCGGGTCAGGGTAGCATTCTACGTGTGCTCTTAAAGCGCTTTGTCGAGGAAGTTCTATTTGAACGACTGGTGGATATCCATAGTGGCGAAGTGGATCATCGAATGCGTGAGGCAGATGTTCGTCAACGCATCCAGGCGACATTCGCACCTCTTATCAAAGCACATACGCGTCACGTTCAAGATCGAAAGTCACTCGAAACAAATGCAAAGATTTCGTCATGGAAGCCATTTGCCTCTTCCGTCAGCGACCGGCATCCGGCAATTGCTTCAGAACGAACAATGTTCAATCTAGTACCATGTGCGAACGACTTTGAGCGTAGGTTCGCCGAGTTCTGTAACCGCGCGGAAGATGTGGTAGCATACGCTAAAAATGCTGGACCGCAGAAGCATTCCATCGACTACCTGAAGTCTACTGGTGATAGGGGTATATATTGGCCGGATTTTATGGTGCGTGCGAAAGATGGAGTGTTCTATCTCGTTGAGACAAAAGGACAGGAAGACAAAGAAGTTTCATGTAAGGCGGCGGCGGCAGTCGAATGGTGCAAGAGAACCCCTGGAAGCAAATGGAAGTATCTCTTTGTACCGCAACATGTATTTGATCAAGCGGCAGTATCACATACAATTACACAACTGCAAAGCGCCTGTGCACCAGCACTCACATCATTGTTAGATACACTGCACACTTATCAGCAAGAACTGCCATTCGAAGAAGCAAAACAGCAAGATCGAAAGGATATGCTCTACACTAAGCTTCTGGAACGTGCTGGTATCTTAACGCTTCACGAGTCTCTCGTCCCTTATGTTACACAGGCCGCCGAAACTTTGCAATTCAACATTGATTCTGACCATCCGAGACTTGCTCCAGCATTCTCGGCACTATGGGGGCAGGTGGAAGCGTTATGTCATAAGATACTTTTACGGATTGGGCCGTACATGCCTACTGATTATCATTCTGAACGCGCGTGGTTCGAAACAATTGGTTGGCAACAAAAGGAACGTATACTAACTAATTGTGGTAAAACGTTGCGCGATATGTTAGTACATGGTAATGCTCGCTTCCGAACGGGGACACTAGTCTTTTGTCTTGAGGTCGCAAACCATTGGCAGGCCGTTCCACCCGGTGTTTGGGAAGCAGTCAAGAAAGAATTTGATAGTTCAAAATTTGAAGTATTACATACCGAACTAAATACTCTAAATGAATTTCGAAATAATTATGTTGCCCATGATGAAAACGATTTGACAGATACAGAGATTGCGAGAACTGCGCTAGCTCAATGGACTCGGTGTCTGGAATTGTTATATTCACTTGCAGAAGCTAGTTAATATGGAATCGTATAAAATTACGAATGCGAAATTTCTGCCATGTTTAGCGAATTGATCTCAAACTAACCCATCGAAATTACCTTGACAAACGAACATAATTCGGTTAACATGACTTCAGCACTGCTAATCTCACACTGTCACCCCTTTTTGTTGGAAGGATGGCGTCACGTTGTCCATACAATCAATGCTCACGGGGTGGTTTGGTGAGGTACAGGGCGTAATATATCAGAAGCTGCGCCTCGACCCCAATATCTACATATGCCTGAACGACACCACCCTCGACACTCCCGACGGAACCACGCAGATAGATCATATCATCGTCTCCCGATACGGCATATTCGTCGTCGAATCAAAAAATATCGACGGCTGGATATTCGGAAATGAACGAGACGCACAGTGGACAGTCAGCCGATACGGGAATAAGACTCGAATGCAGAACCCATTGCGCCAGAACTATCGACACACCAAGGCGCTCTCCGAGTATCTCAAGATAGACCACAACCGATTCTTCTCCGTCGTATGGTTCTGGGGCGAAGTCGAGTTCAAAACCCCCATGCCGCCCAATGTCGTCGACACCAGATACGCCGAATACATCAAAAGCAAGACAGACATCCTCTTCACCCACGAAGAAGCAGTGCAGATCGCAGAAGCAATTCGAACCGGCAGGCTGCCCCAGGGCTGGAAAACTCGTTTCCGGCACGTCGCCTCCCTGAAGGAGCGGCACAACGAACCAACTCGTCACCGATAACATAACCTCATCCCCTGCCCCATCTCCCATTTTGCTCGCACTGCTCACAAGGGAGAGGGGGTGACGCAGATATGCATTCGCCCCTCTCCCCGCGAGGCACGAGCATCTGGGAGAGGGGTTGGGGTGAGGTGCATTTTCCCCCCTCTCCTCCGAGCTTGCGAGGGAATAGGAAGGAGAGGGGCTGGGGGTGAGGTAAAATGGAGGTAATGATGAAAGGTTTAACAAAACTATTCGGGTTCGCGCTGATGATAATCGGGCTTTACTATCTCGGTAAAGACATCGAGTTCACAACTCATCGCGGTAACGGCTTCTTCGGCAGCATCGCCGCGCTGAGTACCGTGCTCAGTCTCGTCGGCGGCGCATTGATGCTAGTCTTCGCCCCGAAAGAGATGAAGAAGATAGGCTGGGCTGCGGTAGCGGTCGGCGTTGTACTCGTATTTGCCGGAAGCCGCGCAGTACTCAATCCAGTCAGCTTGTGGCAATTCTTCCTGGCCTTCCTGTGCATGTCCGGCGGTTACAAACTCATGGTCGGTGAATCCTCAAAATACTGACTGAGATCACCCTGCTAGATAATTCTGCGAACCTAGAACTGGAATAACCAGTATTATATGAGTGTAAATAGTAACTGGCCAGATTAGCATGATAGAATGATTAAGGAGACTCAAGTCATACTGTTATTATCCAGTCCATCCTGCTCATCCCATGTTAAATATTAAGATTCACCTGATCGTATGCGGGCGAATATGTTCTGTTGTAAACGCATATAGCAGCGAACGGTAGGCTTTAACACGAATAAACCTCGAATCTACAGCCTCCTGCGCTAGAACTGCCGCGACTTAGGGCCGTTCCAATAACACGTCTCAACAAAAATGAGATTCCCATAGACTAATTCACTTGAGAGTATCCTGACTTTGAGAGGTGAGTTTCCATGAACAAAGCGAGTGATAATTTGCACGCAGCCCTGCAGCGCGCAATAGCGGGCCGACCGAAGGCAGGCGGCTTTCCTTACCTGGCAGAGACACTGCGTCAGGCAGGCGTTACTCATAACTTCTGGTATCTGCCTTCCTGCCAGAGCCTGTATCTGACGGAAGATGGCCCGGTCATGACTGTAGGAGCCCCACTGGTCGATGGCATGGTGGATGTGCCTCCGTTCGATCAAGATACGCTGATCACAGCGCTGTGAACCGACCAGGCCGGGGATAGCACTTTCGAGCAGTTCTTAGAGGCGAGTTGGAAAGCCGGAGTAGTTCGTTACGAAGTGGATTTCTCCGCCCGCGTTGTCCGATACTATGGGGCCAATAACGAGGAGTATGTGGAAGCCTATCCGATCGCCCAGGTATAGCGTTGTGGAAGTTCACGAAGTCCAAGAGAACAGGTTACTATACAACTGGATATTTTGAGACCTTGCCACTCTCAAAATATCCAGTTGTATTCTTTTGGTCAGATGTATGAGAAACGCATCACATTAAGGCTTTGAAGCCTGCACTGCACATACGGTACTGTTCGTCGCTGACCTTTTCCATCCAGTCGACGACCTTACCGTTAAGATATTCATGAATGGCGATGTGCGTCATGCCAGTAGTTGGAGCAGCGCCGTGCAAATGCTTCTCGCCTGGCGGGAACCAGATCACGTCGCCTGTCCTGATCTCCTCAATTGTGCCGCCCTGGTGCTGTGCCCACCCGATGCCCGCGGTCACGATGAGGGTCTGCCCCAGTGGGTGCGTATGCCAGGCTGTACGGGCGCCCGGCTCGAAAGTTACACTTGCGCCGGCGACGCGTGCAGGCGCATCCGCTTCGAAAAGAGGTTCCACACTTACAGCCCCGGTAAACCAATCCTCTGGCCCCTTGCCCGATGACCGTGATTCTTTTCTAGTAATTTTCATCATCTATCTCCATGTTTTAACTGCTATTTTTGTATATTCTCGCCAGTGTAAAATCAGTCTAACGATTCGCACAACATGATTGCAGAACCTCAAACAAACTGCACGAGAATCGAGCCAATTTGACCGACTGGTCAAATTGGCTCTTGGATGAATTGACGGATGACCCGACACGCTTGTTCCACGTCCTCTCCATCTACTTCTAGAGCAAAGGAGTAGGTAGGTTCAACCTCTTTATACCAGTAGTCATAGAACCGTTCACTGTCCAGCATATTGTTGTTGAGGTTCTTGCCTAACGAACGCGATCCAATCCTTTGCAGGCATTTCTGCTTCGAGGCGAGGAGCTTCACCAGAGCCACGCGGTGGTGACGCTGGATATCATCCAGGAGCGGACGATCAGTAACTCCAGTGGACTCAAACGCGATAACATTCGTGCGATTGGCGAGCTGTTCCAGATAGCACTGGCGAATGAAGGCGAGCGCCTCAGCCTTGTTTTTGCGAACTAAGAATCCGTTCCGAAGGTTTCAACCAGAATCGGCTCGCGTTCCACATAATCCACAATCCCTTGCTGCTTGAGGCGATTTCCGAGGAACGATTTGCCACTCCCTGGCGGTCCCATCAAGACGATAACTTCTAAGGAGGACATGGATTTTGGGAATGCGTTCTCAATCATTATACTTCCACGAAGTCGGTCGAACCTCGGCCTAAAAAGCTATTACCGAAGTGATACTTTCCTCACATCCCTAGGATTCTATTGTAGGTGTCCGGTTAGAGTATACTCTAAACCATCATTGGGGAGCGGGTGAGGTGAGGGCGTTAGAATAGGGATGGTTATGTTATTTCGAGCATCTATTCCGCTGCGGGATAAGGGGTGTGAAAGTAATGCTAATATAGTGTAAAATACGCAACGGCACCTCACCCCAACCTGTCTCTCTCGCGTTCGTTGCTCACTGAGAGGGACAAATGCAGAGTACAGTCACTTCTTCTCACTTGCGAGCTATCGAGCAGTCTGGAAGAGGGGGCGGGGGGTGAGGTTAGACGTTTCCCTAACATCGTGAATTTTTAACGATGTTCGTTGTGACAGTGCCTGATTCGATAATCTCACCAGCACTCCCATCAATTCCCGAAGTCAGCATGTTGTACACGAACAAAAGCAATAACCTCCGTACATTACGAACGGAATACCATCATTGTCCTGATCCTGCGTCAATGTGGCGTGTACTGCAGGATAGTTTCGTTCGACGCATACAGGCGATGAGAAGATGTTTGAGATAGAAGATTAGTCCCGAGGAGATAAATCCTCGGGACGTGTGTATTAAGAAACGGACGCATAACCAATTTATCTACAATTACGCGCGCTTTTTGCGGCGCAATCCCAGTATCGACAGAGTGGTGATTCCTGAACCCAGCATCATCAGCGCAGATGGTTCTGGAACATTGGGGGTAGAGAACCAAACTCCGCTGGGAGTATACAAGCCAGTACCATCGATATTGTTCGGGTAGTTGTTTGTGTTCCCGATATAGTTCAGTGCGTAATAAACCTGACCATTGGCAGAGGCTGAACTAGATTCTTGGAGCAGCAATCCGTCGGAGACTCCGTAATCAAGCCCGATGTTGTTGGTTGGATCGTTCAGAACGCCATTACTCCAAAGGTTTACCAATCCGATACCGCCGGCTTGCCCTGGCGCTTTCCCCGAGTTGTTTAAATTCAGAGTAAACATTAATCCAAAGATGTCTAGCTGCCCTCCGACATAACCGTAGCATTCGACATCGGAGTTTCCGTGTGGGTAGACGATGTTGTCGAAAGATGTGCCCGGAAACGGAGCCACGCCTGTAGTATAGATGCTGTCGTGATTGCCGGTATTCGGAATGGAGGTATAAAAAATTCCCGGCAACACCCCCGTAATCACTCCAGCAATGCCATCTGCTGAATCCGTGTAGAAACCACTAGCGCCTGTCACAGCAAATACAGTGTCCGAAAACCCACTCAATGTTTTGAAGTCACCAGTGAGAGTTCCGGAGGCATTCACGACTTTCCCTGAGATTGTGAAAGGAATACTGCTGGGTGAAGCGTGTGCTAGTCCGATAATTATTGTGGACATAGCGCCGCTTAAAGCGACATGGCTTAACCTTCTCATAAAGTGTTTCATCATCATACGTCCCCTTCTTTGAATTCGTTTTTTCATCGGCAAATAACTTTTATACACTGCATGACTTTCATTGCCGTTTCAGCGTTTTCCAGTCACACCGTCGATTGCTATCATAACCGATTATGATAGGAGTTGTCAAGTCAATTTTTCGTTTTGTTCAGGTGAGATGATCTGGTTTCAGCCGGCTCAGAACCTCCATACAAAAGTTTTCATTGCTGCACATTAATAGATAGATCAGATATCATAATCGAATTACAAATGTAATGAAGCCGCAGAGTAACTGTTCTCTTTCCTTCGCTGATGAAACCAGAACTGAAATAGATTTAACTGAACATAGTGATTCGCGACGGGATAGAGGGGCTGTGAAAGTAATGCGATATTTACACTGTTTCAACCTCACCCACTGCCCCCTATCCCATATTGCTCGTTCCTCGCAAGAGAGAGGGGGTGACTAAAACCATGCATTGGCCCCTCTCCCAAAGAGCTTGCGAGTTACCGGGAGAGGGGTTGGGGTGAGGTGTATTTAAGCGATATATTTGCATTTCGAATTACTTTCACAACCCCTTTAGCCCGTCGTGGAAATCCATCCATATTGTATACAACCTGAACGTAATTTGACTACAAAGAGATGCCCCGCAGCCACTTACATCCCCATAACAAGCTTTGTTCGTGAAGGAGAAAGAAAATTCATCGGTGAACAATTGTAGTAGAATAGTCATTCTCGGTCGAGTACTCTTTCCTAATTTGATCAATCTGGTGGAGAATTGAGTTATGGACATCAATCGAACGAAACATCGAGATAAGGGTAAATAGATGAAGGGTCATTTTTATGACAAGTCACTTGAGGGCGTGTACGAGGCTGTCGGGGGAATCGAGACTTTCAGGCGCATCTCCAATCGGTTCCATCACAAGATTGAACACGACCCGGCGCTGAGAGGTTTTTTTCCGAAGAACATGGCCGCTTTAGAGGAGCGCCTGGCCCTTTATCTCACGGAGTGGACGGGCGGGCCTCCCGAATATACCATTGCACGCGGCAAGAACAGCCTGTTTTGTCGGCATGCCCACATCGCAATCGGAACGGCAGAGGCAGAGCGTTGGCTGGCACATATGACGGCCTCGTTCGCAGAAGAAGGCATAGGTGGGGAAGTCTCTACACAGCTTCTGTCGCATCTGACCGAACTCGCCGCCACTCTCGCCGATCCATTCGTTCTTCTGTATCGCCTCCCCATTGAAACCCTTCGGGAGAAGCTCATGGAAGATCCGTCTCCTGCGCGCGCTAATGATCATGGCAGGAATCTGATCTGTGCTGCCGCGATTGCCTGGGATGTTCCTCGTCTGCGTTTGCTCCTGGAGTTCGGCGCGGATATTGACACCAAGGATGCCGGCGGGCACACTCCCCTCTATCGCGCCGCGAACGGCCAGGGCCGCGATGAGGAGGAAGGGCTAGCGGCGGTCGAACTGTTAATAAGGCATGGCGCGAACGTAAATCAGGTCATCGGCGTTGGCGGCATGACGCCGCTGCACATGTCGGCAAGGCGAGGAACGGCGAGCATCGCTGAGGCGCTTCTGGATGCTGGCGCAGATATCGAGGCGAGGGACAAGAATGGGGAAACACCGCTGCGCCGCGCTGTGAACTGTGATCAAGCGCGCGTGGTTGGGTTGCTCCTGAGCAGGGGTGCAAATCCTCGATCAACCGATAAGAACGGGCGCACCCCTATCGATGCCGCAAGAAGCGAGAACGTGCGAAAGTTGATCGCTGCCCGAATAGTATAGTCCTAAGCTGGCGAAGCCAGAACCAAAAGGGATTCTTTCGCGATGAGATAAAGGGGATTTGAAAGTATTCCTAAACTATTGGTTCGCCGGGGTTAAAGAGGTTGTGATAGTAATCCCATAGACGACTATTTCCGGGAGTTGAAAACTCCCGGCAACAAAAAACAGGCGTCTTTCAGACGCAATTCCCGCTCCCAGAGCGGTTGGCCGCAGGCCTTCCAGACGGGTACTTCAGCGCCAGGCAAAGTATGGGAGAATATTTTGAATTACTTTCACAACCCCTAAAACTCCGCGCTGGATTTGCAAAGCCCATCTCCGGTGGCTTAGGCTCCCTATATGGGCTGAGATTCCTGATTGAGTCACCCCCTCTCCCTTGCGAGGAACGAGCAGCCTGGGAGAGGGGGACGGGGGGGGTGAGGTTAAATGACACTATTTTCATGTCCTCATTAACCCTCGCGAAAACCATATTGCATTCATTTTGAACGCAATATTACCTCAAAAGTACTATCCTCCTAAATAATAAGTGTTATTGGGGAGAGAAGTCTTATACAATGATACGAGAAATAGTTGTTTTGGATGACGAGCCGGAGAAGTCCGTAAACCTCGTCCACTATTTACATTCGCAAGGATATACAGCGTGGTTCGAAAATGGTGGCTTGGAGGCGTTGTACCTTATAGCGGCGAAAAGTCCTGACCTTGTTATTTGCGATTTGGAAAAGCTGGGCAATGGTACCTACTGGTCAAGTTTTAGCTTCATTGACCAACCATCTCCCCGAACTTATCGTCTACGTTCATGCTAACCTCACATTCACATTAACCGCCACTCTCGCGTAACCACGCTACGATTCTTTCAATGTCCAGTCCGCGCTTCCCGAGGAACTCGATCGTCTCTTTTAGCGTGTGGTCGCACTCAGGTGCATCCTTGCGGTCGAGATAGTTGAGTAAGTCGTGCAAATCCTGGTTCGGCATGGGAATCGAGGCGACAAGCTTCTGATGCTCCTGCTGCTTAAAAGCCTTCATCAACTCGTTTTTACGTGGATATTTGCTCATGAGGAAGGTAATTCCTGACAAGGCACAATTTTTTCTAGGATGCAGGTGAGGAGGATGCGTATGGTGCTTGTTTCATGTCAATGAAGATCCTGTAACTGTAGTCTTTAATCCTGTAAATCAGGCAAGAAGAAGTTTGTTCAGTTATTTGATTCCCGGCTGCCCCTCTGTGAGCTCGATGTAACGGTCTGCTTCGCAAGCCCCATAATTCTGCTTTGACCCACACGGCCATTCGACGGGGATATGATCGATACGGATAAAGTTTCCCAGTCCAAAATGAAGGCGCTGGTCGCTTGCCGATAGATAGCTTCCGCCACTGTGTGCATACGCCGAATGCTGAATGCCGCCCGCTTCAACTGTCACCTTTGCCCCATAACCATTGCGATTGCTTTTGACACCGCGCAGGCGTATTCCCAGCCAGTGGTTATGGTTAGGCGATACGTTTTGTAGAAGGCGCGGTGCTTTGACATTCGGAATAAGCAGCAAATCCATTTTTCCATCGTTATCGAAATCACCGCTGCATAGCCCTCTTCCTACCATCGAATCCATGATGGTAGATCCCACTGACACGCTGATGTCTGTAAAGCTGCCGTCTCCCTTATTGTGGAAGAGCAGATTGTGCTGAGCCGAGTTTTGCTCCGGATTAGTGCCGATATTCATATCTTGGATATGACCATTGGCGACTATCAGGTCGGAGAATCCATCATTATCGAAGTCGCTGAAAAGTACGCCGAAAGTGACAAAGGGATAACTCGGATCGAATAGCCCTGCCTGTTTTGATCGTTCAGAGTAAGGTGGAGGGGTCCCGGCATCGTATAGTGCCAGTCCTTCGAAGGCGAAATTTCCAATTACTAATCCAAATGACCCATTATTGCGGTAGTCTGCGGCATCTATGCCCATGCCCGCTCTGGTCTTGCCGTTATCGGAGAGAGAAATTCCACTTTGAAGCCCGATCTCCGAGAAGGTTCCGTTTTTGTTGTTACGGTAAAGGCAGTTCGACTCCATGTCGTTCGCAATAACTATGTCCGGCCAGCCATCTCCGTCGATATCGCAAATACATACCCCCAAACCTTTAGAATTTGGGTTGAAGATACCTGCTTTTTTGGTAACATCTGTAAAATGTCCGTTCCCATCGTTGTGGTAGAGCCGGCACGATTCTCCAGGATAGACGGTCGGGCGGCAGTACTCCTTTATGGTGGTCCCGCAAAAGACATCTGAATCTGGTGACCATTTAACGTAGTGGCACACGATCAGGTCGAGCCTTCCATCGCAGTCGTAGTCCACCCATGCTGATGATGTAGAGAAACCAGTATCGTTGATCCCACTCTGATCGGTGCTTTCCACAAACTTTCGTCCGCCTTTTCCGTCAGGTATGTTGTGAAAGAGCCTGGCTTTCCCGATTGCCGTCAGGAATATATCGTCGTAGCCATCGTTATCGTAGTCCCCAACGCTCACTCCCATTCCATACATTCGAATTCCGAGCCCTGTTCTGCTAGTGGCATCTGTAAAAGTCCCATTCCCTTTGTTATGATATAGAGCGAGGGTTGGCTGGCCATCGGAAGGAGTTTTGCCGGGCATGTATGACCCTTTAATGAGCAGTATATCCTGCCAGCCGTCGTTATCGTAATCAAGAAATGCCCCTCCTCCGCTAAGAGTTTCCGGCATCCATCGCTTACCGAAGGCTCCATTTGTTCGTTCTGCCGAAATACCGACTTCACGGGTTGTGTCTCGGAACTGTACTGCCGAAACAGGCTGTGATACGGGAGAGGGGGATTTTCCACCCTTGCAACTTAGAATGGAGCAGTACAGTAATAGAATGAAAAATAGTATGCCGTCTCGTGTTGATTTCATAATTTAACTAACCGCGAATTACGCTAATTATCGCGAACAAGCTTATCCGGCACTTACATCTGCAGATAATATAATTTGCATTAAAGATAATAATCGGTTCAACATCAAATAGTGCAAAACCCTGAAGAGCATAACAGGGTATCTTATGGAATGATTTTTTCGCGTTAATTCGCGAAATTCGTGGTTGATAATTTGATGCGTATTTATCATGGAAATGTAGTATTGAGATCGTGATAGAGAGACTGCATCTCCATCTGAATTTCACGATTTCCTGGCGCTAAGCAGTATGCTGCCTGAAGCGGGGGCAGCGCATTCGTGTACTGGCCATATTTCAGGTAGTGCCTGGCTAGATTGAGACGTGCTTTGGCGTCGGTTGGGTGCCGCGCCGTATCTGCCTGAAGCCGCGTCTCCTCATTATCTCGTGCAAGAAGATGCTGCGCAATTTCCTGTTGTGCCTGACCAGATTTCGGATCCCCCAGTTTATTAAAAGCGAGTGAGAGCTGAAGTCTGGCCAGAGCAGAATTGGGGACGAGCTCAAGCAATCGAATGTAGACATAGGCCGCCTGTCGAAAATGTCCTTGGTCCATATAGATGGTACCCAGCTTTGCGTAAGGTTTTAGATCGTGAGGATCACTCTGAGCTATCTCAAGCAGTATATTCTCGGCCATGGCTCTATCACGTTTAATGGTCATCGGATTATCCAGAATCTCTGCCAACGTATAACCTGCTTTGCTGTTTTCAGGGTGTGCAGCAGTGAGTTTCTCAAATACCTGTTTCGCTTCAGGCAGTCGTACCAGCATAAAGAGAAGATGACCCGTCATCAGCATCGCCAGGGGATCGTCTGGGCTATTTTTAAGAACAGCCTGTGATTCAGCAAGGGCGTGCGCCAAGTCTCCTTTCTGTTCGTACTCATGGGCAATATGAAGCCGATCCGGAACTGTCTGCATCTCTTTGGCTGCTTTTTCGAGAGTGCCCAGCGATTCTGCTTTTTGCCCAAAACTAGATTGTGCTCGGCTGAAGCCGATGTAGGCAGATGCGTTTTGAGGGAAATGGGTGAGCATTGTTCCGTAGGTTTTTAAAGCTTCTTCTCGAAGCCCTAACTGTGATTGGCTCTGCCCAAGCGCATCATAGAGTTCTGCAGTAGGCGATGAATTGAGGCGAATAAGTGCAAGGAACGCAATTCGTGCGGAAAGATAGTCTCCTGCAATCATGGCGGCGTTAGCTGCTTTTCCCCAGAGCGATGAATCATTGGGGGAGGCTAATGCCATTTTTTTAAGTTCTGAAGCGGTGCGCAGCCGCACTCTGACTACTGCCTTGTCCTTGGCAGGAAGTGGAGGCGGAGTGCCCAGGATTACATCTTCACTCAAATGAAGCAGGGCTGGCTTGGAATTTTTGAAGGTGCTAATCGTTCGATATACAAGTAAACCAACTGCTCCAACCGCCACCACAGCAGCCAGTATTAGCTTCAGTGAGGCGGTTCGCGATGACAGAGGTGTTGGACTTTTTAGCGGGGGTTTTGGAGCACGATTTGCCAAGTTGGCGCTTCCTCTAATCTTTTCAAACGTTTCTTACGATCTAATTATCAGATAATAATATCATTATTACAACCTCAAGTCAAGTGGAGAGCTGCAGTATCCAGATTGAATCGTCGTTGGTGAGACTCTTACCATGATAATCACCATTCATTCTCTAAGAGTAATCAGTCCCCCGGAAATGAACTTGAACCCAAATCTCCTGCCCCCATCACTCGAGGCTTAATCGCTATGCCAGCTTAGGGGTTGTGAAATTATTACGATTTAACACTCCCTTATGTGCCCAGGCACTAAAGTACTTATCTGGAAAGCCTGCGGCAAACCGTCCTCTGGTGTTTCAGATATTTAACGCCTCATCGCAAGAGCAGCAGAATGCAGTATTATGATATACTTGAAAAAAAATGAATTGCTGAGCCGAGGACATTAGATGAAACATCTATATCTTTTACGTCATGCTAAATCAGATTGGGATATTCCAGCAATGAAAGATTTTGATCGGCCGCTGTCAGCGCGCGGTGAACACGAAGCCCCGCTTATCGGTAGAGAGATGCAAAAACTGGGGATTCATCCGGATACTATTCTTTGTTCGAGTGCACTGCGTACGCGCCAAACTATTGATGAAGTGATCAATGCTGCAAAAATTACTAATCTGCCTCACTTTTCAGATGGTCTCTATGGGGCGTCTTCGAATGATTTATTGACAATAGTGAAAGGCATATCCGACATCAGTAAGAGTGCGATGATCTGTGGTCACAACCCGGGACTGGAAGAGTTACTGGGCCGACTCACAGGAAACTATCATAGTATGACTACCGCATGTCTGGCGAGTATAGACCTGCGTTGTGGACACTGGGAAAATGCAGACGGTAACATTGGTAGTCTGGAATGGATTGTATCAGGAAAAGATCTGGACAGCAAAAAATGAGTAGACGCATCTACTACAGCCTTTCTTTATCCAATTAAAGCGTAATAATAAGCAGTCGAGGTGTGTTGGTAACGCTTAATTGCACGATGAGGCCATCGCTGTTAGTGCTGATAATCTGAAGTGGCAAAGTACTGACCGTAAGCGGGTCATAGAGTTTTGCATCAATCGGCGTATGCTGGCATCCACCCACCACTAATCGATAACTTGCTTCCTGTGCCAGCGCATTGATATCGAATGTCATGGTGTAAGCTGCGATTATAAACTTGTGAGCGCTGACATGAAATGGCAGGAGAGTGAGCATATCCCGCTCCCACAATGGTGGATGGGTATTATCGCCAGGGAATACGGCTGACTGGGTGTCAACTGCGGTGACATTCACCGAAAGTTGTACCGGATTTGCGATTACCACGCTGTCAGCAAATGTTTTAGTTAGATTCTGCATTGCCTTGAGGGGCGGCGTCGCGATCTGATCAAACGGAGTATTTGATGCCATCGTGACCATGGCCGGGGGCAACAGACCGAATCCCACTTCATTGGGGTCGTAAGCATCGTAGTATCCCAGCATATCAATCCCCTTATTGAGCCAGAAGGGATAGGCTCGCACTGCGACTTTCGCTTTTAAGTCCCACGCATTTTGCGGGTTATTTACGCCACACTCTGGAGGATAGACTCCGTGTTCTGTCATATAGTGCAGCAAGCGGACTGTTCCATCGGGATGTCGTATGCGATCTACAGGGTTTATCAGACGAATCAGGCTTTCCGTCTGCTGGAAAGAGTTTGCCCATCCCTCCGGCATGCGAATGTCCATACCGGGAGTATATCCCTCCAAATTCATAGGTGGATTCTGTTCCTGTGCGGGCATGGAGCGTGTTCCTACACCGTAGGGATGGTAGCTTTTGCCTGAGGTGGAAGTGGGCAGCTTATCCGCTGGAGTATGGAAAAAAGAAGAATTCGAGAAACCCCAGATAAGATTTACAGCAGGATATTTAGCTTTCACAGCAGAGATAGTATGAGCAGCCATTTCCCAAAGATGCCCCCCAGATAGCAAGTAGTCCGTTTGAGGGAAATTTACTGCTGGCGGTTGGTAGTAGTTATTGATATTCAGAAAATTAGATCCAAAGGAGAGTTCGTTCCAAATCTCGAGATCGAAATTTTGAATTCCACAGCTTTTAGCAGTACTGCAAATCAGAAGTGCATATTTTTTCCAGCCGTCAATAGTTTTAACATAGTTCAAATTTCCAACTGGAAAGAGAGGCCGGTATTTGAGAGTAGCCAGAGAAACGGAGTTCCCAGCGAAAAGTGATACTGGAAGAGGGTGGCTCAATTTGCACATGTGCGTAGTCGCATTGACGCTCGTAATAAATACTTCCGCTGCCTTGTAGCCAGTAAGATTGCTCAGTCCGGTATATTTTGGAACAATACCGTTAACATCATCGAGTGTCACGGTTTTGCTATTTAACGGGGCATTTGTAATCAGCACTCTGGAAAATGATTTGAGAGGGCATGGAAATCCATGATGAGCGTTTAGCAATATCGTAGGCCGAAGACCATATTTCTTGAAAAGCGTGAGAGTATTCCGTATTTTGGAATCTTGCAAAAGCGCAGTTTCATTCCAGTTGACTGATCCCCAGCCAATCTGATACCGTACCGCTTTCACACCTGCTGCTGTCAGTGTCCGAATAGCAAGTTCATCATTGGAAGGAGCATTATAGTTAACTCCAATTCCCTGAAGAAAACTGTAACCACTCCGCGTTTCCATATATGCTCGCCAAGGCTGTTTATAGAAACTGTGCCATCCCCATGGCACCGCGAGTTGAGAAGGATCAACGTATGGGATAACTGGAAATTCCTGAGCATTACCACGCATACCGACAAGCATCGTAATGAGGTAAATTATGCAGAATCCCTGCATGTTTTTTCGCAAGATATCTCCCTTGAAGTCTCCAGCACGCCGAAATTATGACTCAGGATATGAATGTCGTTTTATTGGAAATTTACGCAGCTAGGCGAAATTGATGCGTGTAACAAACATACTTACAACCACTTGGAAATCCAGAGGGAGAAGTGATGACAACCGGAGAGAGAAGTTATCTTGGAATATGACTCGATAAATTATCGCTCACACAATATCACCCACATAGACATATTATGTGTTGGACGCTAGGACTCGGAATTTTGTTCCCTTCTTTTTTTTTGGGGATAAAGGTAATTATTCAGCATAAACTGTTAGTCATTTATGTGGGTATTAAAATCGAAATAAGTTTTATACTCAATGATAAGCGAGGATAAAATAGCCGCAAAAAAGCACAAAATGCGCAAATAGTGTTACTATATACATACTTATTTGTCAATTTATTGTGTTTAGAAATTCTTGATAGTTTTTCGTGCTTTTTTGCGGCTAATATCCTGACTTCGAGTTCACTCAGTCTACATCTGCAATGTTTTAAATGTGAAGTGTGAGTATATACGACGGTTGCGAATCGCCATGCTGAATAGTTACGATCAAAGATTGTTAATTTCTCGCAAACATGCTTTTTGAGAGCATGTCCTGGACTGAATTAATACAAATATAGGTGAAA
The DNA here is from genome assembly GCA_025352825.1 of Chthonomonadaceae bacterium. Classification (GTDB taxonomy): domain Bacteria; phylum Armatimonadota; class Chthonomonadetes; order Chthonomonadales; family Chthonomonadaceae; genus JANXSG01. The sequence goes on along the minus strand of JANXSG010000041.1, from coordinate 62,337 downwards.
CCTTCTATTTTGCCTTGACATCCGAGGGTGCTATGTGGTAGATTCAATCACTGACTTTGTGCAGTTCTGTATATTTATTCCTGCGCGAATTCCTATAGAATTATTATGATGGTTCCCCTGCCTGTGGCTGGAACCAGGTTTGGGGAGAGGATTACCTATGTATGCAATAGTTAAGACCGGTGGCAAACAGTATCGAGTGGCAGCCGGCAATATGATAATTGTGGAAAAAATTGAAGGCGAACCGGAAACGATGGTTGAGCTGGATGAAGTTCTCATGGTCAATGCTGATTCTGGGGTAACATTTGGCGCGCCGCTTGTAGTAGGAGCCAAGGTAGTGGCAAAAATCGTTGAGCAGGGAAAAAATAAGAAGATCAACGGCTTCACATTCAAACCCAAAAAGAACGAGAGCCGCCGATACGGCCATCGACAAAAACATACTAAACTAAGAATTGAAAGTATTGTAGTCTGAAGGGAACCACTTAGATATGGCACACAAGAAGGGTATGGGAAGTTCGCGCAACGGACGCGACAGTAAGCCCAAACGGCGTGGAGTAAAAGAGTACGGCGGTGAAAAAGTTCGCGCAGGCTATGTCCTGGTTCGCCAGTGCGGCACCAAGCTGCATCCGGGTTCCAACGTGGGGCTAGGTAAAGATTTTACACTTTTCGCACTTATTGACGGCATTGTGAAGTTTGAGGGCGGCAAAAAAAGACGCGTAAGTGTCTATGCGCCGGTTGTGGTTGATGTTGAGGCTGTAGAACCTGCAGCCGCCTGACGATGTATGTAAAAAGCGCTTTGACTAGACGAAAAGTTATAACTTGCCATCTCTGTCCGAATCATAAATAAGAGAAATAGATGGCAGAAATATTCACTGAAATGTAACCATGGTTTCATTATTAGCAATTGCTAATTAGGGAAGAAAAGTGCTCCAATGTCACATAACGTAGTACCTTCTAAAGAAAGGTGAAACATCATATAATTATGAACTTAGATGATCGTCAAGCATACATAGACGCTGTAGCACAGGCCGTAATTGATCGTATTGAAGAGCGAGACCGTATCACTGGTCTCGTTGAAATGGTAGTAACACGCGTTCTTGAATTGCAGAAACAATAATCAGATATTCTTAAATCTCAAACAAACAAAAAGGAATAAGGAGAATCACTATGGAACATAAAAATGAAGTTTCTAACTCTTTACAGCCAGAAACTACAATTGAGAAGTTCGAGCAAGAACGATTAAACCGGCTTTAAAGCGATTTGGACTCACTGCGGGTATGGCCGCTGTTGCGATGTTAACAGCAGACGATCTATTTAGAGCTGTAGGAAAAGAGCTTCAAAAGCATGCTGGTGATAATGAAATTGCCACCCAGCTGGCAAATGAATTTCAAAAATCAGGGATGGCAGAAGCATATACTGGCTGGAGCAGCGGATGGAGACCATGTAATACAGACACGGATTGCACTGGGTGTTGCGACCGTCATAAGGTTTGGTGCATTCAGAATTGTGCGGCAGTATTAGGAGGATCATCGTGTAATACACCAAGTGGATTCCCATTAGGAAATCCATTTTGCGTTGCTTATAATGCATGTGTAATCGATTGTGATAGTCACTGGCAAAATTGTGTAGCTGTCTGCCCCTAGTCAATTTTAAATGTAGAAAATATCTTTTTAAAAACATCGAATCTAAATTTGTTGACTGAAGTTATTATCGAATGGAAATGAGGAAATAAATGAGATCTAAAATCTTAATTGTTATACCTATACTCATAGTCGCATTATGTGTGGCAATGTATTTTCAAGCACATAAAGTTCAACCTATGAACCCTTCGGTATTATCAGCAAGCGACATTGAGCGTTACAAATCTGAAACACGCAATCTCACTGCAGAGCAAGCAGCCGTTCTTGCAGCCAAAGCTAAGTCAATCGGAGATGATTACCAACAAAATGCAAGAGAATTCGGCAGTGCTAATGAAGCAGAAAAAGCACTGTCTAAGGATCCTAATGATCTAGTCGCGATTAGAACTATGGCGACCGAAGATGGCGCGAAGGGGGATTTTGAAGGCGCATTAAAATGGGAGAATAAAGGTCTCGCTTTAAAAGCAAATGATCAAGGATTACGCTTCAAAAAAGCAAATACATTACTCCATCTTCAACACGATGAAGATGGAATAACTATATTAAAGGCTCTTGCTTCCGAACCAGGTGATACACCTTCAGGAGCAAGAGCACGTCTTGGAGGATTAAGCAAGAGAGATCGCTACAAACCATATTTCGCAAATATTGATCCCAAACTGCTACAACCGTAGAATGTAATATTTGAAGACTAACCCTTATTTATCAGTTTTAATGTTAACATATAGGATTACCAAATGCCAATCAAAACAGGAACAGTTCTACCTGCATTTCAAGATGCAACGGAATGGATTGGAAATAGCCATGAACTTTTGAAAGCGCATACAGGGCCTGTATTTGTGCATTTCTGGGCACGTTCTTGTCCTTCTTGTAAAGCCAACATGCCGGAAGTTCAAAATCTACGAGCCAAATACGAACCGCTAGGTCTGGTAACTATTGCAGTACATATGCCGATGAATGAGTCTGATTTAGATATATCAATGGTCAAGAAGGAGATTGAAGAGTTAGGTATTACAGAAGTATGTGCAATTGACAACACCCATACAATTGGCCAGCAGTTTGAAGTGATTGGTTACCCCACCTATTTCATTTTTACAAATGATCGAAAACTTAAACGTCATGCCGCTGGAGCTTTTGGGCTATCAATGGTTACTCGTGCAATTGAGAACATTTTCGATGAACAAGCTGGTACATTACTTGCTTTACCTGTTTCCTCAGGCTCGACTTAGTGCTTCGATATATTAATGAATTTGCAGTTGATAGTGAAATCTGTTTACCGGGTGATCCTAATTCAACAGCCAGATTTACTTTGCCTGATGTTGAACCTATAATTATCCATCGTAAACCCCTCGATAAAATTCCTTCCTTACTGAGAAAAATTCGGCCTCAATTATGTTATGATGTAGGCAATGGAATATTAATCGACCCAGGAAACTGCTCAATTCTCATTGATTATCGTGGGCATAAAATATCAGTAGATGCTGAAGATGACAAACTTGAAATTGCCGGGCAATGGGTCATCAATATGGGGCTTGCTACTGCCACCATAATTCGGGGACATTTGCCTCTGCATGGAGCTGGGCTTCAAGTAGACGGACGATTTATAGCCATAATGGCGCCATCAACAGTTGGGAAATCAACATTAAGCTGGCATTTATTGCAAAAGGATGCTAAGTTCGCTTGTGATGATTTAATCTCAACATATTATACGGATGAGCAGAAATTCATCTCCTATCCTTCAGTATCTTTGTGTCCAAAAGTGCATCATTCGCTCGTGGTTAGGGCGGGACTAGATATTAAACAACTGACACGTATCGATGATGGTTCCAACGAAGAAGAATATCTAATTCCATTGCCTATGCAGAAACGTGTTCACTTTCCTCAGCAATTAAGTGCAGTTTTCCTGTTATGCCCTGATAAGAATTTAGCGCTCAGCGAAGTCTATAAAAGTAAACTTGCACCAGTTAAATTTCTTTCTAAATTACCGGAGAATTTACATAGTATATGGTTAACTGCGAAATGGTGGAACTGGGAACGATTATCCAAGCGCTGTCATCAGTTCGCCGAGCAAGTACCTGCATATTAACTATGTTACAACCGTTCTTATTCAATCCTCCCTCAACTAGAAGAACTCATTCGAAAACAGATATCAAAATTACCTGAGAGTGAGAATCAAGAAATATAAGTCTTATGGATCAATTTGAAATACTCAAATGGGCGGCGGGCGCAAATATCTTTTTACCTGAGCAGCCGCACCTTTTAGAAGATTTGGGCATTTCAGAAGTTTCAATGGGCGAACTTATCTGGGAACATCGTTTATCCTCGCGGTTCATACATCGGTACAAAAAAGAGCATTGCAACTGGTGTAACAGAACATTTCTATTTCGGATTCTCAATCAAGTTATCAAAGCAAGACAACAAACCAATCAGCAAATAGCTCTTATTCGGGAAATTAGTTCAATGCTTGCTTTTCGGAGTAATCCTATAATCCCAATAAAAGGCGTTTCTGTTTTTGCTTTGCTAGGTGAAACACAGCAAATTCGTTGGAGTGGAGACATTGATCTCTTTTATGATGATCTCCAGCTCTTGCAACAAACTCTACTTCAGATTGGATATGCAGGAGAAGACATATCTCAAGGACATGAGTATTCAAAAATGTCGCGAGGATTCAATCAAATCGAAGTTCATCGCTATTGTCCGATATTTTCTTATTCCCCAGAGATATCAGCACAGATCTAGCTCCAAAATCGAACCCTGGGGTTTGGGTGCAAAATTTTCAGGATATCACGGAATCACAGTTACTTTACGAAGAATTGCTTGCCAATTCGACCAGATCTCGGATATGCGGCTTATTAGTTCCAGATTATGAATGCTCGGCATTGCTCCTGGCAGCGCATATTCTATTTCATTACGCAATTTTATATCCATCATCGTATGATCGAGGAATTTCGATCAGGTTATCAGAACTAAGTAAGCTAGCTGATATCATGGCTACACCGAATTTTGATGTCGATAAATTCATTCGACTTGTATCAAATTACAAAGCTTCCGACTGTGTTGAATTCGCAGTTTCTCTTTTGAAATCATATAGTTTTGAAATTCAAATAGTTATTACAGATTTATTCAACTCCTCAAATCCACAACGGCTTTTTCCACGATGGCTCGCTGGTTGGAAGTGTTGGGAACACTACCATCATTTAGATGAACTGCTCCTTCCAACTGACCCAATTCTATTTATAAAGGAGTTGGGATTCAATACAATAGCAGCATCCACAAATGGGCTGAAAAAATTTGTGTATCTATGTTTGCCGCCTAAGAAGCCAAGTATTAATAGAGCTATTATTCATTTGTGTCAATTCGAGCAATTTGAAATTGCTTTAGCTGCAACATGGGGCAAAGAGAGCCTAGAATTATCAGTTCTAATTGTATATCCGCCATTAAATAATCACTCAGCATATCAAATTGCCATACATGGCGGGCGTCATATTGAAGAATGTATTCTCGGTGTAGATTATTATTTTAGATTAATTAACAATAATATTTCACTGGTTGAAAGTTCACCAGTTCAGACCAACCCCGAAGCATTCATAAAACAAGATGGATCAAATCTTATCATAAAAATAAATTTACCGTGGTCGATATTACCACCATCTGCCAATAGCACAGGGAAGGTCATTTTATGGTTAATAGTGCAAAGGCAAGATGAACTTGCTCCAGTCAGAATATCTGATGACCCAGTGGCAATAATTCCTGTTGAAATCATTCGTGAATTATAATCTAGTTATTTTGATTCTATGCCAGGATCGATTTTATCGGCTTGTTGTGAGAAGCGCGAGGCACTCTCGAATAAGATTGCCGGCGTTGGAGTTGTCCACTCCTGTTGCAGCGGCACGATCAACAGCTTTTCGTGAATCGGCCCTCGAGTATCCAAGTCCCACCAGAGCTTCTACGGCATCCTCACAAGCGGCATTTTTAACAGTCGCAGCGCTTCCTGTGGCCGTGAAATCCTCTCCAGTTCCTCCAGCCCATCCGGAGAACTTATCCGCCAGTTCCATACAGAGCCTAGAGGCGAGTTTCGGTCCCACTCCGGGTACCCGCGTGATCATTTTCGTATCGGATGCTGCCAGCGCGATTGCCAGTTCACCCGTACTGAGTGTTGATAACATGGCTAAAGCCACCTTGGGACCAACGCCTGTTACCCCAATCAGCAATTTGAAAGCGTGAAGTTGAGCCTTGTCTTCAAAGCCGTAGAGCGTCAGCTCGTCTTCCCGCACTATGAGATGGGTTATCAGAGTTGCCTTATTATCTACCTCACCGAGTTTTGATAAAGTGCCTATCGGTACGAATACCTGATAGCCCACTCCATTTACATCCAACACCACACTATTTGCTTCGGTGCGCACCACTTTTCCGCTGAGCTGAGCTATCATGCAATCTCCTCAGTAGATCACCTTATTAAGCGGATACTCTACTATTCCTTCAGCTCCAGCCCGCTTAAGGTTCGGAAGGATATCCCGAACAGTACTCTCCGCAACAATTATCTCCAGCGCCACCCAGTCCGGATTCGATAGTGGAGAGATCGTAGGATTTTTCAAGGCAGGCAGGATTGCAGTAACAGTTTCAAGGTTAGTTCGCTCTACATTCATTTTCAGGCCAACCAACTGATCCGCATTGAGCGCCGCTTGAAGCAGCATCGCAATATTCTCAATTTTGGCACGTTTCCAGCCATCCTCCCATGCCGACCTATTTACCGCGAGACGAGTGGTGGAGACGAGTAGGGTATCGATTATTTTGAGATTGTGGGCACGAAGGCTGCTGCCAGTCTCTGTATTTACCACAATGGCATCTACCAAATCTGGCACTTTTACTTCACATGCGCCCCACGAGAACTCCACACCTGCCTTCACACCGTGCTGTTCCAGATAACGCTCAGTCAGTCGAACGTATTCTGTGGCGATTCGCTTGCCTTCCAGATCTTTCACGCTGAGGATGCTGTCGTTGTTTCCCGAAGCCAGCACCACTCTAATTGCATTATTGGTTGCTTTGGAGTAGGTTAATTCCGCTACTTCCACCACATCAGATCCGTTATCCTCAATCCAGTCTTTGCCAGTAAGCCCGGCATCCAGAATTCCCTGCTCAATATATCGTGGAATCTCCTGCGGGCGAATCAACAATGGCTCAATCTCAGGATCGTTTACCGAGGGGTGATACGAACGGCCGCTGCTCATCCTGAATTCAAAACCCGCACGTTTAAAAAGTCCAAAGGTAGCCTCCTGAAGACTGCCTTTGGGAATACCTAACTTCAATTTCCCTTGCACAATTCACCTCAATCGTTTCGTTAAATCAACTACTCCATCATTATACCTCACGCAAGTACACGCGATTTCTAGAAATCTCCCGCTCTCCTGTCTTTGGGAAAGGCGGTCGGGGGGGTGAGGGAAAATAAAAGTGACCGGATCGATTGGCATCGATGCGGTCACTTTTATTTTTTGAGGAGATTATTCGCTGCCTATTGATTACAGCGAGATTTGTAAAAAAAACGATCCGTTTACTGGAATGTATTCTTCAATGTATATCCACCCCATTGTGCGTATAGCGAGACGCCGACATAGTATGTACCTGCTGCCGGAAGCGATACACTCCCATTGCCCGCAGCACCATACCCCACATAGAAGCTGCCCATACTGGATGTTCCATTAGTGTTATATATGGTTACAAGGTCGTAGAGTGTACTGGTATTAGTCAGATTGATTGTCAGCGTACCGGCTTGCGTGACTGTGATTTTGTAGAAGTCACTTGAGTCGACAGCACCGTAACTGGCTCTGGAGTAACCGAGATTTCCGGTCTTGGTAGTATTTGGTGCAAATAGCAGCGCCTTCAAATAGACGTCATTTGTTTCTGTATCACCCTTGATTGCTTGTTTGGTGAATACGCGTTTTAGCTGGTAACTGCCATAACCTGCATATAGAGTGACGGAAACATAGTAGGTTGTCGACGATCCAAAGTGGGGAATGGTCGAGCTGCCAGTCGCCCCATATCCCACATAAAACGAGTAAATAACAGATGTGTGGTTGTGATCAATGATCGATACCAGAGCATACAAATTACTGGAGTTTGTCAGTGAGAAATTCATATCTCCATTCGCCCCTGCGCTGAATTTGTAGAAATCGGTGGTATCTCTGTCACCGTAAGCGGTTCTTGAGTAACCAAGATGACCTGTAGAAGTGACATTATTCGTTAATTTTAGCGCTTTGCTGTAGATATCATTATTTTCCACATCATTTGCATCGGTGGGGCTAGCTTCGGAAGTAGTTAATTGATACGTACCCCACTGCGAGTAGCGTGATACTGCTACATAGTAAGTTGTGCCTGGAGCTAAATGGCCAATCGTGACGCTATTTACTCCCCCATACCCGGTATAAGCAGAGTTAATTAATGAGGTACCGTTGCTGTCATAAACTGTTGTCAAGGAATATAGCGTGCTGTTGGTAGTAGTAGTGAATGTTACATCCCCATCTACAGGAACTGTGAATTTATAGTAATCCACATTATCCACATCTGCGTAAGCTGACCGCGAATATCCTAAATGGCCTACTACAGGAGTTCCGACAGTCAACGCCAGTGCCGTTGCTGGAGTGTCGTTGAGTTCTGCATCATTCCCCACGGCCGGCAGTGCAAGGGGTATCACTCAATGTATATCCACCGGAGCCAGTGTAGATAGCTACAGTCACGTAGTAAGTAGCCCCAGCAAGATGATAAACTGTTATTGAGTTTGTGGAGCCCCAACTAGTATAAAACGACGTGATTGTAGAAGTTCCATTACTGTCGATTATGGAGGTTAAAGTATACAGCGAGTTGGCTGTTACCGTACTGACAGTCAAATCTCCATCGGATGGTAGAACAACTGTGTAGGTCTGAGCAGGGCCGGTGAGAGTGCCGGAGACATTCCCGTTGATCGGCAGTGCGGTAGCCATCGCTCTGCTAGCAGAGAGAAGCATTACAAACAGAAATGCAAATTGCGCGAGAGGAGCGCGGAACATAATTCGATTCATTGTAAATTCCTTCCTTTCAAACTCATAGATTTAAGCAATTCATTTAACAAACCAATTAAATCATCAGACACCAGATACTCTAAATATGCATCATTTTAATTTTGAAAATGATATAACCGACTTCGTGTTTTCACCGACAGCATAAATACGAATAGAACAGTATAGCCATGATCATCTAAGATGTCAATAAAAATTGCAGTTGATTCGTTTAAACAAGTATTATTACAAGAGTTGACATTCAATAAATTGCAACGTGCTACTTTCAAACTATTTCCAGTATAAAATTGATGAAACGAGATTGGTATGCAAAGACATATTCAGTTCTATCAATGCATTTATAATAACATACATGCATTGACCAGGCATTAGAGTTACGAGTAAAACAGTGTGAATTACTTCACACCTGTGCGGTATGGTGAAGAGAGTATGGGCATATAAGGGGGAAATGCGGAGTTAAAAGAGGTATTTGCAGAAGTATAGAATATTTCTAATAAGATGCGACGAAATGAATTTCTTCGCTTGGTAGCGCGCATCTGAGTGTCCTTCGGACACGGGATTCGTACATTGTGAATCGTGTGCGAGGCACACTCGGCGGAACGCCACATAGCGAAGAAATTCATTTCGTCGGTTCAAAGTATCTTAACTAAATGCCCTCACCCCTGACCCCTCTCCCAAAAACAGGAGAGGGGGAAATTTTCAAGAGGTGACTCAATCTCGGACTGGGAAAGTTTCCAGTGCATTACCGCGCATCAGACGCACAACTAGCTCTTTGGTCTCCTCGATAGCGATCCATCCTTCATCTACTAACTCTGACAAAGCCTGCGTAAGTCCCTGGCGCGCTATTCGGCTATGCCCGTAGATCGTCTCCACAGTGATATAGTCTCCCCCGAAAGTGAACAGTTTGTTTGCAGGTGCGGCCAGTAAATACTCTTTTACAAAGCGGACTGTCGCCATCGGGTTTATTATCCAAGCCCAGCAGAGATCGATGGTCACATTATGGTAATGCTTGGCTAGCGCTATGGCCTCATCCTGATATGTGTACCCGATATGCATCAGCACGAATGTAGTATCTGGGAAGTCGTTCAAGAGCGGGCATAGGTCAGCTGCATTCTGCCGAACACGCTCAAGCGGCATGTAATTGTGGCCCGCATAGTAACCCGTGTGTAGCTTTACAGGCAGTCTTTGCTCAGTAGCGCGCTCCACACAATATCGAAAGAGATAGTCCTGGAGAGTCTTTTCTTCTTCAAGAGAAAGCGAATCACCCGCAGCTTTTCGGTTAAAGAGAGGGGAGGCAGATGACTTGTCGACTTTTGAATAGTTTAGCCTGCGACCGTAGGCGCTCTGGTTCTTAGCGGCTACGGCTCGATGTTCATAGGTTGTAAAAACCCAGTCGATGATCTCCAGCCACTCGTCGAGATCGGAAGATCTTCGGCCAAACTGCTGTTCCACCGCTTCAAAATTCAGATCAGAACTTAGTGCCGGGAAACCGATATCCTGCTGCAGAAGATCGGGCTGTTCGGTCTCCTTAAAAATACACTGAAGCGAGTTGATCTGGCATCGTTCGATCCGGCTTTTCTCATGAAGAATATGCCTGTAAAATCCGGGCTGTATCATTGCGCGATATTTTTCCGCGAGCCTGGGAGCGCTTTCTGGTGTAAGATCAGTTTCCTGATATAGTCCTTGTAAAGTGTGCCGAACTGACTGCCCGTAGCCTGTGTGTTTAGCTCGTTCCCACCATGGCAGAACCAACTTCAATTTTTCATCGAGAGCAGCGTCGGGTGAAAGGAATCTGTTTAGATCGTTCTTTGTCATACCTGCACTCACCAAATCGTCGCTGAGATAGTGAAAGAAAAGATACGCCCAATCGTCGCATGGCATAAGTCCATTCTTCCCATATTTTAGCCCGTCGATTCGGTCGCTCTCTTCGATAAGGTGTTCATGCGTATCGATGAACATCGCCTCTTCCACCCAGTCACGGATTTGTGTCTCCGACGTCATTATTTTGTTTCCTTCCAGATTGGTTAAACCGCAGAATAGATTGAACCACAGGAACGCCGGCTATGGAGATTTCCAGGAATATACTTTTGGCAGATCGGGGAATTGAAGGCGTTGGAAATCGTATGTAGGCTCTTTGTTGAAAAATTGATAGTCGGCGAAATTGAGAAGCGTTTTCCAATCCTCATATCCCTGTTCATGTCCACCTTCTCGAAAGTGAATGCCAATTTTATTGCTTGCTCCTAAAAAATCGAACACTTCTTTGGCAGCCCGGTAAGTCTGCTGAGTTCCTTTTGGGTTTGCCCACAGATCACCCAAAGCTTCCGTGGATAGCAGTGCTCTCGGTGCAACCAGGGCTTTGAGCGTGTGCTGATCGAATGGTAGGTGATCTATACTCCCAATGAACTGATGAAATCTAGGATGGAACCAGTATCCGAGGTTCTTTAAAATAATCGCGATGTCTTCGCTCTTCTCTTCCTGGTATCTATAGCAGCCTGCTCCCCCGCAGCCTGAGTTGTTGGGGGCAGTGAGTGCGATACGCTCATCAGTGGCTCCTGCAAGAAGCGCTGTTTTGCCACCACGTGAATGACCGGTTACGGTGATTTTGCTCTTATCAATCTGTGGGAGAGTGCAAAGGTAGTCTATCAGACGGTGGTATCCCCATGCCCAAGCCGCAAGTCTGCCACCTTCATAATCGGGGAATGCTGCATAGACGCCACCTCGGACAGCGCTGTCTGGCGCTATCTCTTCCCGGCTAAATTCTGCCAGAGCAAAACCTCTTCGCACTACTTCTGATACTATTTCAGGTTTGATCCGTCCCCATCCGATATCACCTGTAACTATTACCGGGAATGGCCCCTCGCTATCAGGAGTAGTGAGAAAAAAACGTGTCTGGATATTCTCTTTTTCCCCAATCTTAATCAGCATATCCTGTTCCAAGGAATCCGGATTAGTGAGATGTCGTTCAGATTTTGGGTAGGCAGTCACTTTACGTGTGTGCGGAGGAAGTTCACCATATTCATAGTGCAGTATCGATGACAGCAGAGTCTTCCGATGCTCACGCCATTGTGATCTGGTATGAACCCGATCGCCATTAGCCAGAAGAAAAGGATCAGGAAGTTCAGTGACTGCAGGCAAGTTTACAGCTTCAGGAAATGAGGGAGGCGTGACGCTGGCGGCCATCATGCCCAGTAAAATGAGAGAAATTCCAATAAGTGACATTATTACCAATACTCCTATACCTTTATCCCATGCTATTGAGACAGCTGAGCATTTTCTCCTGCCACGATTTTTGAAGATTGTACCTTACTCTAGTATAGGCGTCAACCTGAAATGAGCTATTATCCTATGGCTCCCACCTAATCACCTGTATTTTGATACCATGGTGTCTTTGTGCCCTGGTGGTTGAATAATTTCTTAACATTTTACATAATTAGGAAAGAGGTGGAATTAAGAATTTGAAACACCGGGGCACCAAGCCACCAAGGATAATTTGATTGTGAATCATCAAAATAATGCCAATCCATAACTTAATACAAACATACGTCACGTGGGAAGAGGTATTAATCACCCCCTCTCCGTTTTTGAGAAAGGGGGTGATAGTGAGGACAATCTATCACACTACTGCAATGATTTTAGTGGTGAGGATGCCCCCAGTTATGCTCATCGATTCCCTCTCTGAAGCCGTGCTGCCCGTGTTCCCATCCTCCGTCAAGCGCATGGTTTGTAATTTTAACCGTAGTCGCTGTCAGAGTGTTCGTCCCGGAATCATAACTCCCAACCACGGCGGTATCCGGAGTCGCAGCCAATGCGGCAAAATAAGCTGCCTGTGTAATTGTAAGCCCGCCATCAGCTACAAAATTTGTGGATCTGCTGGTGATGACATTTAGAGTTGTTTGAGATGGAGTGAAGCCATGCGATCTCGAAATAGTCAGAGTAAAAGACCCAGCGGTCGCGTCTAAACTTGAAGCCGTTCCCGCGGCACGCGGTGATGAGATATCGGAAGGTACTCCCCCACTTCCAGACGGACAGATTTCGATCTGAGTGGCAACGAGATTTTGAGTAGTCGGATCAAGAGTTCCGTTTACCTCCACGATGCTTGCATTCGCAAGCGTTCCATATCCGTATATCGCACTAGACGCTGTTGTGACCACAGTAACGGTCGTACTATCACCCTTTGTGAGAGTGAAGGTAAGTACAGGCGCTGTTCCCGAAAGAGCGCGCACCGTTCCTTGATAGTCTCCATCGTTATGGCGTGTAGCATCGTTGATTCCAGTTTCAAGACCTTTCACTATAGCTGGAATAACTTTACTATTTTTGATCACAAAGTGCGCTAGATCGACGTCCACTATCAGATTAGTCGTTCCCGTGCCCAGTGTTTTGGCGCTTCTGAAGGTTACCGTGATAATGGGCTTGCCGGAACTATCGACAGGCACACTCGAATCGACTGGCAGAGGATTTCCTACCGCTGTCCCGTTCTGGAAAAGCTGCATTGTGCTGCCGATGGTGATTCTTACACCGGTGTAGGTACCATTCGGAATAGCAGCACTGCCCAAGAACGAGAATCTTTGGCCAGTAGCATCACGCAGAGTTTTCAGATCTATTTGTGTTCCTGCAGCACTGTCGTATAGCACCACGTTTGAACCAGAGGAGGGTACCAGTTCCACATCATAGATAGTTGCCCAGATATGCGCATAGTCTTCACGAGGACTGTCTGTCAGAAGTACTGCTGCCCGTCCCGTCCCATTCGTCGCGACACTGGAGGTGGATCCTCCTCCACATCCTGCTAGGGTTGCAACGCCTGCCAGCAGACCTAAAATAGATACGTTTCTCATAATTCCCATCTTCTGCCTCCTAACTTATTACGGGTTAACCCGGTTTTTTCATAAAGTTTCCATCAAGTTTATTTAAGTACCGGTTCGGGCTTATTCTGGCGATTTCGGCTCTAGATAATTGCTGCGTTGGCCTTTTTTATTAGCCAGACTGAACTCCTAGGTGTTGTGTCTACTGAATCGCACTATCTTGAGATGACTACACCTTTAACTGTGCTCATCAGGCGTGCCATGGGGTGCAAAGTTCTTTTGGGCCAGCCTTTTTTAGATCAAACTATGCAGTTTCAATAATTCTCATCACTCAATCGACACGCTGCATCAGCCAGGCGCCCCCTGCAAACGAGCTAACAAAGTGTGCCACAGATGCTGCTGTGGAAACGAAGTCGGTAAATGAAACCAGACCCAGCGACTTGTCTCCACTACACGGGCTGCAACTTTAAGCAGGCGCATTCGAACCATGTTCACCTGAGCCCTGGCATAAGCCGTGCCCGAAAGCGCTAACTGCAATACTTTCATTAATATTGAAGATGCATGGTGCAGCAGCAGGCGAAGTTAAGTAGTGGCACATTTTGACACTTGCTATAATACATTTCGGAGTTAATCGAACATATTCTGGTGCTCTAGCTCCCGAAATAAGAATCATCTACTGAGTGCACAGGTGGAGATGAGAATGCTTGCTACATCCATCGGGTATTCGGGCCGAAGTTTGCATTGTAGTAGTTACTGACATGGGTTCCGGGTGGAAATATGGAGTCAATTTTAGTCATATCTTCTACGGTGATGGTGAGCTGCATTGACTTTAGATAGTTCTCAAGCTGTCCCAGAGTTCGTGGGCCGATAATGGGGCTGGTCACACCCGATTGTGCGGCACACCATGCCAGTGCAAAATGGACAGGATCGTATTCCCGCTCTTCACAGAACTTCAGGTATAACTCAATTGCCGCGAGCGCACTGTCGTTATCTCGATTGGCAAAGGCTCCTTTTTCGTAACGTGCGCCCTCTGGTCGCGGCTGACCCAAGCGATACTTCCCTGAGAGAAGCCCTCCTGCGATTGGAGCCCACGGTATCACGCCAAATCCGTATGTCTGGCAAAATGGCAGCAGTTCTCGTTCAATACGCCTGTCAAGTAGATTGTAGGGGGGCTGCTCACAAACAAATCGGTTCAGAGACAGCTCTTTCGATGCCCATAGCGACTCCACTAACTGCCATGCTCCGAAGGTACTCGTTCCGATATAGCGGACTTTCCCCTGCCGAACAAGATCGTCCAGGGCACGAAGAGTCTCATCAATAGGAATAGTTGGCTGAGGGCGATGCATCTGATAGAGGTCAATATGGTCGGTTTGAAGGCGCCGAAGGCTGTCTTCACACGCTTTGATGATATGGAATCGGTGACCTCCCCAGGAGTTGGGGGCACCTTCATCCATCTTGTTGAAAAATTTGGTTGCCAAGAAGACTCGGTCTCGATGCCCATCTACCGAGAGCGCATTGCCTGTAATGGTTTCGCTCTCACCTCGTCCATAGATGTCTGCAGTATCAAAGAAATTGATACCAGCGTCTATTGCACGATGCATTATCTCTATAGAATCCTCCTCCGAAGTACCACTGTTGTTATCTCCCCAGTTCATGCATCCCAGGCAGAGTGCGCTGACCTGTACTCCTGTTCTACCTAATGATCGTAACTCCATATTTTGTCTCCTGAATATCGGCATATTAAAATGCCTCATTCTGGAAGCGAACTGCAATTCCCTTCTAAGATACAAATATAGCCGCGAATGACACAAGCTTGCCCTCACCTCCCGTCCCCTTCTCCCCTGTCCTGTTTTTGGGAGAGGGGCAGGGGGTGAGGGCTGAAATATGCGTGTACATCCGACTTTTGCAATTACCTCTATCCAACATATATTTTGCTTTTCTTGGTATATGATACTGTTACAGGCTGAAAAATATATTTAAGGTAGTGATACAATCGATATTATGATCGATAAATCTTGAATTCGTTCAAATTTATTAAGCCCGCCAATTATTTGAATTCGATTCCTGATGAGTACTATGAAGGAGATTTTTTACATGCAGATTTGCCTTAAGAGTGATCAAAGAGTTATTTCGAGGTTTCTTAAATTCTGGTTATTACTACCCGTTCTCATAGGAATAATGCTAATATCGACTTGTGTGCCGAGTGAAACCATGCCGATGTTTACTCGTAAGTTCAATCTTCCTTGTGAACGATGCCATACAATGCCGCCCAGACTTACTAATTTCGGCTATGCCTTCTATCGGGCTGGTTATCGGCTTCCCAGTAATGAAGTAAAGCCTTACAGCTTGGCAAATGCCATCAGTTTTCTTTCTGAATTTACGGCTCAAAGCAGTCATCCCGGACCTGTCAGCGGTTTCGATTTTGGTGGAGTAGAGCTAAACCTTGCCACAGCGATTGAGAAAAATCTGTCGGTACGAGGAGTCTATGTCTTTTCTTCGACCGCAGATACTGGCAGTGGCTTCGATGAAGCCTGGGTTCAGTATAACTCAGCGCCTTCCGGCGCATTCTGGTCGGTTCGCGCTGGCCAGATTCCCATTCTTAGCGGATATCAGCTGCTTGGATCGAGACAAATTTCACTGTCCGATCCTATTCTATATGGCTCAAATGGCCCTCTCACAGGAGACGGCATCGGGAATTTCTCGATCGGAGGATTGGAACGAGGCGTGGAGGCAGGATATGCAAATGCTGGCTTCTATGGCAGATTCTCCTGGCTGAACGGTATTGATGAGTCCGGCGAAGGAGGCATCTCTCTGAGCGGGCAGCGAGGCAACGACTTCATGCTGCAGGCAGAGTATCTGATCGGCAAGGAAGGAAGCTCTGTTGGTGGTTTCTACTATTCCGGTAAAAATCCACTTTTAAGCGCGGACTACACAAACTCTTTTCATCGCGGTGGACTGTTTGGTACCTATGGGAAAACCCTTGTTGTTGGCAGGCCAGGCATACCCGATATCCGACTGGAACTAAATGCAGGGCTGCTATGGGGTAGAGATACCCTCGATTCAAGCGGTATTAAGGCAGACAGTAATGGATCTATAATAGAAGCTGCAGTCTATCTTAAGCACCGAACCGCACTCTCTTTACGATACGACAATGTACGATCTGGAACTATTTTTGGTGTGCCCACTTCAGAAGCTTACACTTTTGCTATAACACATCGACCCAGTAACTATGTTCGATTTGGTCTGGAGTATCGTAAACAGCGGCAGCCTGGAGCAGATTCACTGCTAGGTTCGATGTGGTTCTTCTACTAAATCTGCTTTTAGGTAAATTCCTAGTTCTCCAGCAGCCCTCATCCCCCTTCCTTCATCATGCTTACACGGCTTACTAGGGAGAGGGGGTGAAGGATTAATCTTCCTTCCATAGCCGCTTGCCTACTTCACCTGAAATTAAATCGTGTGTCTCCCGGAGAAGCATAGGTATGGGAAGATGCAAAGGGCATCTGGGGAGGCAGTCGCCGCAATCGGTGCAGAAACTAGCGGAGTGCCCAGGAAACCAGTGGCCAGATCCTCCTGTTGGCTCACCGCTTGCCTCATCCTTTTGTACAAACATCTTGTATCGATATTTACCGAAATCTTTCATATCAAAAGCCTTCGTAATATTTCGTAATCGCAATATCTCCGGAATATGAACATCTTCCGGGCACGGCAGGCATGCATGACAGAAATTACAGAACGAGTCACCCACCGTTCCCATGGCACGGTCCAGGCGCGCAAATATTTCCAGTTCTTCCGGTGACAATGGGCCGTTGGTTCGATTGGCGATCTCAAGGTGGGCATCGAACTCCTCTGGCTTAGCACATCCCAAGGAAAGAGTATGTACATTCGGCTGAGAGAGAAGCCAGCGCTGGTTCATCTGGATTGCTGTCAGCGGTTTGCATAGCTCTGTGAGTCGCTCCGGTGAGTTAAAAAGCTGTCCACCCTTATCCGTTGGGGAGATTATGAATATGCCCATATCCTTCGAAATTGCGAGATCAACGGCCGGTCGGTTACGCTGATTGATATAGTAGTAGTGCAAATTGACGGAAGAGAACTCATCAGTCCTGATGGTCTCTTCGATTACCTCTAGTGGCGCGTGAGTCGAAAACCCCAGATGCCCAACTAACCCTTCCGACTGGGCATCGCGCACCGCATCAAGGCAGCCCCCCTTGCGGGTGGAAGTCACAATAAGCTCGGAAGTGTTTATTCCGTGCATATCCAAATTATCCACATAGGTCACATTCATTCGTGCCATGCTGTCATCAAGAGCTTTACGAAACTCATCTTTGCTCTCATTGGGGCCTATCTTTGTGGTGAGAAAGAATTCATCCCGCTTGATAAACCCCTGTTTTAGTGCCGTTCCGATGAGCTCCTCACTCTTACCGTAACCACGGGCAGTTTCGATATGATTGATGCCCGCATCCAGACCGCGACGCAGTGTGGCAAGCGCTCTTTCCAGATTCTGCTCAGGCGTCTCATCTCCCTCTGGAGTGATACGCATTGCTCCAAAGCTGAGTACAGTTAGATCCATTCCAGTTTTGCCAAATCGTCGTTTTTCCAAGTAAGCAGCTCCTGAATATAAGTGAAAATGATATGATTATTTCTCTATCTCAAAACCATGCGACCACCACCTGCAGCGACCGATAGCATGAAGCAGGTTGTAATATATCGCGTAAGGATAAGAACACCACGCAAGAAAACCTGCCCGGCGGCGGTACCGTGGAGTATCAACATGATGAATGCGCAGTTCGTGATCAATGATACTTGTTACCTTGCCGAGCACCTGTGACCAAATAACAGGTGGGTCTGCCCAAATATTCGTGTCGCCTTTAAGACAGAATATTTTGGGTGATTTTCTGATAAGACGATGGCAGACAATTCTCGGTCCATTCGTAAACACCACCAGATCTCCGATTACGAGCTCATCGTAAGCTACCGGTTGTACTTCTACGAGCATACCATGCCGCAGAATGGGGTACATACTTCTGCCGCGTACTCGAACTACCGTACTACCGCGCCGGCGTATAGCATCCACGACCACTTCGGTACACTGTGGAACTACGGACATCTAATGAGCGCCTTCGTTTAAATTTTGATTCGAAATGGGAGGATGATCAGTAGGGATTTCTTCGTCACTATATACAATATGTGTGAGTTCAGCGCCTTCATAGTAGTGCATGAGTATACTGCGATAGTTTTTCTTCAATGGAAGTGAAGCCAGTGCTTTCGCACCTATCTGACACATTCCTTTACCATGGCCCCAGCCTCGCCCCTCAATTATGAAATCGCCAGACAAGTTTTGCCTAATCTCGAAAAGTGTACTTCGTAGTGTATCGTTTCCCAGTAGAGTGCGCAGTGTATTACCGGTAATATCTATGGTAAGAGAGCTAGGTGGTCGGGGAGGTTTCGCTGTATCAACTCCAATTTTTGAATTCAAAGGATGATGAACTGCTGTGTCTGTGCTCGCAGTAGTATCGACATCCGCAGATTGTGGCGTCGCAACAGCGTTAGAGTCTGAGGTTGCTCTGACACCTTCCCAAAGAATACTAAGATGCTTTACACGGCCTGAGACGTCTTTTTCAGTGACCAGGAGGGAACTGATTTTAGCGGTTCCGCGGACGAGGCGGCTTTTCGTGAGAAGTGTGGCAAGTTTCTCTCCAGTGTAGGCGATAGTCCAGTCTGGTGGATGCTGTCCGGAACCTCCATGCGCTTCCGAATCATCTACAGAACGAGGGAGTGAATCGCTGGAAATCGCTGGACATGTTACGCCTCCACAGCTGCTGCTATAGAAAGCTGGAAACGGCTTTCCAGCCTGGGTCAGTATCCATCCAGCAGTATTTTTCACTGCTAAATCGGACAGCTTGCTCTCTATATCCGCTCCCGCATAGACCTGTGCCTGAGTATCATCCCGCATGTCATAATCACGAGATACTCTTGTATCCTTCAATGCAGCCTGTTTAATTCTTCTGCTGGATGTTATAGCTGTTGTCTGGTTGTTCTGAGAAAGCGTATAAAGAGCGTACGTTCGGGAAGCTACTGCCTGGGCTTTCAGGGCTTCCATTGGTGAGTTGCTTCCCATCTCCGCTGGAACCACACCTCTCAGATAGTTCTCAAGTGTAATCTCATTAATAATGGTTAGCCTTTGTGCTTTACTGAATACCTCAATCGCTCCGTGATAGTGATGGAGAGTTCCGCATGGCAGAGATATCCCAAGGCGTGTTTCCGGTAATTCGGCTTGAAGCCGCCAGTGCTCACCATCCGCCGCCTGCCCGAGTACGTTTCCTCGACTATCTAAAAAGGCAGAGCCGGCAGATGTCGAGGTAAGCGTCCAGGGGCCAATGCCTGAAGCTTTTTCGGTACCATCCGGAGAGAAGAGTTTTGCGCCAGGTTCAGCGCGAAATTGAATTGCAGTACAGCCTAGAAAGCGCATCAGTCCGATGCGGATAAGTGGGTTTGGCTGAAGCAGTTCTTCAGAATTCTGTACTGCCACCGAGGACGCGGAACACTCAGGAATGCAAAATTGTGTGAAGAGTATAGCAGCAGGAACAAAAGAGAGCCAGATACCAAATATATTTGGGGTCAAACTAGCTAACACTGCGGAAAGCGCGTGTATGTTTCGGACGCTCTTCACATTCAATCTCCTGAAAATTCATATTTTACTACTGCAATTGTGCGGGATTCTTCCGTGCACATTATAGCACAAATTACTAGCCCACTTGAATTATCGGATTATCGGGCGATATGAAATTTATGACTATTTATATTGTTAACAGGTATAATTCCATCAAGTTGACACCATGGGCGATCGTAGTGTACCAAGTGAAAATGCAGGCATAGTAGATAACATATGAACGACCGAATAATTCGAGAAATACCTCTTATTGAACGATATTCACGCCACAACGAGGCGGAGGATATGCGCTTCCGAACGTATCTGAAGGTAGGAATAGATCATTCCAATGAGGAACTGGATTCTGTAGTGCGCGAGGTTACCGATGATGTCTGGGAGCAGATAGACTGCACAAAGTGCGCCAATTGCTGTAAATCGCTTCAAATTGAAGTGAACAAAGAGGATATTAGAAGGCTGGCAGCAAAATTCAGCATGACTCCTCAGCAGTTCACACGTAAATATGTGTTGACTGGCACAGATAATTCGAAGTATTTTGCAGCTATGCCTTGTCCTTTCCTGGGATCAGATAATCGCTGTACTGTCTACGATGTTCGCCCGGCAGCCTGCAGAGACTATCCTTTTCTAAACAAGTACGGTTTCAGAACAAGAACTTTTATGATGATCGAGAGTACTGCAGTTTGCCCAATAGTATTTAACGTGTGGGATGCACTTAAAGATCGATTAAAGTTCCGCAGTAAGAAACAATAAGCTGCAATAAGTCATTGCCAAATCTCAAAGTAGTTGAAATACTCTTTACGCCCTCACTTCCTGCCCCCTCTCCCCAATTCGTTTGCACATGTATGAATGCTGTTATAATATCGTGAGTATCAGTTAGTGCAGTATAAAATGTAAAATCGATGAAGTGTCCATAACTTGGATCAGGACTTTCACGCGCAACATAGGTACTATAACGCCGGCGCAATTCGATGGGAAATCCGCGCCAATCTATATCGTTTTCAAACACAGAAAGATAGTATGGATCAAAGCTGCCGAAACGAACATCTTTCGGTTGCTTCCTGTGCGCTACTAGTCTCATTGACTGAATTCTAGAGTATTGTAGGTATGGTTGGATAGCGAGCTCGATGCTGGCGGTTTAAAGGTTAGGTAGGTTTCTTCCCAAAGAATGGACGAATGTACCCGGATAATGCATGTTAAGATCAAAATCATTGCAGTTTGCTAGTAAAAGAGCAGCCAAAATGAGACCTTTTGGTTAATTATATGGTGACTATACCTATACAAACCAGAAGGTAGGCTACCTTCTGGCAGTACAGTCGACCAAGTCCATGCGCGCGAAAGCGCTCTGGGCTGAGATGGAAGTTGCCGTGTGGCATCGTTACCAAAAGCATGGATACTGCGTCTACGACGAATGGATGCACCAGTCGGGATCATGGAAGCAGCGTTCTCGGATGATCGTCAAGGCCAGTGTAGACGGCAACAAAACTGAAGGTCGTTATGTAGTAACGCACACTTCGGAAGGCACCTCGGAAGAAGTGCATCATGCCTATTCCCAGCGGGGAGACGCGGAAAATAGGATCAAAGAGTTCAAGCTCGATCTCTGCAGCGGCCGCACGAGCTGTCACCGGTTTTTAGCTAATCAATTACGCCTGCTGCTGAACCATGCATCTTCAATATTAATGAAAGTATTGCAGTTAACGCTTTCGGTCACGGCTTATGCCGGGGCTCAGGTGAACACGGTTCGAGTGCGCCTGCTTAAAGTTGCAGCCAGTGTTGTGGAGACAAGTCGCCGGGTCTGTTTTCATTTACCGACTTCGTTTCCACAGCAGCATCTGTGGCACACTTTGTTAGCTCGTTTGCAGCGGGCGCCTGGCTGATGCAGCGTGTCGATTGAGTGATGAGAATTATTGAAACCGCATAGTTTGATCTTAAAAAGGCTGGCTCAAAAGAACCTTGCACCCCATGGCACGCCTGATGAGCACAGTTAAAGGCGTAGTCATCTTAAGATAGTGCGATTCAGTAGACATAACACCTAGGAGTTCAGTCTGGCTAATAAAAAAGGCCAACGCATCAATTATCAAGAGCCGAAATCGCCAGAATGAGCCCGAACCGGAACTTAAATAAACTTGAGTGAAACTTCATGAATAAACCGGGTTCATTCCGTTGCGAAACTTCATCATTGAACAGTTTTCGTATCTAATTCAGATAGATAAATTCATTAGATGCGAATATGATTTGGCACAGGCTTTCCCAGGCCATTGCCCGGCGTTTCTCCGCATCTTTTTCCATAGGAATTAACTGAGTCTGATATCTATTGAGGTAGGCTGCTGTACGTTCAAACTCTTTTATTGTTGGCGGCCGCGAAAGCGCTCGGAGATATCCGTGCTTGATCCGTTCCGTATCATCCGAAGCGCTCACAATCAGCTCTTTTGCAAAATTTTTGGACTCTTCAAGGATGAACGGACTGTTCATCACATACAGCGCCTGCGGTGCAACCGTGGTGGAAGTGCGCATTGCATGGGGAGCGCTGGGATCACCAAAATCGAACGCCTGGAACATCTCGAACAGCGCATTGCGGATCACTGGCAAGTAGACGCTTCGCCGCGGGCTGGTGTACTGACCGGCGTTTCCGGACTGGTCGTTCGTAACATAGTCGTTATCACCTGTACTCATCAATGAACCGCCCATCTTTTGATCCAGCTGCCCGGCGACCGTTAAGATAGCATCTCGGAATGGTTCTGCGTCCAGGCGAATGCGATTCATCCGCCATATCAACCTGTTATCCGGGTCGGCGAGCATGGCTTTCGGATCTTCCGCACAGCTCATCTGATAGGCGCTGGAAAGCATGATACGACGATGCATCTTTTTTAGCGACCATCCATCCTCGATAAATGTCGCCGCCAGCCAATCCAGCAGTTCCGGCTGCTGCGGTCTATCACCCAGCAAACCCCAGTTATCGGGAGTACGTACAATTCCCATGCCAAAGTGGGTTTGCCAAATCCGATTTACCTCGACACGACTGGTCAGAGGGTGTTCTGGGCGAGTGAGCCATTTCGCAAATTCAAGCCGGCCGCTGTGCTTACTGTCTACTGGAGGCACCTTGTCGCCGCCCAAAACAGCTAGAAATGTTCTCGGCGCTACCTCACCTAACGTGAGAGTGCTGCCCCGGATGTGAACTTTCACATCCTGAATTTCTCCCTCTTCCACAGCGAGAGTCTTCGGTACTTTTGGCGCTGCCGCCTCTTCTCCTTTCACCGCTGCATCTGCGCTTGTTGCCAGTGCCTGTTCTGCCGCTGTATAGTATTGTTCGGCTTTATCCGGGATCGAGAGAAGTCCTTTTTTGGAATCCGCAAGTATAGTTCGCGCCGCCTTGATGTCCCCAGCTCCTTTGATGATCTCCGCAGACCGGAGCGCTATTGCAGAATTCACGCCCGCTGTTTCCGATAATTGAACTGCATTCAGCGGGATTTTCGCACCTGAGCCGGCAATAGCGCTATAGGGAATAAAAAGGATTTTATCGATATGCGGGAAGTTTCCGTCCACTTCGATACGGAGCGTATTTTTCCCTGCGTTCAGCAAGGTAACGGTTTGAGCTTCCCATTTTTGGCCATCCGGATTGAAACTACCGGTCGACTGGCTGGCTGCATCACGCTGTAGAATTTTGCCATTCGCCAGGATGCGGACAGGGCGTTTTTCAGCAGACGCATATCTCAGTTCGATTTGATATCCGTCTGTATTGGGTATCGAAATATCCCACTCCGCGTACCCATGAGCCCCCGAACTGTTGATAACACCGATGCCCTTGCCGTAAGTATCAAAGTTTTTGACTACGGTACCACGATTGAAATTTTCAGCCTCGATGAGAATTCGACCATCGTCTGTTTTAAGTTTAGTTTCAGCCACTGATTTGATAATAGGCTGATGCGCGAGTTCCCAACCTACAGTTAGATATTTCTCGAAATCTCGTTTTTCCAGATCTATGAGTTCGGCGTTTCCTTTATCTGTGATGACTTTATAGGCGGCCTGGAGGATCTTTAATTTTTCGTTGTGTGCGTCAACCTGACTCTTGAGCTCCGTAGTCATCAGGTCACGCTCATTAACCCGCGACACAAAACCCAGGTCGGACATGGTTTTGGTGCTCTTGAAGATACCTGCAAGTGCGTAATAGTCTTTAGTAGGAAAGGGATCGAACTTATGGTTATGGCAGCGCGCGCAGGCAATCGTTAGACCCATAAAAGCTTTCGACGAAACTTCGATCTGCTCATCCACGATGTCCATCACCATCTTGGGCTTGTCCTGCTCGGCAAGCACTTTAGGCCCCATGGAAAGAAAACCGGTAGCAGTGAGATGCTCATTTCGTTCTGCATCGTTCGCCGCTGGGATCAGATCACCCGCTAACTGCTCACAGATAAACTGATTGTAAGGCTTGTCCTTGTTTATCGCATCGATCACATAGTCGCGATACCGATAGGCATTGCCAAACGCCAGGTTCTCATCAAGGCCGTTAGAATCTGCATACCGTGCTACGTCAAGCCAGTGCCTGCCCCACTGCTCTCCATAGTGCGATGAAGCCAGCAGGTGATCGACGACTTTCGCGAATGCATTCGGGGATTTATCTACCAGAAACGCCTGCACTTCCAAAGGAGTTGGCGGCAGTCCGATAAGATCGAAATAGGCTCGCCGGATCAGGCTTCGGCGATCATCTGGTGGAGCGGGTTTGAGCGCTTTCGCTTCCAACTTGGACAATATGAAACTATCGATGCCGGATTTAACCCAGGCTTTATTCTTGACTTTAGGAATAGCGGGTTTTCGAACCGGCTTGAATGACCAGAATGCGCGTTGCGCATCCGTAATGATCATCGGAGCAGTTCCCGAAGGGGTAGGGGCTGCCTTGTCTGCAGGCCATGGAGCGCCTATTTGCACCCATTCTGTGAGCGCCGCAATCTCAAGAGGCTTCAATTTCCCGACAGGCGGCATCTTGACAGCGCCATCATAATGGATAACTTTAATAACGGAACTCAACTCGGGGTGTTTCATGTTGAGCGATGATCCGTGATCGTTGCCCTTCAAAATAAATGCACGAGTATCAAGACGCAAGCCGCCCATCTGCATTTTATCCGAATGGCAGGCAAAACATTTCTCTATCAGCAGAGGACGGATAGATTTTTCAAAAAAGGCTGTCTGTTCGGGAGTAGGAGGTGGCTGAGTGTCGTCAGATGCATAACCGCTTAGTATCGATGCCGACCACATGCCTAATGAACCCAATATCATGAGAGAATGAAACGAACGAAACAAATTCATGTAATATCTCACAGGTTAATAAATTGAAATAGAGAAATAAATCGACTTTGAGTATTGATATTGGACACGCTATTAACTTAAATGTTACTTAAGAAATATACCTGACTTCTCCTTAAACCACGAATATTTGTCCTGAAAAAGAGCAAGCTTTACGATTTCTGAATGTACCAGAAGATTCCATCATTTCGTAAGATATTTTTTTGCAGGAGATATGCCACGAAAGTGCAAGCGACGAGGAAACTGCTAGTGTCCCTACCCGGCCCTATGGTTAGCAGACTTCGGATCGTATCACAGCGAACAAAGCAGTCAGATGCTAAACTCGCCAGGGAGTAATTGATAGATTGCTTACTGAGCTGCAGAGACTTTTCAAACATGCTTGAGTATGTCAGCCATCATAGGTACGTGACCCACTTCTGATCTATACCCGCTTCGAATAGTCGGTCCAAGAGTTGACCCGCGTGCTCCTGGATGTGGCGTATATTGAGGATGATGTGGTCGAGTTTTGGGATTTTGTACCAGCGAAAACCAGATTCGGGCGAATTCAGATTGATCTTATCGAGCTGAGTACCGACCATCGCTTCAACGAGTTCCCAATAAGCCAGGATCTCCTCCTTGGAATAGGGAGCCGCGTCGAGTCTCTCACTTTCCTGGTCGCTTTCGACTTCGTCTCGGTGCAGTTCCCAGCAGACAAACTCTTCATCTCGTATCTGCAGATACAGGTGCGTATAGAACAGAGTGTGATATGCAAGCCTCCAAAAGCTCCGAGGTGGAACGCCACCGATCCATATGGCGTCCGGGCACTCCACAATGGCCCCTTTGAGCATATCGTGCGCGGCGTGATATTGACGTTTTAACGCAGGTTTGAGATTATCCATGTGAAACTTTCTGTCTTTTCTGAATGAATTATACGTTCGCTAATTGTTACTATGCAGCATGGCTATTAACACAATCGAATATTGTCTTACTTCAAATATAAATCATTGAAGATGTAGGCTGAGTGAACTCGTAGACCAGATAACATAGCCGCAAAAAAGCACCAAAAAGACTATATAGAATTTCTAATCACAATAAATTGACATATAAATACATGCAGAAACTATTTTTTTGCGCACTTTGTGCTTTTTTGCAGCTATTTAATACTCGCTTATATTGATCATTAATACCTATTTCGATATTAATACTTGCCCAATAGAGCCTTGTGCAAAAGTCGGGAAATTTTCACGCTAAAGTTTTGAAGACATGGTTCAATCGATCAGCGAATAGGGCCAGCACCCCAAACATCAGATGCATATGCACTTTTGCATGGCCACGTACTCTTAAATGACTGAAACCATATTGATCTTTGAGACCGCTATTACCACGTTCCGCAGTAGTCCGCTGGTTGTAACGCCTTTTGCGATCTTTCTCCATCGGAACGGCATCTCCGCGGCGTTTGTTGGCATCGATGATAGCCACATGCTCAAGCTCCGTACAGGCCAGATGAACAGCAAGAGCATCATAAGCCGAATCCGCGAGAGAGTATAATGATGTCACGTATCTGGCTGTGATACGCTCCACCCTAAATAGCAGCCTGGCTATCATGCACAGAGGCGGAAGTTGTTATCATCTGCAGTGGGAAACCGCCGTCTGCTCAGTCAAGGTGAGCTTTATAACCTATCCAATAGTTCTTATTGCCCTTGTAATCTTGTTTGCAACCAACATCGCATACTTTAGAGAGTTCTGCCAGCGCCTCTTCGGGCGTCTGTTTAAGCTGTTTTCAATACAGGTGAATTCTTTTGAGGCGTTCAAACCCGCAAAACCTGCGCAGATCGGGTTCATTTTTGAGATGTTCGACTAGAAGTGTAGTCGTGGGCAAATCGTATACGGCTTTAGCCTCGAAAGCCCGGGCGAGATTACGTCGATCCGCACGCATACGTCCCATTTTTATGCACGTATGGGCTGTTGATATGTAGGTCAAAGTCTACAACGTCGACAGTCCGAAGAAATTGTTCGAGTTTTTGCTAATTGGTGTATATGAATAATCTTCTAAATAGGGGATCAGAGAGAATTGAAATTTATACCAGAAATCGGATATACTATACATGTATGCACTCCTTTTGGCTTATTGCCCACTAGCTTAAAATCCCACAAGGAGCAGTATATTTCCTCTTTTCCACACTTTTGCAATTACCTCAATTAGGATAAAAGTTTTGGAAATCAGAACATTATTAAGTTACGCGTCAAATCAAATTCCAGAGTCAAAACTGGAGATATTAAGCGGGTTACAGATTTAATGATCGTAAACTGCACTCAGCGATGCTTGAATATCGATGAGGCCATTTCCAAGCTGCCCAGTATAGAGCGGGTTTAATGCGTTTAGAGAATGCGCTGTTTCGCGAATTCTCTCCTCTACTGCTTCTGCTCCCAGAGTACTGTAGCTGTCCAAAATTAGTGCGACCTGTGCTGTGACAAAAGGCGCGGCAAACGAGGTACCAGACCATGTGGCATATCCGCCATTCCAGTAGGCACTGCGTATATGCTCCCCTGGAGCAACGACACAAAGTTTTGTGCCATAGTTTGAAAACGACGACTTATGCCCTTTTGCTGTGATAGATGCTACCGATATTGCTGCTTCGTATGCTGCCGGATAGCTTATTTGATTCTTGCCAGAATTGCCCGCCGCAGCTACGATCAATATTCCGGATTCTCGTGCCTGGCTAAGTGTCTCGTCTAATATACGAGAATACTGTGTGGTGCCAAAGCTCATATTGATGACACGAGCACCTTGTACAATCGCGAACTGTACACCTTTAAGCACACTCATCAATGACCCATTTCCATCGCCATCCAATATTCTCACAGGAAGAATCTGAGAATTAGGTGCGAGCCTGGTAATAAGTGCAGCAATCATGGTGCCGTGGCCAGTATAGAGGCTGCTGCCAGAATTCGGAGTATCCTCTGGCGGTGATCCAGGATCGAAAGAGTTCCAACCTGCAAGAAGATTACTGGATATGGCCGAATGGTTGAATGCAGCGCCCGTATCCAGGATAGCGACTATCGGTCCACTTGGAACGATAGAAGCTGAAGAATAGTTCGGAAACTGCCATGATTTCATGTTGTTACCTGCATTTACCTGTTGATAAGCGTTTTGATTTAAGTACGCCCCAGGTCTAAAAGTACGATCCACTGGAAAATGAAATGGATAGCCATGAATCTCAGGCAGCTCCAAATTTTGATCAAACTCCACATCCTGTACCCGTGAATCCAACATAAGCTCATTGGCGAAAGTGATATCATCACTGCCCGCTGGCGTTTCTAGAGAGTAGACGGATGCACCGGGTATTCTATCTATTGAGGAAGTCGCATAATCATTCTCGATGCCTTTGACATCACTCTCAGTTCCAATGCGAACAATGAGGTGGCCCGAAAGAACCCCATCAGCCCAAGAGATAGGTTTCGCAGAGAAGAACAGGATTACTACTAGCGGAAAAAATAGCAGAATCGAAATTGAAGAGTGACTATTTTTCAAGCGTTTACTGTGTATCATACGTTTATCTCTCCCCTATGATTATGAACGGTGCCCAGTGATAGGGATGTGGATATTTCAAACGCATCGTTTTTTGAGCATCACGAAGAGCTCTCGCGTGCGATTTCCCTTGATTAATTCCCTCGTAAAACAACGGCATCAGCTCCGAGGTGGCTTCATCATCTGCGGGCCACAAACTTACCGCTAAAGAGCGCACTCCAGCAAAAAGAAATCCTCGTGCAAGCCCATATATTTCATCACCGGGAGCAACAAATGTCGAACCTGTGCGACATGCAGAAAGTGTAGCTAGGTCGCAGTTAAGCTTAATGTCATATAAATCTCTAGCCAACAGCCAGCCATCACTAAACTTCAAAGCGGAAAAGAGTGGACTATCCTCACGAAAAACAGCATGCGTAGCAATATGGATTGTCTTGCATCGAGGTGCATTTTCTCGAAACGCCTGTATCGTAGCTTCTTCACCATGAAAAACGATCGGCTTTTCTAATGATTTAGCGAGACCGTCTACTTCACCGG
Source organism: Chthonomonadaceae bacterium (assembly GCA_025352825.1). Taxonomy (GTDB): domain Bacteria; phylum Armatimonadota; class Chthonomonadetes; order Chthonomonadales; family Chthonomonadaceae; genus JANXSG01. Next base: position 32,857 of record JANXSG010000041.1, on the reverse strand, counting down.
AGACTCGCTCAATACCTTTTGACGGAATTGCCATAAGGAGTGTTCCCGAAGTGGCTGAGTCCTTAATTAATCCAGTATTTTTATCGTGTTGGGTACGACTTAAGTACCATGTGGATGCACTAGCTGCATATACTGTTTCGTAGTTATCAAGTACATAATTCGAGCCGTCATGGAGAGCGTGGATAGGAATTCCATGTAATAATCCATGAAGTATTACGACAATTTTTTTGTGTCGGAGACGGTCTAAAACGGGAGCGAGTAGAAGTTGATATAATTTTTGTAGAAGACAGACTAGCTCTTCCTGCATACTCTCTTTGCGTGTACTGAAATAGCGATCCATGATTTCCGCACGCTGAATATGATATCTAAGCCGTCTTGTATAATGTGATAACTCATCAGACGACGCAATATTTTTCACCACCACAATCTGTTGTCGATCCAGAATAAAGGCTCCGATCATGCCATTCACAGCGAAATACTCAATCAGGCTTTCGTCGTCTGCAATGGCTGATTGCAGCATGGAGACACTAGGGATGCTTCTGATTCCGTTTTCAGCAGAATTCGGTGCCGCAAGTGAAATTTCTTGATCGAGGAGGGCTTTCTTATAGGTTCGTTCTAGCGATCGGAGGTGAAAAGAGTTTTCACGATCAATTTCCGCACGGCGCTGCAGACTATCCGGTTCAGTGGAGTGCATACGATGGAAAGCTCTCGAAAGTTTGGCCCGCAGTGTTAATAAATTCGCTTTTTTATCTTCAGAGATATCTTCAGTACGCTGCTTTTCAAGAGTAGAATGCATGCGTTCCAACAGCATGCGGGAACGTGCCTTCTCCACCACTTGAAGGGCTTCGCCAATATCGGCTGCTCTGCCTCGTGCTAGTAACTGAGAAACTAAATCTTCATAAATACTTATCTTATCCTCAATAAAAGAAGTGTAGATATCTTCTTGAACTGCACCTGTTCGTACCACTTCGAGCGCTTCAACGCTCTTTCTGAGATGACTCACTGCAGGCTGGTTTTTTCCGGTGGTCAGCAGATACTGCCCATAAGCACGCTCTGCCCTGGCAAGAAGCCATGGGCGCCCTGTGCTCTTAGCGGTGCTTATGATACTTCGGAACTTTGCTTCGGACAGTATGGATGATGCACTCAGCTCCATTTGGAAGAGTTCTGCTTCCGCCTGCCATGCACGTATGTGCGATTTTTTGAATCCATCCAGGGACGATACGCAGGCAGAGGCGGCTTCATCTTCTCTGCCTATCTGATGCAGCACACGGGCAGTCATGAGATGCACAATCGACTGATACAGTGTATTTCCAAGCGAATCAAAAATGGCTTTTGCTCTTATGAGTGACTCCAGAGAATCATCTGGCAATCCCTGCGCGCTATAGACACTCGCAAGAGTCATTTCGGCTCGAGCCTCTTCGTAGGGCATTGGAATACTTTGGAATGTCTGAATAGCTCGAGTGGCACACTCTCTGCTCTCAGAGAGCAGATTCAGTTCACGATATACTTCGGCAATATCGGCATCGCATTTTGCTGTTTCTACCAATCTTCCATGCGCTTGGAAAAGCTCTCTTGCTAAGTTAAGCAAAGAAATAGCCGAGATATGCCGTCCGGAAATAAATTGCAGATATCCTTCGTTAGCCTGCACCATTCCGACGGAGAGTTCCATTCCACACTCTGCAAATAGTTCACCTGCCTGCTGGAGCAGTTTTGCTGCCTCCTCTTCGCGATGCAGCTGAGTGAGAACATTTGCACGGTTAGCCATTACCCTGGCACGATTTTTTTTCTCGGCTTCTCCTGTGAAAAGCGATTCGGCTCGGTCGTAGCATCCCAAGGCTTTATTGAAATCATCTCGCCGGTAGAGGATATTTCCGGCGTTGATCATCACGTTAGCCGCTTCCAGTAAATCGCCGCCTGCGATAAGTGTGCGGAATAGTGAATCTGCTAATTTAAGGGCATCCTCGGGTCGGCCAACTATTCCCAGGGAATCGACATAACCTGTTAGATGTTGAGCGGTGGAAAGATCGTCCGTTGTATTGCCCGTACCATTTCGTACTGCTTCGTATGATATAATTGCATCTTGATGACTCCCCAGCGCACGCTGGGTCTGAGCAAGCAGTCTGTAGGTGGGCAGTGCAAGGGATTTATCGCCCGATCGTATCAAGCGATCTTCGAGCTTTCTAGCAAGTTGGAGTGCAGTGGTAGGATTCGATGGAACAAGGAGATTTAGGGCACGAAAAAGCTTTGACTCTCCGTCAGGCTGTTGTAAAATAGTGTCGATCTGAGCTGGGAGAGCATCGGCGCCACGATTAAGAAGTTTGCCTACCAGGTTATCGGTTCGTGCTGATGCCAAATCATGCTCCCAGCGCCAGGTTTTCAACTTTGAGTATATTACCACTGATCATGATGGACAGTCTGTAGTTACCTGATGGAACAGCAGATGCATGAAATTCAGACCCTTCCTGCACCAGGGAAATTTCATTTCCATCTCTGCAGAAAAGCTGCACACTATCCCAGTGAATTGGATCACTCCCATTAACTGGAATCACCTGGCCGATGAGATAAGATTCCTGTTGAGAAATTGGATCTTCCCATAAATCGATCTCAAAATTTTCTGTCTGATAAAGTCGATGCCTGGATGCTGATCTCTCCCCTCGTGCCATAATGGGCTGAAGACTGGAAAGACTATCATAAACGAGCTGCGCCAACCAGTTAATTTGTACAGGTTTGGTATAGAGATCGCGGAAAATCGAGACCGCTTTATCTATTTGAAGAACTGGAGCATGCGACACATCTCCAAAAATGAACGCCGAACTGACTCTATTAATCCACTGTATCTGAGAAGCGCAGGATTCGCATCCCGCTGCGAGATGAGTTTCAATCCTTGCAGAATCGGATTCACCCATCTTTTTATCTAAATAGTCCGCAAGGGAATTCAAATCCATCCTGCATTTGCTCATTCTGCGCTTCTCCTAAGTAACGGTACATCCCACCAAATATTCTATCAATTCGATTCATCTGTCTTCTGGAGTATATTATGAACATTAAAAATACATTTTGGGTGAAGTAATTAAAATAAAAAGGAAACCAGATACTTATAACTTTGATGGGGGTTGTAAAATGTCGGGTGAAGGAACAAATAATCCGTTCTTCGCATAAGATTTATTAGTTGTAATTTAGGGATTGCAAGCGGACTTGCAATCCCTAAGTACTTTAAGATATTCGATCTGAGACGCATGCTGCACATCATGTTCTATCGTCTCCACAATAAAATCGAGTACTGAAATACTTTTATTGCCCCACAATCGCTGTTTAAGATAGTTTTCGTTGGGCAGGCGAATTATTAAATTCATCCACAGCTCCCCTACCTGTTTCAGCCATTTAACTATACTAGTCCAATCGTTAATTTCACAGAAGGAATTGATATCCAGGTCATCCCTGGTATTTAGCACTTCATCTTTAATAAATATCGGTAGGGTTAGATGCTTCCACGCAGCCACATGGATTACGATTCCTGCAATGGAACCATCCTGCCCTATTCCAAAAGAATGAATAGGCCAATTTTCCATGCGTCCTTCGAATGCTTGATCAGGAGTTATTGATTCCACCTGTGCTAAGAGACGGTCAAAATTTATCTGAGCTCGTTTTTTTAAAAAATCAGTTAAAAGTTCCATGCTAAATTATCCCGAAGATTATGTGATAAAAACATGCAAAATAGATATGAAATCCGCTATTCGCATAAGTTAGGCTATAATAGTTGGTGGCAAATCTATCGTTAGATATGGCTGTCACTTTATAGTAACGATGCGGGTGGTAATACCGTCTTAGATTCTCCGCTGAAATGAAAATAAGTGAAAATGAGCACGAGGAGATAATCACGTTGTTTAGAAACAGGTTAAATTTATGCTTTGCCAGAGTATTGAAAGTCGGTTTGAGTGTGTTTCTGATGTGCTTTGTCACTCAAACACAAACTTCAGCTGCTGGATATCAGTCGGAACAAAATTCAAATTCTCTTGCGGCCCCTGGGGATGCAGCAGAACTCTTCGATTCCCTCGATGATATCGACCATCTAAACGTCCTCATTCCGTTAAAACTTAGTAGTGATCAGCTTGATCTGCTCATAACAGCAGTCAGCAGTTCAGAACAGACTTACACTCGAAAGTATCGAATGATTAGTGTAGCTGAGGTACGTAGGCAGTCCGAGTTGATTCGAACTACCAAGAAAAAAGCCTTGGTGGGCGATCATATTTCAGATGATTTTATAAAACAGATGAACGTACTGCTTCAGAAACGCGTGGCCGAGCGGACACAACTAAACACGGATACATTGAAAAGCCTCTCAACAACGATCCGAAGAATACTGAATGAAGAGCAGATAAGCATTGCTGCCAAGCAGGAACGAGGAGCACAGGAAAAACTCGGCAAACATGGCACAGATTCTCAGATGTTAAATGCCTTTGTGCAAGATGTTTTTATAGGATATCCACGAACTGTTCCACTTCTAAAAGAACTGAGACAGACATCTGGAGTTTCCAAACCTCAGTAGGTGGTAAAATATCCACATCCCAAACAAAAACAAGGCGCAAATATATGGATTTGCGCCTTGCCAAGTTTTTATAGTAATCCTTCAAGCTTTGCAGCAATGGCGCTTTTAGGGACTGCTCCTACAATTTGATCTACCAGCTTACCTTCATTGAAGAACATGAGCGTAGGAATAGACATTATCCCATATTTCCCCGCGATGTCTGGTTCTTCATCCACATTCACCTTGAAGACTTTGACTTTGCCGGCATACTCTGCAGCCAGTGCATCTACATGCGGCGCAATCATCTTGCATGGGCCACACCAGACTGCCCAAAAATCGATTAGCACAGGGACATTAGATTTCAAAACTTCCTGATCAAAATCTGTTGTTGTGACTGCTGTTGCACTACTCAATATTTTATCCTCCAATTATTGATAAACTACTTAAGCTGTTATACTTCCAATATTACGATTGGCACATGATAGAAGTTCCACTTATCCATCCTTAACAGGAGGTAATTGCATAAGTCGAAAAAATCTCACAATTGGCCATCTCTTTGCCTAACCCCCCCGGCCTCCTTCCCTAACGCAAATGATAAGGCTGTTTGCGTTAGGGAAGGGGGAGAATTAATGATCAAGATTCCCCCTTCCCTCCGAGGTACGAGGGAATCAGGGAAGGGGGTACGGAGGTTAGGCAAAATCTGCACTCGTTGGACTTTTGCAATTACCTCACTGTACTACACATTATACTGAATCATGAGATGAAAATAATATATCACAAATAAAACCGGCATGTCTCGTGAATGTTCGGGACAGGCCGGTGTAAATTTTCCACTCGCTTCGGCAGGTAACATCAATTTTAGAGTGTAGAAGCGTATTAAGTCAATGAATACAGTAATGAATCATGTTCAAAAATCGTGTATGCAGGTTGGCTGCATAGCCACGAAGCATATAATGGCAGACTATTTGTCTTTCAAAATTTCGCACTTGATTTAAGTATCTGAAAATGCCGATTCATTCGTGATATTACTTAAGCTACTGATGTAACATTCGCAGCTTGTGGCCCTTTTGCGCCATCTACTATCTCGAAACTTACTTCTTGACCCTCGGCTAGAGTTTTAAACCCATCTTTTTGAATGGCAGAGTAGTGTACAAAAATGTCTTTACCTTCGTTGGTCTCTATGAAGCCGTAACCTTTAGCGTCGTTGAACCATTTTACTTTCCCTGATGGCATGCTGTATAGCCCTCCTTACGTTTTGTACAGGCTGAGTTTAATCTCAGTCGGATGAGTATATCATTAAGGCAAGCAGTTGTCAATAACATTCTGCGATAATTTCGTGAATTATGTTATAAACTGCATTAGAAGGCGAACGAAAACCATATTTTGATTCGTTGCCTTCATGCGGTACCTTGATGACTGCCTCTCAATTCGGCTATACTAATATATAGAGTTATCTCCCAACATTTTCAAACAGAGGAATAAAGATTTTGATTGAGCCGCATATGGTCCGAGAGATGGGACTGAACGAAACTGAGTATCAGAAAATTTTGGACACATTAGGTCGCGAACCCACTATTACCGAATTGGGAATGTATGCGGTGATGTGGTCGGAGCACTGTGGATATAAGTATTCCCGCCCGGTGCTGTCACTTTTTAAAAATTATAAAGAGGCGCAGGAACAGGGCTCACTGGAAAATGCAGGAGTCGTTGCTCTCGATGAGACATACGGAATCGTATTCAAAGTTGAATCCCATAACCATCCCTCTGCGGTAGAACCATTTCAGGGAGCTGCTACCGGGGTAGGTGGCATTCTGCGTGACATCTTTACCATGGGGGCTCGCCCTATCGCACTGCTAAATTCACTTCGATTTGGCCCGCTAGAGGATACGCGCAACCGCTACTTATTCGAGCATATTGTAGCTGGAATCAGTCACTATGGCAACTGTGTGGGAGTTCCTACTGTTGCGGGTGAAATATATTTTAATAAATGTTACAGCGGAAATCCACTGGTAAATGCTATGGCGGTGGGTATTGTCGAACTCAAAAATATTGCCAGCGCAGCAGCTCAAGGTATTGGGAACCCAGTGGTATATGTGGGCAGCGCAACGGGTAAGGATGGAATCCACGGAGCGACTTTCGCCAGTGTCGAACTCGGGCCGGACAGCGAGAGTAAGCGGCCAAACGTACAGATGGGAGATCCTTTCCTTGAGAAACTCCTGATCGAAGCTACTCTGGAAGCTCTGGAGACTGGATTTGTGGTCGGGATTCAGGATATGGGAGCTGCCGGACTAACATGCTCGACTTGTGAAACAGCTGCCAAAGGCGGCAAAGGAATGGAGATAGATGTACGCAAAGTTCCTCTGCGTGAATCTGATATGACCCCTTATGAGATAATGCTTTCCGAATCACAGGAGAGGATGCTGTGTATTGTTCAAAAGGGCAAAGAGCAGGCAGTCATAGAGGTTTTCAGGAAGTGGGGACTGAGCGCAGCGGTCATTGGGCTAGTCACTGACGATGGCTTGGTGCGAGTGAAAGATAATGGAGTGGTAGTCGCTGAAGTTCCCGCGAAATCGTTGACAGACGAATGCCCTACCTATCATCTCCAGACAGAAGAGCCAGAATATATCAAGGCACTCCATGCTTTCGATTTGAGTTCTCTCCCAGAGCCAGTAACTACTCATTTCGAACTATCGCTCATCGAAGCAAATGAACTTCTCACATCCGAGGCGAGTACCACATCAATTTCATATGCCGAAGCGTTGATTCGCCTACTTGATTCTCCCTCGATTGCCTCTAAAGACTGGGTAACCGTTCAGTACGACAGCATGGTACAGACACAAACGGTCGCACTCCCTGGCTCTGATGCGGCTGTGCTTCGAATACGTGGAACCAAAAGAGGAATAGCACTCAAGCTCGATGGAAATGGGCGATACGGATACCTCGACCCATATGTGGGTGGCCAGATTGCTGTGGTTGAAGCTGCACGAAATGTGGCATGTGTGGGTGCTAAGCCGGTGGCGGTGACAGACTGCCTTAACTTCGCCAACCCTGAAAAGCCCACTGGGTTCTGGCAGTTTCGAAGATCGGTCGAGGGTCTTGCATCCGCTACAGAAGCTTTCAATACCCCGGTAATCTCGGGCAATGTATCTTTCTATAACGAGACACCAGAAGGCGCTATCTTCCCCACCCCAACAATCGGGATATTGGGAATTCTCGACGATGTGAATCGGCGATGCCAGGCTGGATTCCGTGAAGATGGCGAAGGGGATACCATCGTACTCCTGACTGCATATCGGGATCATACGGGAGGTCTCGGCGGAAGCGAGTACTTGAGCGTGGTGCATAATTTAGAGACAGGAGTTCCCCCAAGGGTTCATCTGGAGGGTGAGAAAAATCTAGTAGGACTGCTTCTGGAGTGTATAGGAGATAGCCTGTTCGCCTCGAGCCACGATGTATCGGATGGCGGACTTGCTATCTGCCTGGCTGAGAGCGCAATGATAAGTAACCAGGGCGCTGCTATCTTGCTCAACAGAAACGATTTCCCTGAATTAGCACAGCCTTCCTCCCTACTTTTCGGTGAGGCTCAGGGAAGGGCAGTCGTGACAGTACGTACGGAAAAACAGCTTTCTAAACTTAAGGAACGTGCTTTAGCGTTTGGAGTTGAGACGGCATGGATAGGTACCGTGGGAGGAGAGAACTTGCGCATAAGTATCGGCCCTGATATACTTACTGATATTCCTGTATCTGTTCTAAAAGAGATTTCAACTCGTTCCATTCCTCGCAGAATGGAGTAGATATGCTCTGCCTTTTTATTCTAGCTCTGGTATTCAGCACTCCTCCAAATTCACAACGAGAGAGTTGGAAAGTACCGGATAGTTATCATTCAGTTATTATTAGGAAGAGATTTCGATATTTCAAGCCTAAGCTGATCGCGCTTACATTCGATGATGGGCCATCAGCAAACAATACTCCTCGAATTTTACAATCCCTCCAACAGCATCACGCACACGCCACTTTTTTCATTCTGGGCAATCAGGCAAAACTACATCCAGAACTTGTGAAGCAGATCGCGGATGAAGGTCATGCTATCGGAATTCACACGTTTACCCACTCCCGCCTTCCCACCGCAACCCAGGCGGAGGATGAATTGAGCAAGTGCGAACTTCTGTTAAAAACTATCACAGGAAAATCAACTCAGCTCTTCCGACCTCCATATGGAAATACGCACAGCAACTATACAGAATCGGCCCTCAAAAGAGGCTACGCAGTCGTAATATGGTCAGTGAGTTCCGCGGATACTGCGACTCATGATCAGAAAATGGTACTCGATAATGTTACTCTTGGTGTAGAGCCGGGAGATATTGTTCTGATGCACGACAGCTCAGATAAAGGACATACTGCCGATGCCCTTCCCAAAATACTAGACAGACTCTCAAAAAAAGGATTTCAAGTCGTCACTATACCAGAGCTTTTGGAAGCATGGGATCAAAAAAACACCACGGTGCCGAAGCCTCGTGGTGTTTTTTGAAGAAATAGATTTGTTTATCTTGCGCCGCATGCCTGCAGTGATGCCTGCATGTGGCCTCTTGTCTCGGCAGCGATTACACAACAATGCTCGATAGAATAGTCTTTTGCGCCAATTACTTCTAAATCGAGTGCGCCATCATAGCCATGCTCATGAAGTACCCTCACATATCCCACCAAATCGATATCACCCCGGCCATTCGCCTGATCTTCTGGCTTGCCAGGACCCTGCTGCCTGCCTTTGCAATCCCGGATATGAACATGCTTTACTCGTGAGATAACCGCAACTATCGCTTCGACAGGATTTTCGTTCCCGCGCCAGATGTGTGATGGATCCATATCGATCCCAAAAGCGGGCGATGATATCTCATTCATAGCCCTTAAGGTAGTAGGAGTATTCCAGATACTCGCTCCAACATGGGCTTTAACGCAGAGAGTGACTCCGTAGTGTTCCGCCCGGAAAGCGAGTTTACCAAGCGAATCAATGGACTCTTTCAAAGTGTCTTCATCGCCTGATTTGCCGCCAGGTCCGCAGTTAATTATAGGTATTCCAATCTCTACTGCAGCCTGAAAAGCGAGTTCCATTTTTGCGCTGTCCTGGGAAGGCTGTTCCATCGCCAGCAACTCCAGCCCGTACTGCTTGGATAGCCGCTTTATCTCTGGCGCACACTCCTGCCATTGGTCGAGTACAAGGTGCTCGCTCATCCCATCGATAGCTGAAAGCTCGATACCGTCATAACCCGACATGGCCAGATATTTAAATGCGGTCTCCATAGAATGGCCGCCAAATAGTACTGAATTCGCCCCTAACTTCATAAGATCTCCTAACCGTATTAAATATCGATCTGCCCGGTAAATACCTCTTCTGCTGGCCCGGTCATCATCACTCTGTCATCCCCGGTCCATTCTATCCGCAGATCACCACCAGGGAGGTGTGCAAGCACATTTCGAGAAGTCTTTTTATTGAGTATGGCTGCCACCACTGTAGCACACGCTCCCGTTCCACAAGCCAGAGTCTCACCGGCGCCCCGCTCCCATGTCTTCATCAATAGTTCAGAAGTGCTTAATATCTGTACAAAATGGACATTCGTGCGATACGGGAACGATTTGTGATTCTCAATTAAATGACCATATTTTGATACAGGATAGTTTTCGAGAGATTCTTCAAATATGACAACGTGAGGATTTCCCATCGAAACTGCCGTGATTTCAAATCTCTTACCGTCAACTTTTAGTCCTTCAGCAATCACCCTGCCATTATCTTCACCACGCATAGTTATTTCCGAACGAAGAAGCATTGGTGTTCCCATATCGACCTTTACATTTTCGACTTTTCCTGCTTTAAGCTGTAGCCGAAGCACCTTGGTGCCAGCCAGAGTATCCACCTTGATCTGAGTTTCCGGGAACAGCTTCCTGTCGAAAACATACTTTGCAAAGCAGCGAATGCCATTTCCGCACATCTCTGCTTCGCTGCCATCTGGATTAAGCATACGCATTTTGAAATCGGCAACCTTGGAGGGAAGTACTAGAATTAGGCCGTCACCGCCGATGCCAAATTTTCTATCATTTATCCGCCGGCTTAATTCCGGCAGTGATTTTTCTTCCGGCGGCTCAGACAAGGCGTTAACAACGATAAAATCGTTGCCAATTCCCTGCATCTTAGTAAAGTTCAAACGATTACTCCTTGCGAAATCGGGGGGGAAGAGAGTGTTGTGTTTTATAACAGCATCAATTCTATGCCTCGTCGGTAGTTGGAGCAGGCCTTGGTTCCCTCGGCTCTCTCTCCTCACGGTTTCCCATTGGCTCTCTGTGTGAATCCTGATAGAAGTTCGATACCGGCCTTGATGGTACGATTGAAGTCACCGCGTGTTTATAAACTAACTGAGTGGGTTTGCCTACGGAATCAAGAAGAATAGTAAAAGCGTCAAAACCTCGTACCATCCCTCGCAGCTGTACACCACCGATCAGGTATATCGTTACTCCGATATTCTCTTTTCGTACTTGATTCAGGAATATATCCTGTAGATTCAACTGAGGTTTGTTCATGAAAATGCTCCGCCATATAAAATATTGGCATCATAAAAATGGCCATCGGGCGATGCTCACCTTACTTTACTTAAAATAGTGGTGGCTGCCTCTGCCGAACTAATAGTCTGCGCGTCTATCCAGAAAATATCCGGATCGGCTCGAAACCAGGTTTGCTGCCGCTTTGCATAACGGCGCGTATTTTGTTTAATTAAGCTTACCGCCTCATCGAAACTAAATTCACCTCTCAGATAGGCATCAATCTCCTTATAACCCAGACTGCGCATAGGGGCATGGTCCTGCGAATATCCTAGCGATTTAAGTGAACGAACCTCTTCGACGAAACCTTTCTGCAGCATCTCATCTACTCGTGATTCAATCCGAGCATACATTTCACTTCTCGGTAACGAAATCCCTGCCTGGAACGCTCCTCGTCGTTTTTTTACTGATCTATCCTGAGCGTGATACGCTGAAATTGATACTCCGGTTGACTGAAACACTTCCAGCGCACGCATAACGCGAAATGTATCATTTGGGTGTAATCGCTCCGCAGTGGTGGAATCTACCCTCGACAGTTCTCGATGCATTTCAGCGGAACCAATCTCATTCAGTCTGCGCTGGAGAACTGCGCGCAATTCTGTATTGGGAGATGCAGAAGCCATGCTCCAGTCCTGAAGAAGGGCTTTGATGTAGAAGCCGGTTCCACCACAGATAATTGGATATTTCCCGCGTGACGAAATGTCCCCAACTGCATTTTCAGCGAGTAATTTCCAATCGGATACATTCACTTGCTGATCAGAATTAGCAATATCCAGAAGATGAAAAACAGTCTGGAGCTGTTCTACCTTACTCGGTTTTGCAGTCCCGATATCCATCCCTCGATAGACCTGCATCGAGTCCGCGTTTACGATCTCTCCATTGAGAATTTTCGAAAGTTCAATCGCAACGGCAGTTTTGCCTACACCAGTAGAACCGACTACCACAATCGGCAATGGTTCCAATGGCCAGGAACTATCTGCGGTTCCCTGGAGCGTGTCACTCATCGACTATACAGGAGAGGGTTTAATCTGCTGAGCGCAGGCTCACCAATCTTTACACCTGGAAACCAGGAATCAAGATCGTTTTCACGGTTCTTGTTATCCAGAACTGGCAATATATTGACTCCGTCGGCGTAGTAAATAATCGTCATCACTTCACGGGTGGTTGTTCCTGCGTTTCCGGGAGCGCAATGCAGAGTCCAGCCTGAGTGAAAAGTGGCGTCTCCTGCTTTCATTACCTGATTGCGAACAGGATACCCCTTCTCTTTCACCAACATATCGTATTCCGATTGCGATCTATCCGATATCTCGATGCTGCCCATAAATCCTGATTTGTGTGAACCACTCGCAAAAGTTAGAGCACCCATTTCGATAGGCACATCCACTAATGGCATCCACATAGTTACTGTATTTACCGTATCTAATGGCCAATAGTACTGGTCCTGATGCCATGGAGTGTGCCCGCCGCCACCTTCTTTGTAAAGCGCCTGATCATGATACAAGCGCACAGCCTCAACACCCATAAGTTCCGCAGCCACCTTTGCAAATCGTTTAGCAAGTACAAATTTCTGTACTGCTTTATCGTTGACCCAGAGATTCATTATCTGAAGGAATGCCTTGCCGTATGTATCTCTCTCTTCAAGTGGCCGCACTTCTGTATTCAACCGGGCAACTGCGCCATTTAATACGGATCTAACTTCGTCAACTTCGGCGAGGTTACATAACTCAGGAAGCATCACATGCCCGTTTTCACGAAAACTAGCTATTACTTCTGGCTGAAGCGGATACTCAGTACTCAGTCGGTCTAAAATCGAAGCTGTCATAGTCATTTGAAAAATCTCCCCCCTGGAGAAGTATCTCGAAGCAGGTTGATTAATCCTGATTCAAAAGATGCGACTCTAGCAAAATAATCAAAAATATCAGACGCGTGCGCTCGAAGTAACTTTTCTAAATTTTAATACAGGAATAACCCGATTTACAGAATTAAGTCCGCAAAATAAATGCTATGCACCGCGCACATTAGCTATTCTTGTACTACAAATTAATCCTTTAAATCCGGTAAATCCTGTCCAAAAAAATATCTTCCGACATCAATCGTTTGGAACGCAGCTTGCGTAGACATTCATTTAATCGAATATTGTTAATGTATTGTTACAATATATATCTGCTCAGATCCTCGTCCTTGACGATATCTTCCAGTCGATGGCGTACATACGCAGCATCTACTAAAATCATCTTCTCTTCGATATCCGGCGCTTGAAATGACACATCTTCCAGCAGTCTTTCTAGTACGGTATGCAGTCTGCGCGCTCCTATATTCTCACTACGTCGATTGACTTCTGCCGCCACCCGCGCCAACTCGGATATACCATCATCGTTAAATTCGACAGTCACCCCTTCTGTCGCAAGGAGTGAGGAGTACTGCCGCGTAAGAGCATTTCGCGGTTCAGTCAAAATTCGTTTGAAATCCGATTCCGTCAGGTTTTCAAGCTCAACTCGAATAGGAAGCCGTCCCTGCAGCTCTGGGATGAGATCAGATGGCTTGGAGACATGAAATGCCCCAGCTGCTATGAAAAGGATATGATCGGTTCGGACAGGACCAAATTTAGTAGTGACAGTGGATCCTTCAATGATAGGTAGAATATCACGTTGAACACCTTCCCGAGAGACGTCCGGACCGCCGCCTGATCCACCTGCACGAGACTGCCCTGCAATCTTATCAATCTCATCTACGAAAATAATACCAGACTGTTCCGCCCGATAGATCGCTTCTCGAATAAGTCCGTCTCTATCAATAAGCGCTTGCGCCTCTTCCTGCGTAAAGAGCTGTTTCGCTTCTGCAACGGTCACCTCTCGCTGTTTGTGCCGCTTAGGGATCATTCCTCCCAAGGCGCTCTGAACGTCCATGCCCATCTCTTCCATGCCCTGTGGGGAAAATACCTGCATGAAAGGGACCCCCTGGCTCTCTTCAACCGTTATTTTGATTTTATCATCGTCGAGAGCGCCTGTTTCGATCTGTTTTTTTAAGGAAGTACGAATTCGCTCGCGTCGTTCGGTGTCTTTTTTTTCTTCCTCCAGTTCTACTGTATTATCTCTTACTGGCTCTGGAGGCTCTGCATTTCGTACGGGTTCAGGTTCTGGCATATTTCCAAGAAGCGGGCCCATCATCTGACGAATAGCTCTGGTAAGATCCGGAGGTTCATTATTCTCATCGTATCCCTTTTTGCGAGTAGCGGGTGCTTTTAATGGCTGTTTGATATCGACGATCCGCATGATGGCACGTTCTTCAGCCGCTGGTTTCACTTCAGCAATTTTCTCTGCTTCCACCAGTCTGATAGAGACTTGCAACAAATCGCGAATCATCGAATCGACGTCCCTGCCAACATATCCCACTTCAGTAAATTTCGTTGCTTCTACTTTAACAAATGGCGCTTTTGCGAGGCTCGCGAGCCGGCGGGCGATCTCTGTTTTCCCTACTCCTGTAGGCCCAATCATTAAAATATTTTTTGGGATTACTTCATCTCTCATCTCTTCCGGAAGCATGCGGCGGCGGTATCGATTTCTAAGCGCGACCGCAACTGCTCGCTTTGCATTTTTTTGCCCAACGATATACTTATCTAACTCCGCGACAATCTCTCTGGGTGTTAGTTCATCTGTGAATTCCGCCATGCTTCTATTGATCCTCTAAATGTTAATATTTCCGGAGACAAATGCCATTTATTCAATCTAAACGTTTTGTACAATCATTATACACCTAATGCTCTCGTTCCACATAGAGGATAATCACTTATCCCTGTTGTATTATTGATCTAGCATCGCGATCAATACCCCAGCTCTTCAACTTTTAATTTGACGGAATTTTGAAATGAAAATATTATCCAAAACCTATGGTTCGATTTTTTTTATCTTTTCGTTTTTTTGCATCTCAATCCCTATATTTTCCTTCGCATCGGATTCACAGCAAAATATTAATAAATTTGAGGAGCAGGTACAATCTCTATTCAAAACATCCTGCTTCTCCTGCCATGGTCAGAAGCAGCAGCTGGGTGGATTACGCCTGGATAGCCGAGATGCAATACTTCGCGGCGGCGGCAGAGGATCCCCGATAGCATCAGGGCATCCCGAACAGAGCCTTTTGTTGAAAGCTATTGACTACTCCGATAAATCCCTTCAGATGCCGCCCAAAGGAAAATTAAATGAAGAGCAGATTGCGCTCTTGACACGATGGGTGAAGGCAGCCGCTGAATGGCCAGGCGGACATAAATCACAGAATTTAATAACACACTGGGCCTTTCTGCCCATTGGCAAATCGACTATTCCGACTGTAAAACACAAAGCTTGGGTGCGGACGCCTATCGACGCCTTTATTCTTGCCAAATTAGAACATCAGAATCTTGTGCCCTCTCGTCGAGCGGATAAGCGTATACTCGTTCGACGCGCAGCGTATGATCTCACCGGGCTGCCCCCTTCGCCGCTTGAAATGGATGCTTTTATCAAAGATACTCGCCGGAATGCTTATGAAAAGCTGATTGACCGGCTGTTAGCTTCACCACGATACGGGGAACGTTGGGGGCGCCACTGGCTAGATCTCGCACACTATGGCGATACGCATGGATACGATAAGGATACCAGGCGAGATAATGCTTGGCCCTATCGAGACTACGTCATCAACTCGTTCAATGCGGATATGCCATACAGCCGATTTATTCAGGAACAGATAGCGGGGGATGTGTTGTTTCCTCTGAATTCACAGGCGCTGATAGCCACTGGATTTATCGCTGCCGGGCCCTGGGATGCCGTGGGGAATCTAGAATTAAAAGAAGGCACTGTTGAAAAGGAGAAGACACGTCTTCTCGACCGTGATGATATGGCTGCCAACACTTTGGCTACCTTCGACAGTATGACTGTCCATTGTGCCCGCTGCCATGATCATAAATTTGACCCAATTCCCCAGCGTGACTACTATCGACTGCAGGCAGTATTTTCTGGTGTAGAGCGCGGTGATCGCCCTTATGAATCTCCCGAACGTATGAAACAGCGTGCTGTACTAACATCACGAGTCGCATCCCTGACTCAGGATAGGGATACTCTTCAAAAAAAGATCGACAGTCTCGGCAGTCCGGAGCTGATTGAACTCGACAAGAAGCTTGAATTGGAAAGATTCAAACTGAACTCTTTACCTAAAATACCAGGTACAGCGAGTGAAACCAATGGATATCATAGTCTGATATCTAAAACTCCAGATCAGATAAAATGGGTACAAATTGATTTAGGCAAATCTTTTCCGCTCAGTTCCGTTATCCTTTTTCCAGCGCGCCCAGTTGATTTCAGAGATACCCCGGGATTCGGATTTCCAGCGCGATTCAGAATCGAAGTTTCGGATACTTCTGATTTCATACAGAAAACCAACATCGTTGACTGCACTAAGGCAGATGATGCTAGTTTATGGGATATTCCAACCCTGTTTCAATTTCAAGATGTTACGGCCCGTTATGTTCTTATCACAGCTACAAAGCTCTGGAAGCGAAATTACGACTTTGTGTTTGCATTGGGAGAAGTCCAGGTCGAATCCAATGGGAGAAACGTCGCGCGTGGAGCCATAATAACTGCAAGAGATTCTATTGAAGATGGCCGATGGAGCGCTAAATATCTCGTAGATGGTTTCGACAGCCGTACCTCTCTTCCGGACTACACTTCGGGCAGCGCAAGAGACCTGCTAAAGCAGAAACTTGGCTATACATTGACCATTAGAACTCTATTAGATGAGCGTGAAAAGAAACATTACGCGCTGATAAGTCAGGAACTGTTAATTGCTTTAGCCGCTCTGAAAAAGGAATTAAAGGAAACTTTGACAGAGCTTAACCATATGCTAAAACCGAAT
The DNA here is from genome assembly GCA_025352825.1 of Chthonomonadaceae bacterium. GTDB lineage: Bacteria > Armatimonadota > Chthonomonadetes > Chthonomonadales > Chthonomonadaceae > JANXSG01. The sequence continues at coordinate 15,864 of JANXSG010000041.1, read as the reverse complement.
CAGGTATTCGCGCTTGTGACGCATGCCCCACGTCCTATATGGGTGCTGAGGCGCGGAGATGTGGAACAGCATGGGGAGTTAGTTCGAGCGGGTGCGCTAAGTTGTGTTCCCGGGCTGAATGCAGTTTTTGCTTTGAAGGATACTGATAGTGAAGGTGACCGCCGGGCTTCGCTCGCGAAATGGATCAGTTCTCAACAAAATATGCTCACCTGGCGTTCCATTGTGAACCGAGTATGGCACTATCATTTCGGCAAAGGAATTGTAGACACGCCGAACGACTTCGGCAAGAATGGGTCAGCCCCAACGCACCCTGAACTGCTTGACTGGCTTGCCTGTTATCTTTTGGAACATGGACAGTCGTTAAAGCAGCTTCATCGTATCATCATGCTTAGCTCAGTATATATGCAGTCATCCGAAGGGAATGCTGCGTTTGAAAAACTGGATTCTGATAATCGACTGCTGTGGAAAATGAATCGCACACGTCTGGATGCCGAAGAAATTCGAGACAGCGTGCTCGCGAAGGCCGGAACTCTAAATCTAAAAATGGGTGGCCCCGGCTATGAGGTCTTCAAATACACGTATGACTACTCGCCAAGATACGATCATTTCGATCTGGACAAAATACTAAGTTCTTCAGCCTGGAGAAGAGCGGTCTACTGTTTTCAGGTACGCAGTGTTCAAAACCCCTTTTTGGAGTGTCTGGACTGCGCAGATCCCAACATCAATACTCCGGTCAGAAACACGACACTTACCGCACTGCAGGCCTTAATTATGTGGAATGACCCTTTCATGGTTCAACAGTCCGAACTGTTTTCTGCCGGCTTACAGAAAAGAAATGCGACAATTGATGCTCAAATCAATGATCTCTATAGAACTGTACTTGGACGCAAACCGGCATTTGGCGAAATAGAAAAAGTAATTCGTTTTGCGAAACGGCGCGGCCTGGCTAACACATGCAGACTTCTGTTCAATACGAATGAGTTTCTATTTCTGGACTGAAAACTGAGAAATGTTTTATCAAAGAAAAAATTTACAGTTCTCATAGTTATTGGAGTTTTTGAATGATACCAAAAGAGATTAATCGTCGTGAATTACTTTGGAAGGCCGGAGGAGGTCTGGGTGGTATTGCCCTGTCGTATTTGCTAGGCTCCGAGGGCGCACTCGCAGAGACCGAGAAATTTGGCAAGGGCCGCCAGGATTTAAACGGCGGACTCCATCATAAAGCGAGTGCAAAAAGAGTCGTTCAGCTATTTATGTCCGGTGCTGCAAGTCAAGTAGATACATTCGATTATAAACCGGAACTGATTAAAAGAAAAGGACAGCCGTTCGATCCCGGAGCCAAAATAGAGCTGTTCCAGAGTTCTCCGGGAAGTGTGATGCAGAGCCCATGGGAATGGAAACAGCATGGGAATAGCGGCCTCTGGATAAGCGGGCTTCTTCCAAACTTGGCCAACTGTGCCGACGACATTGCGATTATCAATTCGATGGTATCGAAATCAAATGTTCATGGCCCTGCTACCTTCATGCAGAACACGGGTTTTGTTCTGCCAGGGTTCCCCAGCATGGGGTCGTGGATTAGTTATGGGCTGGGTTCGATGAACGACAGCCTGCCCGCATTCGTGGTTCTGCCCGATATGCGGGGGTTTGCTCCCAATGGGCCAGCAAATTGGGGCGCAGGTTTCCTCCCGGCGGCATATCAGGGCACTATGATCCGCCCGGGATCAAAAAATCCGATATTTGATCTCAATCCTCCGACGAAATCGTTTATTACTCCTGAATCGGAGTCGGAAGGTCTCCATCTGCTGAATGATCTCAATCGAGATCATTTCAGCAAACATACTGGTGATTCTCGGCTGGAAGCCCGCATTCAATCGTATGAACTTGCCGCACGATTGCAGCTTAGTGCACCGGAAGTGCTGGATATTTCTAAAGAAAATAGTGCCATTAAGAATCTCTATGGTCTGGACAAGCCCATTACCGAGGATTTCGGACGAAGATGCCTGATCGCACGCCGACTGCTGGAGCGAGGAGTTCGTTTCGTGCAGGTATGGAGCGGAGCCGACAATGGATTTCCCCGCAGAAATTGGGATTCACACGAGGATTTAGCTCGTGATCATGGGATGATGGCAGCTGAGATGGATCGGCCATCCGCAGCACTGATTATGGACATGAAAGCACGTGGTCTGCTGGACGATACTATCGTCATTTGGACAACAGAGTTTGGACGGATGCCATGTAGTCAGGGAAGTAAAGGGCGAGATCACAACCCGTATACTTTCAGTTCTTGGCTGGCTGGAGGTGGCATTAAAGGTGGTACAACTTACGGTCAGAGTGATGCCTGGAGCTATAAAGCAGAAGTCAATCCCACCTACTGCTATGATCTGCATGCAACGGTACTGCATCAACTCGGTATAGATCACAAAAAGCTCACATTCCATAATAATGGCATTGATCGCCGCCTGACGGATGTTCACGGAAATGTAATTCATGAGTTGATTACTTAGGTAAAGATGAACCTGTGTGCTACTCTATAATCTGTGAAAACTGTTCCAGCACGGAGTTTCAATCCCGACGCCCAAAAATTAAAGAAGAGCAAAAGATATGCTAAATCATGACGATCATAAAAGTTCACAATATATAGCGCGCCGAGAGTTTTTGGCGAGAGCAGGCGGAGGTATAGGCAGCCTAGCTTTTGCTTGCATGCTTGGTTCGGACGGATTATTACAGCCTGTATCTGCCTATGGACTGAATGGTTCCGTCGATCCACTAGCTCCGAAACCGCCGATGTTCCCGGCCAAGGCCAAGCGAGTCATCTCGCTATTCATGTTTGGAGGGATCAGTCACATCGACACATTCGATCCTAAGATTGAGCTCGAACGTCAGAATGGCGTTTCTGTAGCCGGCAGACCCGGGTTCGATACAGGTGGCCGCAGCGCTCCTGGCAAACTCATGAAAAGTCCGTGGAAGTTCAAGCCATACGGAAAATGTGGTATGCCGGTCTCCGATCTTCTTCCTCATATCGGTGGCTGCGCAGACGACATCGCGCTCGTAAGATCCATGAAGTCGGACAGTAATAATCACGTTCCAGCGGTCTATCACATGCTCACAGGCTCGATCATCAGCGGCAGACCGGGGCTGGGCAATTGGGTGACATATGGATTAGGAACCGAGAACCAGAACCTGCCCGCTTTCGTCGTTATGACCGATCCTCGTGCACTGGTCGGCGGGGGCGCAGGCAACTGGAATTCCGGATTTCTTCCTTCCAACTATCAAGGAGTTCAATTTCGCAGCACCGGCTTGCCGGTACTGAATCTCAAGCCCCCTGTTGGATTATCACCTGAGAAACAGAGAGAATCGATAGAGTTTATCGGCAAACTGAACGAAGAGTTCCTGCGCGACCGACCTGAGGAACAGGAGTTGGCGGCAAGAATTCGATCTTACGAACTCGCCTATCGCATGCAGTCAGAAGCTACTGAAGCGGTCGATCTCAGCCGTGAAAGCGAAGCGACCAAAACACTCTATGGCCTGCACCGACCCGAAACCGAGATTGTTGGCCGCCAATGCCTGCTAGCTCGGAGACTGGTGGAGCGTGGAGTAAGGTTTGTACAGATATATAGCGGCGGCGGTGTATTCGATCAGAGTTGGGATGCGCACAACGCCATCGTCCCTAATCATGAGAGGCGTGCACGCGAAGTAGATCAGCCGATTGCCGGGCTCATCAAGGATCTAAAACAGCGCGGACTATTGGAAGATACTCTGATCGTATTCCACACGGAGTTCGGCAGGATGCCATTCACGGAGGGAAGTGTCGGCCGGGATCACAACCCGAAATCGTTCTCGGTCTGGCTTGCCGGAGGGGGAGTTAAGGGCGGAACCATCTACGGCTCCTCGGATGAGATAGGCTATCTCGCTGCCGATAATCCCCAAACAGTCTACGATTTGAACGCTACTATTCTTCACCTTCTGGGCATAGAGCATACCAAACTTACATACCCCTATAACGGTCGAAACATGCGCCTCACTGACGTCAGCGGTGAAGTTATCAAGCCCATTCTTGCTTAAAGAGATAATATTTCAACGCATAGATTAACTCAATGATATTATGTTACTATCATGTTATAACATTCAATGACACCTGTCTTAATAAATCCTTAATCTCTGATATAGAATAAACGTATAAATACTGACAAATTTACAAGATTTGGAATGGTTTATGTAGTAGACTATATTAAGGCAAAGACACGTATAATAAGAAATTATTCTCTAATATCCTCCAGTATATTGAATTATCGATTTGAATGAAATACTCGGAACAAATATCTAAGCTTCCAGGTGTGTTATGTTGAAGACCACGAACTAACCGCATCACGATCTATGTAATTTTAGGAAGGTTTTATAATGTTTACAATACCTCGCAGAGCTGCTTGTACTGTGGCATTCATTCTGGTTCATCTACTCGTATTAACTGCTTCGAATGGACAAGGGCATGTCTTCTCATGGGGCAGCGGCTTTTGGGGACAACTTGGAAATGGTGAATTTGGATTTAGTAACGTGGCGGTTCCTGCTATCGGGCTAACGGGGATTACAACTGTGGCATCGGGAACTGATCACAATCTAGCACTTAGGAGTGATGGTACTGTTTGGGCATCGGGAGATAACGATTTTGGGCAACTTGGAAATGGTACAAATATTCGTAGTGATGTATCCATTCAAGTTCCAAATCTCTCAAATGTAATAGCAGTAGCAGCTGGTGGTGAACATAGTTTAGCTTTAAATTATGATGGTACCGTGTGGGCATGGGGGGGCGAATTTTTACGGTCAACTAGGTAATGAAACCTACACTGACAACAGTATTCCGCATATGGTACAGGGTCTATCGAACATTATGAATATTTTAGGGACTGAAAACAATACAATTGCGGTAAAGAATGATGGCACAGTTTGGGTGTGGGGTAGATTTTCCGAAGGTTTTGCCGGGAAAGAATTCAACCTACCTGTTCACGGGAAAGAATTCAACCTACCTGTTCAAATGAAAGAACTAACTGGAATTGTAGCCATGGCTGAAGGTAACCATGAAACACTGGCACTCAAAAATGATGGTTGAGTTTGGTCTGTAGTGTTCAACAATGCATTTAATAATACATTGACACAAATAACCAAAAAAGAGGGCTTGGCTGATATTGTCGGAATTTCTGTCAAAGGATATCACAGCGTTGCATTGCAAGCTAATGGCGCAGTTTGGTCGTGGGGATATAATTACGCTGGGCAAATTGGGGATGGCACAAATATCGAATATATTAACACACCAGTGCAAGCTATCGGGCTTTCTGGAATAGGAGCTGTTTCAGCCGGGTATGATCACACTCTGGCCCTTTCACGCACCGGGATAACCCCTGATATTCAGATTACTCCAACCGCAGGTATGGTCGGATCAATTGTGAATTTGCAAGCACAACTGCATTCTAATTTTGGCAAAGCAATTCAGGGTAAAACCTTAAAATTCACTCTAAATGGAAACAGGATCGGCTCTGGAATCACCGATAGATACGGTTTGACAGGTATGCGATATCTGATTCCAGACACGCTCTCGGTAGGCCAGTCAACTATTACAGTTTCCTATGATGGCGACACACAGTACGACCCGGTAGGTAAATCTGTTTTTTTGACAGCGATCATTGCAGATACCAAGATTTTGCTGAATACCTTAACTGCCAAGGCCGCAAAACAGTTTGTTATTCCAACACGGCTATTGACTTCCAGCGGGAGCTCGATTTCCGGAAGAAAAATAACTTTCCTATTTGATAACTCAGTTATAGGAAGTGCGATAACGAGCTCAAATGGTACGGCACAACTCATCTATATGCTTCCGCAGGAGACTGCATCTGGTCCACATACTCTCACCACTACTTTCGCTGGAGATAACTCGTACAAGCCCATCGCATATTCAACTGTACTCACCGTCTCCCGATCCAATACCTCTATACAGATAAATAATTATACAGCAGCTGTTGACCAAAGAATAACATTCCTATGCCGAGTATTGAATGATAGCGGGCATGTGGCGGCAAATAGATCAGTCGATTTCAGCGTTAATGGCTCCAAGATTGGAGCAGCGGTAACAGATAGTCTCGGATTTGGGCGATTACTCTACACAGTCTCCAATACATTAGGAGTAACAACGGCAACTATCACAGTAAACTTTAGCGGAGACACAGTCTACAATGGTTCGTCTGGGGTTGGAGCTCTCACAATCAAGAAGTTCGATTCGAGAATCTTTGTTTGGAATCGATCAGGCACAGCAAATCTAACTGTAACTATAACTGCTCGACTCTGGGATGTCTTCGGAATGCCAATTCTCGACAGAACTGTTAATCTATCTGTGAATAGCCAAACCGTGGGAACATCTGTTACTCAAACAAATGGATTTTGCACATTCAGATATAAAATACCACCTAGGACTGCTCCAGGAACTCAAGCAATGACAGTATCTTTTTCAGGGGATAGCAGCTACATTACTTCAACTAGCAGTGGAACAATCACTATCAATTAACAGTAAAGGTTTACACGAACTTCATTCCCCAAATTTCTGATGCAGGAGTTTGGCGAGTCGAATTTGAATATAACTCCAGCATTTAAGCTTCAGCTTTCCTCAGTTAAGGAGATTACCTCTTGCATTCCCTAACTCTCAAAATTGCTTTCATCACGTCATTAGTTATGGTCTTTGGCACACTTCCTTCATTCGCGCAGGATACTCCGGGTGATATCGCGCCGAAATCTCAACCATCAAAAATTCATTTTAAAAAGATTGTTATCAATGCCAACTCGGACTTTGAAGCCGCAACAGCCGCGGATATCAATGGTGACGGTCTGCTCGATATCGTGAGCGGCGACACCTGGTATGAAGCGCCGAACTGGACTCCGCATAAATTTCGCGAGATTGGTGTGTGGGGTCGAGGGCCAGGCTCTAGTGGATATCGATCCGATTTCGCTGATCTTGCGATGGACGTGAACCTGGACAGCAAGATCGATATCGTCTCCTCAGACTACGCAACAGGTGAAATTTTCTGGAGTGAAAATCCTGGAAACTCATCGCAGATGTGGACGAAGCACATGATTGCGAAACCGGGCAGCGCTGAGACAAGCGTAATTGCTCCAATTTTGAAAGGGCGAATATGCGTTCTTCCGAACTGCGGTGGGCAAGTGGTGTGGTACGAACTGCGCATGGCAGACACTACTCCCCAATGGGTGGAACATATTGTCGGAAAAGATGGTGCCGGCCATGGGATTGGTATTGGAGACGTCAACGGGGATGGCAAATCGGATATCGTCACCCCAAACGGCTGGTACGAAAACGTGGATGCTCTGCATGATAAATGGATATGGCATCGGGATTTTCAATGCAGTCCTGGCGATCTAGGGATAGGAACTCCCGTTATGGACGTGGATGGAGACGGTAAAAACGATATCATTTTCGGAAGCGGCCACCACTACGGCCTCTACTGGCTGCAGCAGATGCCGCCCAATAAAGCCCAAAAATGGGTTCAGCGCCCCATAGATAACACCTGGTCTCAGGCACACACCATCATTCTTGCAAGACTCGAAGGCGGGCGGACCCCAGTAATATTAACAGGTAAACGTTATCTGGCGCACGATCACGATCCTGGTGCGCAGGATCCTCTCGGACTCTACTACTACAAATACAATCGCAAGGAAAAAGAGTGGGAGAAGTACGTCATCGATGAAGGAACGAAAGTAGGTACCGGACTTCAATTGACCGTGGCCGATATGAGACACACGGGCAGGCTGGATATCATCGCCCCAGGAAAGAGTGGACTCTACCTTTTCCTGAATGAGCGGTAAACTCTATCCTTATTTGAGAGCTATCAGACAGAATTACTGTTTTTGTTTCCCAGGAACTTATGAAACCCTTCCTGTTCAAAATGATGATCGGTAGTGAGTGATTCTAGAATACCCCTCTCCTTCATCAAGATGAAACTAACTGCATCACACAGAGAATAGGACTTGTCTAATCGTAGTTCCAGGCAGCGTGAGAACTCGTTCGTGCAGGCTCTGATCAACCCAGACAATCTTTACCATAGGATGTAGTTGCAATCGCTGGAGGAATAAGATCGCCTGATGACGGGGAAGCCGGCGTGCGGTAACGAGTGCAAGATACTCCGCGAGTATATAACTATGAGTAAGTTTGCTGCTGGAGGATTCGAAAAGCTGGAGTGCAGTAAGATGCAGGTTTTCGCTGGCATATTGACAGCATAAGAGACCGGAAGTATCGAGCAACATCTACATCTCACGATCGAATTGTTCGAGCAACCTATGATTATCAGTATATTCTGAAGCGAGATCGGCGTCGATGCCGTCGTTATCAGTACCCATGGGAACTGATAACTTCACGATAGTCTCACGCAACTGGCAGTTCGCTGCCTGGATATGTGCCCGAGATAACTTCGAGGATTTGACCATACTGATTTGTTCAGGCAGTCTGGCGCGGATCGCGTCCTCAACAGTCTGCAGTTCTTCCAATTCAAGGGTTTTGATGTCATCAAGCACTCGTTTAAGAATCGCCTGGCCCATACTACAATCTCCATTTCAATCACACCTACCCGGACTAGGGCTAAAAAATCATTAAGAATAGTATACCATACCCAACTTTGTTCGGTTTTTACCCCTAATTGAACAGTAAATGAAACTGACGGATGAGGCCGACAACCAATTTTTATATTCGTATTAAATCGGGATGGTGCATGCAGCTATACTCTTTCAACTAGCAATACAACCTATTATTCCTCCCTCATTATTTATCTTGAGGGATAAATAATGAGGGGGGAATAAAAGCTAGACCATAATCTTATCCGCGACATCTCCGAAGACATCAGTGAGGCGGAAATCTCTACCGCCATATCGGTAGGTTAGTTTTTTGTGATCCATCCCCAGTAATGCGAGTACGGTTGCATGCATATCGTGGATATGCATCTTATTCTCGGTGGCGTAGTAACCGTAGTCATCGGTGGCACCGTAAACAGTTCCGGGCTTCACTCCTCCGCCAGCCATCCACATCGTAAAGCCGTGCGGATTGTGGTCGCGGCCATCGTCACCCTGCGCGGTTGGCGTCCTGCCGAACTCACCGCCCCAGATCACGAGCGTATCTTTCAGCAATCCGCGCGCTTTTAAATCTTTGAGCAGACCGGCAATCGGTTTATCCACCTCTTTGGCGTTATTTCTGTGGCCATTGCGTAGATCGCCGTGCTGATCCCACTTGTAACTATGGGTCGCCTGTATAAATCGAACACCCTTCTCTGCAAATCTGCGCGCCAGCAGACACTGCCTGCCAAAATTATCGGTGGGTTTATCGTCGATCCCATAGAGATCAAGAGTCGCCTTGCTCTCCTTCGAGATATCCATCAGCTCCGGCGCTTCTGTCTGCATCCGGAATGCCAGTTCAAAAGACTGTATTCTTCCCTCAAGCTGCGGATCGTGGCCAAAATGCTTCAGCTGCTCCGCGTTCATCTGCTGCGCCATATCCAGCTGGATGCGCTGCAAACTCTGCGGTATCTGCGGATTTATTATATATTCAATCGCCGCTTTCGAGGCAGGAATACTTGCATTCCCTATAGGAGTCCCTTGAAACGGCGCTGGCAGAAATGCACTCGACCAGTTCTGCACACCGCCATGGCCTAACGTAGGGCAGATGGTAATAAATCCGGGAAGATTCTGATTTTCTGTCCCAAGTCCATACGTAATCCATGAACCCATCGAAGGTCGAATCTGCGAATCGGACCCAGTATGAAGCTGCAGCAGCGCACCACCATGTGCCGTGTTATCGGCATAAATTCCGCGGATCATACAAATATCATCTACACAGCTGCCTACATTCGGAAAGAGATCGCTTACTTCAATACCGCTCTGACCATACTTTTTGAACTCCCAGGGAGATTTCAATAGATTGCCGGTCTGAGCGAAAACAACTCGCGGCTTGGAAAAGGGATACGGTTTTCCATGATCACGCGTAAGCAGAGGTTTCGGATCGAAAGTATCTACCTGAGAAGGCCCGCCGTGCATAAAAAGAAAAATCACCCTTTTGGCACGCGGCGCGAACATAGGAACCTTCGGCGACAGAGGACTCATAGCAGATGTTGTGGCTTGCGCGGAATTCTCTCCGGTTAACGCTGTCAGTGCCAACATTCCGAACCCCGCGCTGCATTGGAGCAGCATCTCACGGCGTGTTGAAGGCTGTATAAAGTGTTCACTCATATCTAAACTCCCTCTCAAACTTTCAGGGTTACCAATCCATTTGTGACGACGGAATGAACCCAGATTATGCATGTTAAGATCAAAATCACTGCAGTGTGCTACTAAAAGAGCAGCCAAAAGCAGACCTGTTGGTTAATTATATGGTGACTATACCTACACAAACCAAAAGGAACTCCTGCCCATTATTTCAACGCCTACTCTCGAATTTCCTGCCGTTTCTAACCGTGCCGTTTCCACACGATTTGATGGAGGTGACTTGACCTACGATGCAGGTATACTCTTTCTCTCTCAAGCCGATAAGCGCATTGGTCTGATCGATACGATGGCAAATGCTCTTGAGGATCGCCGACAAATCAATAAGATCCGTTTCGACGTGAAAACTATGTTAAGAGAACGCATCTTCGCCATCGCGCTTGGATATGAAGATTGTAATGATCTGGATACTTGAAGGAAGACCCTGCTTTGCATATCGTCTGTGGCAAAGATCTTAAATCACCTAATATGCTGGCAAGTCAGCCTACACTCTCGGTTTGAGAATGCCGTCACAGCTAATGACCTGATCCGCCTTGGAATTCGGCTGGCGGAAACAACGGCAGCCGCGCTTCCTAACGCGACTAAGCATGTCTATCTCGATATTGATGCGACCGACGATCCCACACATGGGCAGCAAGAGCTTGCCCTTTTCGATGGACATTGCGGCACCAGGTGCTACTTACCACTGCTCGCTTTCATCACCGAAGACGACGGTGCCCAGCATCTGATGGGAGCTCTTCTATGTTCTGCGGCCGGACGCAGTGTGAAGGGCGTGATGCGGATGGTTCGTAAGGCCGTTAGAATTCTGCGCCCACGCTTCCCATCTATCCAGATAACCGTACGGGGCGACTGCGGTTTCGGGTATGGCAAGCTGATAAACTGGTGTCAGTGCCAGAAGGTAGACTACCTTCTGGCAGTACAGTCGACCAAGCCCATGCGCGCGAAAGCGCTCTGGGCTGAGATGGAAGTTGCCGTGTGGCATCGGTACCAAAAGCATGGATACTGCGTCTACGATGAATGTATGCACCAGGCGGGATCATGGAAGCAGCGTTACCTAGAAGTTCAGTCTGGCTAATAAAAAAGGCCAACGCAGCAATTATCTAGAGCCGAAATCGCCAGAATAAGCCCGAACCGGTACTTAAATAAACTTGAGGTAAACTTCATGAATAAACCGGGCTAATTCATTACCGCAGTCTGGATCGAAAAATTTGAGGCGTATAGTGAATGTAATAAGATGAACCTGAACTTTGAATTCTTGCAGATTAACATCGATGAACAGGATAGTATGGATATAATCAGCTATACTGGCTAACCTGTTTATCGATATTAAATTCATATCAGTGTAATGTATCAGAACTAAATGCTGAGGAGATGTTTCATAAAATTCAGTTCTCATTTATTATTTACTGACAATTATATTGACTACTTCTAACTATATTCGACCTATACGCCTATTTTTTCACGTTTCTCGAAATGAAGAAGGGTGCGAGTCGTTTCGTCACTCTCTATATCAAGGACTTCATCGATACCGTCCACTCCAAACTTAACCATTACCTGCCGTACGAGAGGAATTCTATGTTCCATATGACGGCTGTCTAGACCCTCTCCCTCCAGCCATATCTCTATGGAGGGTGCAGATTCATCTTTTGTGTCTAAATCGATACCTCCGAAGGGCATGCCCTGTTCCGCTTCCTGTACTCCGTTCTCATCAAATATTTCCAGACGAGTACTGCGATGATTGTTTTTCTCGCTGAATGTTTGGAAGTATTCACTCCATTTTGCTCGTTCGATTGTGCGTTGCATATTCTTGCTCCTATCTTAAATAGTATATTGAAATCAAGATACTTTCCTGAATCGACTTGTGTGTAGGCTTTCGAAATACATAAATGAAGGCTTCTATTGCTTAGCGCTGAGTGGCCAGAATCTATGGAATACTCCACAATTTACTCAGTAGGGCAGTCTCTTAATGTTCTCACGTAGGGAAATACAATAATGTTCCACATATTTGGGGAAGCTGGAAGGAGTTATACTTGGCCAGGCATCGAAAAGAGCTATTTCAAAAGTCACGCAGTATAATCTAAGCACCGTATCAGGAATTGGAGATAAAGATGGATAAGGAATGGATTGCATCCGTACGGACAATTGAAGAGGCAAGGGACTTTATTTTGAAAGTAGAGATTTGCGGGATTCTCGGCAGATCGAAAACGATGCCTACACTCTGGGAAGCCGTGGATGCTCCCGATAAAGTACCTGGCGCAACAGGGTGGGGAGATAAGATGGGGTATGTGTGGGGCTGGAAGAATGAGCTGCCAGCAAGATATCCGGACGAAATATTCTATGGAAAAATTAAATCGGGTGCTGTTCTGTGCTCCATGAATAAACTGCGCGAACTCTTTATAGCGAACCATAAACCAATTTCTGAACTCAGTGAAATAGCAAGCAAGCTGTTTTCTACTATCAAACAGAACCTGGCTAACAATAAAGAACTGAAAGATATGTGTGGTTTGAAAGGTAAAACCAACAAAACTATCTACGATAAAGCGCTGCTTGAACTTCAACTTACATTTAATATTGTGCGTGTGAATAGGATAGATACAGATGGGGATACCTGGACTCTTTTTGAAAAGCAGTACCCCCAATTTCCTTAGTTAAACAACTCTGCTTGTTTTTGTCTCACGTTGCGTTATGTAAAACTATTCATTTTTTTCGATCGACGTCTCGCAAAAACTCCACTCCTAAGCTTCAGGAGAGGGGAGTTTTTACGAGATAAATTTGCTTATTGACTTCCCACTCCCTTGACACGCATAGTCAGTCCGTAGATGCCTTTGCTGGCGGTTATGAAAAGAAGATGGCGATCTTTACCGCCAAAACAGATATTTGCAGTCCACTCCTCATCTACATCGATATGGTCGATCTGTTTACCTGTCTTATCGAAAACAGTGACTCCCTTTCCAGTAAGATAAACATTTCCCTCGTTATCGATGGTCATGCCATCAGAGCCAAGTTCGCAGAACAGCCTTTTACCAGTGAGCGAACCGTTCGGTTTGATATGATAGGAGTATGTCTTCTTTCCTTCGAGATCGGAAACATAGAGTGTCTTACCGTCTGGAGTTCCGATTATGCCGTTAGGCATTTTCAGGTCGGAAGAGACCCGTTTCAACACTTTACTGCCCGATAAAAGATAGTACACTCCATGGCAATCCTGCTCGATTGGACCGCGTTTCCAATAGTCCCTTGTGTAGAATGGATCAGTGAAGTACAGGCCGCCGTCTGGTCTTATCCATAAGTCATTAGGTCCGTTTAACAGCTTGCCTTTATATTTTGTTATCACTTTGGTGGCTTTGCCTGCCAGACTGATGCGCCAGAGCTCGTTTTTTTCATCGGCACACGCCCATAGCCTCCCCTTAGCATCGAAGCAAAGTCCGTTGGAACGCCCACATGGTTTCATGAAAGTGGAGAGCTTACCATCAATGCTCCACTTCATAATGCGGTCGTTGGGCTGGTCGGTGAAGTAGACATTTCCTTTCGCGTCGGACGCAGGGCCTTCAGTAAATATAAAGCCATCCGACAGTTTTGTAAGTTCAGCATTCTCGGCGCGAATCGACTTTTCCTCGGCTTGCGTAGCGCCTGCGCCCAGGTGTATCGTTAAAATACACAAAGAGATGCGAATCAAGCAACTTTTAAACTGCCCCATATCTATCCTCCTCATAACTACGTCGTTGTGACTTTTCAACCTCATCCGCAATGTGACGAGGAAAATGTTTCGTCAAGCTATTCGAGATCATCCCAATATATCCCTTCCTACTTTATGGGTTGTATCTGCCTGCGCATAATTGTCAAGCCGATAAAGTTAGAGCCGAAAGCAGCAAAGAGCATCAACTGAGGTGCAAACATGAAAAGCTATAACTGCTGTCAACGCTTACAACCGTTATAACATGCTCGACAACCGCCAATTTGTGTGAATAATAGAATAATTGGAACATACCCTATCAAATTCGAGTTAACGTTTACAAGAGCTATTTAAAGCTGATTACTTCAAAAAACAGCAAAACTGTGCCTGGTTGCACTGCTTTTAGAAACGGATATTTCTCCTCACTCAAAAATTCAATAATTCTGCATAATCGAACATAATCTTCACATATCTTTGGTGCTGCTGTAACACTTTTTGAAAGGCAATCTCTTATGAATTCCCATCGACGAAACTTCGAGTCAGCCGAGACCGCTGACAATGCCTCACTGGCTCTTCACCAATTTTACAAATTGGGAATAGCCGCCTCACTCAAGAAATACTTACTACTCGCATTGATCGTATTGGGGATGGCAAGTCGTTCATCACAGGCTGTGACGGTTACCTCCATCACTCTGAACCCCAGCACAGTCTATGGCGGAACCTATACCACGGCAACCATCACACTAAGCGGAGCACTTCCCGTCGGCTCCGGGGCGTTCTACCTGTCATCGAATAACGCTGTTGCAAAGGTGCCCGCTTCATTTGCGGGTGCAGCGGGAGATACACAAGAGACCTTTATCGTAGATGTCGCGCCTCTCACTGTGGGAACTGGCCAGACTGCCAACATCTCCGTAGTCTATGGCGGCTTCACGAACTCTGCACTCCTCACGGTGCTCCCCGACTACACATCCCGGATCTTCAGCCCGACAGCCGACTCCTTTGTTCAGGGCGGATCGACGCACGCCTCCAACTACGGATCCATTACGAACCTCGTCATAAAAACCGGCTCCGTTCCACCCGCAGCAGATACCCGTGTCACCTACATGAAATTCGATTTCACCGGGCTGACGGCAGCCCCTTCGAGAGCGCTGCTAAAACTCTACTTCGCGAGCGCTCCACAGGTGGCAGACAGAGTATTTGCAGTCAACGTTTACTCGCTTCCTGCAGCAGCCAATACCTGGACAGAAGGCGGAATCACCTGGGATAACGCCCCCAATCTCATCCCATAATCTAGGAACCCAATGACAACCAGAAAATCGTACATAAGAGTTTAAGCAAGAGGCTATCAGGCTTGTAAAGGAATAAGGCAACGTCGCTCAAACGGCTCCTACACCTTCGACCCGGCCGGCAACATGGTCGAGCGCCACCAGTATTCGTCGCTTATAAATCCGTCCGACTGGGTGACCCTCTACGATGCGTTCGGCGCTTCCCATGGTGCGATAGAGGTAAACGGCCAGCAGCAGACAAACCAGGTCAACATAGAAAGCGTGGGTTTCGGCGGCCAATGGGGGTACTATACCGATAATGAGCTTGACCAGGTCACGGGAGTAGTTCCACAGGGACGCCTCGCCTGGACACTTAACGGCCTGAGATACTATGATCCAGCCACCGGCCGCTTCCTAACACGCGATCCAGTTGGTTACGAAGGCGGCATTAACCTATACACGTTCTGCGGTAACAACCCTATAAACTATGCCGATCCCAGTGGGACAGTGGATTATTCCGCTAATGGGGCTACAGCCCAAGATTATATTGATACTGTAAAACTAGTTGGAAACAAATTCAGGGAAACTTTTGACAATGTAGAGTTTCTCACTTCATGGATTGTGGGACTT
>JANXSG010000199.1 GCA_025352825.1 Chthonomonadaceae bacterium | reverse complement strand
TCGGGTGTTACATCCGGTGTGGGAGAGACTCTATGACTGCCAGGAATGACAGAGAGACTACGATCTCCCTGTGTGAACCCGTTGGGATAGTACAGAATCTGAATATACTTCTTCTCACGCTCCTCGATATTTACTGGATTCATATGAAACCAGTGATGGTGGTCCTGATGTAATGGAACTCGATCCGCTCCGGCCAGAGCAACATTGAAGGATGAGTGGCAGAAATGGTAATCGGGACCAATGGTTGCCTGAAGAAGAGAAGTGACTAGCGGTGCGTCGATCAGGCCGTCAGACCAAGAGCCCCTATTGTTCCAAGGGCGGACAAAATAGACTTTATTCTGCTTATCCGGCTCCAGCTCTGCATCCCGTAGAAAATTCTGGACTTCCATCATCTCCACGATCTCATCTATCAGTCCCGTACGGCATTCGTCGGTAAGGATGTCGTGGAAGGCAATGTAACCGTCGCGGTCAAAAGCTGCAAGCTCTTCGGCTGAGGGAGACTCACGTCTGAAACGGGCACGAGGTTCCATGGGAACTCCTATCTTACACCAAACATCTTGATCAACTTGGTATCAGGTCAGAATATCTTTGATTACCGTCGAAGGTTCGACGCCTGTCAGCCTTGCATCCAGCCCCTGGAATTTGTAAGTGAATGAGTCGTGATGAATACCGAGCTGGTGGAGCATGGTGGCATGCAGATCATGTACTGTGGTGACATTTTCGACCGCGGCGTATCCCAGATCATCCGATGCACCGTGTACCATTCCACCCTTAATCCCGGCGCCAGCCAGCCAGACCGTCATCGATTTATTGTGATGGTCACGCCCGCTGCCACCTTGAGACATGGGTGTACGGCCGAATTCTCCTGCCCATACCACAAGCGTTTCTTCCAGCATACCGCGTTGTTTCAGGTCTGTAAGAAGCGCCATACAGGCACGGTCAATCTCCAGTGCTTTGAGACGGATCCCCTCTTTGATGTCTCCATGGTGGTCCCAGTCCTTGTGATACAGCTGAATAAACCTAACCCCTTTTTCAGCCAGCCGCCGGGCTAGCAGACAGTTTGATGCAAAAGACCCATCCCCGGGGCGGCAGCCATAGAGTTCCAGGATCTCCTTCTTCTCCTGGGTGACGTCCATGAGAGAAGGCACACTTGCCTGCATCTGGAAAGCCAGTTCATACTGCGCGATGCGAGTTGCGATCTCAGGATCATCAACGATCGAATTATACTGCCTATTGAGCGCATTGATCGCCTGAATGTCGGTATCCTGCATATCGCGTGTAACACCTTTAGGGTTGGCGAGATAGAGAACCGTGTCACCCTTACTCCGCAGCTGGACACCCTGGTATTTGCTGGGCAGGAATCCGCTGCTCCACTGGCGCGCTGCAATCGGCTGATTCTGTCCGCCCTGTCCTAACGATGTCAGGACAACAAACCCTGGCAGATCCTTTGCGAGGCTTCCCAACCCGTAAGTCACCCATGCTCCCATGCTGGGCCGGCCGGCAATTTGCGATCCCGTGTTCATGAACATGTGTGCAGGATCGTGGTTGATGGCGTCGGTCGTCATCGAGCGAACGAGGCAGATATCATCTATAACTGAACCAATATGTGGGAATAAGGAGCAGATTTCGATCTTGTTTTTGCCATACGCGGTAAAGGGATGCTGTGGGCCAAAGCAGATGAGTTTCTGACCCTGCAATTGTGCAATCTGCTGCCCTTTCGTCATACTTTCGGGCATCGGCTGGCCATGCATCTCAGCCAGTTTCGGCTTGGGATCGAAGGTTTCCAGGTGAGAAGGGCCACCCGCCATTGTCAGCCATATCACTCGCTTTGCTTTTTGTGGAAGTTTGGCAGCACTCTGGGCGCAGAGCGGGGTCTCCAGGGAGGAGAGTGCGAGTGTTCCCAGTCCCTTAACAGCCCGCCCTAGCAGTGCTCTTCGGGTCATCTGCTGTGCATGCATTTGCGCAATTTCATCTTCACTATTCATTGTTTAATTCCTTATTTCCCTGTCGCTGAAACAGCAGCCTATTATGAGTGTAGAGCACATAACGCATCCAGCTTCAATACGTGAACAGTTATTTGTGAACAGTACGGCTTCACTGGCGAGTGATCGTTTCGTGCAGGTTGAGAAGCACTCTGGCGACATGAGTCCATGCTGCCAGGCTATTGCGATCTACATTTCGAGGCAGTTGAAAGTCTGTCACATGGAGCAGTGCGTCTGCAGCGCCGGGATCAGAGCGATAGGAGTCAAGCTGTTTTGTGTACACATTCTGCAAAGAGCTCAGTTCCGCTTGGGTCGGCATGCGCTGCAGTGCCTGCTGCCAGGCCCAGTTGAGACCCAGTTTCGGATTGTTGGACGCATGTGTCAGTATA
The DNA here is from genome assembly GCA_025352825.1 of Chthonomonadaceae bacterium. GTDB lineage: Bacteria > Armatimonadota > Chthonomonadetes > Chthonomonadales > Chthonomonadaceae > JANXSG01. Next base: position 20,277 of record JANXSG010000199.1, on the reverse strand, counting down.
CGAACACCGAAAGCACGGGCAGCTTCTACATAAGTGGGGTCGTTCAGCAGAACCAACGCCTGTTGAGGGATATTGGATCGGTTACGTTCTGCAGTACACTCTTCGCGGCTTGGAGCGTCGAAAGCAAGCAAGGAAGGGTGCAGAAATGAGCGCTGCCACCACGTATACATACCGCGCCGGTACTGATTTTCACCTTTGTCCGCCTTGTAATCGCGAACTGGGAAATTCAGGTTCTCCCAGTAGTTGTCGGGCTGATAGGGCTTTACGCTGGGGCCGCCTATTCTATACGAGAGCAAACCTGAAATAGCAAGAGCATTGTCCCGAACTTCTTCCGCTTCCAGCCGGAAACGGCTCTGTCGTGCGCATTCCCGATTGTTGGGATCGCGTGTAAGCAGCAATTTATCTGCGGTCGAGACCTGCTTGTAAGCAGCGCTGTTCACTATAATCCGCACCATATGTTTGATGTCCCACCCGCTATCCATAAACTCGCAGGCAAGCCAGTCTAATAGAGCAGGATTGGATGGCGGCTCTCCCTGTGCTCCCAGGTCTTCCAGGATTTTACACAGTCCGAATCCAAAGAACTGCTTCCACAGCCGGTTCATGACTGTTCTAGCAGTCAGCGGATTCTGACGGCTGACGATCCAGTTCGCGAGGTCGAGGCGTGTTCCCCCAGTATTCCCGGGAAGGAACGCAGGGGTGGCAGGCTGCATCGTTGGCCCGTTCTCGTCCAGAAAATTTCCCCTGGGAAGGACGCGGACGGTGCGAGGTTTTGCATTTTTTACAGTCACCAAGCAGTGTGGAATTGCCACCTCGTAATCGTCTCTATCTTTTTGTGCCCTGGCAAGTTGGTTCCGAAGATCCGCAATCTCCGGCGCGATACTTTTGTAATAGTTGTTTAATTTCTCTGCCTGATCTGAAGTGCGCTTTTCTGAAGCAACTGCAAGGGCGAGTTTGACATCGGCAGGCAGCGCCGGCGAAGTAGGCAGTTTCTCTTGAACGCTTTTCTCCCACGATAATCTGGCCTGCGCCAGTTCGGGATGTGGGCCATCGTAGCGTTGATTTAGTTCTAAAAACTGCACTTTCCTTCGTTCCAGTTCCGTCGACTGTTCAGGGGTAGACAGCAGCATTCCCTGTTCACGCGCTCCGATTATCGCTTCATCGACGTCTGCAAAAAATGCTCCCATCGAATAGAAGTCACGGGTCGTTATAGGGTCAAACTTGTGATCATGGCACTGGGCACAACCGGTGGTCTGTCCAAGCCATACGGTTCCTACAGCTCTCACCCGATCGGTCAGGTAGCGCGCTTCATAATCTTTAGCCTGCGCGCCACCCTCTTCTGTAGTCAGGAGCAGACGGTTGAATGCTGAGCCAACATGCTCCTCCTGCTGTGCATCCGGCAGCAGGTCTCCCGCCAGCTGTTCGCGAGTAAAGCGGTCGAAGCGTTTATTGCGATTAAAGGATTCTATCACCCAATCGCGGTAGGGCCAAATATTGCGCGGAGTGTCGCTATGGTAACCGATTGTGTCAGCGTATCGCACAACATCCAGCCATCCTTGCGCCATTCTCTCGCCATAGTGCGGATTATCCAGGATCTGATCCACTAGATTTATGTAGGCTCTGGGCGTGTGATCATTGAGGTATGTGGTTACTTCCGAAGGGGCAGGCGGCAGTCCGAGCAAGTCGAAGCAAAGCCGGCGAATCAGGATGCGGCGATCTGCTGCTGGAGAAGGTTTTAGGCCATGCTCCGACAGCTGCCTGCGCACTAGAAAATCAATGGGGTTTAATCCAGACGGAATCACTTCTTTGACTGGAAACTCGTAGGACCAATGTTTCTGATAGGTGCCCCCTTCGGCTATCCAGCGAGCAAGAAGCTGTTTCTGCGGCTCGGTCAATTTTTTATGGAAGGAAGCAGGCGGCATATGGCTGCCTGCATTTTCTGGCAGCTTTATGCGGTGAATAAGCTCACTCGCGCTGACTTTGCCGGTAATAACTACTCGATTGGGTTCATCGAGTCGTAAACCTGCCTGCCGTTTATTTTTGTCCGGGCCGTGACAGGCGAAACACTTATCGGATAATATCGGGCGTATATCGCGGTTGAAAACCACTTTCGCCGGATTCACCGCCGCTTGAGATTTCTGAGGTGCAGTAATACTTATCGCTGTACCGAGAATGATTAAAACCATCCAAGGAGCAGGTCTTCTGCCATCTTTCATCGTTGTATTCCCCATCCGTAAAGTTCAGACTCATCATTTCAAATCTTGGAATCTGTGAAGAACCGAATTATCTACTCCACTGATTCGCCAGAGAGGTTGCAGATTCCTCGATATAGAATTCGTTTTAGCTGATTGAGATGGAGAAAACATTGATCGGCAGCAATTCTTTCATCGGCTCAGCGGGGAATGAGTAATTTAGCCACCGTGAACACGAGGATTTTGTATGCTGTGTTGAAGCAGGCGAAGAATTCTTGGAGTTGGCTGACACCCATGGGACGATTAATACAAAGAAATGATAGGAAAGACTAAGAGAGGGGTAATTATAGATATTCAATCCAGAAGAATACGACGAGTCAAAGCCTACTTATTCGAAACTGAGTCAGGAAGCGAAAGACAGAGTAATGAGAGCAGTCAAACCTCTCCTGTAAGAAATGGGCCTGCTGAACCCACCTGAGGTAGTACAAGATGATACTACGCCTCAATCCAGTGTGCGATCTGAAACAGAATCGGCAGCATTCCAAGAAACTTATACAAAAAAGAGCAACGAATAGGAAATGTCTTTTTGAAATCCTGTCAGAGAGATAGTCGATGGAATCTGGAGTGCGAATTAGCTATTATTCAGATGGTTAATTACTACAATGCAGGTAATTGGGATCGAAAAGCTTAATTGTCGATATACTCTTTCAATCTTATGATGCCCACCGCTAGATTACATAAAACTAACTCGGTTTCACTTATCTAATTTATTCAGCTTTACTTCTGCACCTATTAACACTCATTCGTCTAGTGTTATAACATTCTGGCGAAGCTTCGAAGCTGTGGGAAGTTCCATTCTGCCATTCAAATACTCGGTATCTGATTTCACGCTGAAGGCACAAACTTGCTTACGGACTATCACGCAAAATACTTCGCTCACGAACTGACCCGACAAGCATCTCGTGAAGGGCTTGACCGGCTTTCGATGGCTTTGTTTGATGCGAACGTCGATCTTAATCCACATCAGATTGAAGCGGCGCTATTTGCTCTCAGATCTCCAGTTTCAAAGGGAGTCATCCTCGCTGACGAGGTCGGCCTTGGTAAAACTATTGAGGCAGGTCTCGTCCTCTGCCAACTCTGGGCAGAACGTAAAAGACATCTTCTGGTCATCTGTCCTGCCTCTATCCGCAAACAATGGTCAAACGAACTAGAAGATAAATTCAACCTCTCCTCAACAATTCTAGATTCATGCTCATATGATAGTGCAAAGAAGGGTGGTTCGCCGGCACCCTTCGATTGTGGGAAAATAGTCATCTGCTCGCTCAATTTTGCCGCAAAAATGAAGGAAGACATACGTGCAGTTAATTGGAATATGGTAGTCATCGATGAAGCCCACAAGCTGCGCAATGCACACAAACCTGGCAACAAAATGGGGCAGGCAATACGTTTTGCAGTTGAAAAACCACGAAAGATTTTACTCACGGCCACCCCACTCCAAAATTCACTTATCGAGTTGTATGGCATGTCCACTGTCATCGATGAATATATGTTTGGAGCGCCTTCTGTGTTTCGTTCTCTCTATGTTGGCGCTGATGCTGACTTGAATGACCTGAAGACGCGGCTAAAGGGGTTCTGTAAGCGTACTCTAAGAAAAGACGTCCTAGAGTATGTAAAGTACACGAAACGGCAAGCAATAACACGACCGTTCAGGCCTACCGACGACGAACATACATTGTACGAATCCATTTCCACATTCCTGCAGCGAGAAAAAACCTTCAGCATTCCGAAACGCCAGAGAGCACTGTTAACATTAAGGCTCAGAAAGATTCTTGCCTCCTCAACTCCCGCCATAGCAGGCACATTGAAAATTATCAAACAGCGCCTCGTGGAATTGAAATCGGGAATCGCTGAAGGTGAGATAGTCGATAAGATTTTGGCTGGTGAAGACCTTGAAGACAGCGATACTATTGAAGATACACTCGACAACCAGGAACAAGATGCTGATCCACCAGGTATGGACGCTGAAAAACTCGACGCAGAGATTGAAGAGTTAGAACACTATATTCAATTGGCAGCGGGTATCGGCGTGGATACCAAATCCATTGCGCTGTTGAAGGCGCTCGAAATCGGCTTTGAAAAGATGCAATCGAACGGAGCTGCTCGTAAAGCGCTCATCTTCACCGAATCGCGCAGAACTCAGGAATACCTTTTCCACTTCCTGCAGACAAACGGATATGCTGGCACAACAGCGACATTCAATGGGTCGAACAACGATACTGAATCTCGGAAGGTGACAGACCGATGGGTAACTAAAAATAAGAATACTGGCAGAGCAACAGGTTCCCGAGACGTGGACACTCGTTCCGCAATCATCGACAACTTTAAAAATCAAGCTGAAATACTCATTGCTACCGAGGCTGCCGCTGAAGGCGTCAATCTTCAATTCTGCTCATTGGTGGTCAACTATGATCTCCCCTGGAATCCTCAGCGGATCGAGCAGCGTATCGGGAGATGCCATCGATATGGTCAGAAACATGATGTCGTGGTTATTAACTTTGTGAATGAACGAAATGCAGCGGATCAGCGTACATTCGAACTCCTGGAAGATAAATTTCGACTTTTTGATGGAGTATTCGGAGCATCGGATGAAGTGCTTGGCAGCATTGAGTCTGGCGTGGACTTTGAAAAGAGTATTTCCAGCATCTACCAGTCCTGCCGCACTTCTGCTCAAATTGATGCTGCATTCAAGAAGTTGAGGACGCAGTTGGATGCAAGTATCAAAGTTCGAATGGCTGACACTCGACAGATGCTTCTCGAAAACTTTGACGAAGAGATTCATCAGCGGTTTCGGTTACAACTGGAAGGCGCGCAGCAGCAGCTAGACAGATTCGGAAGGCATTTCTGGCTGCTCGCAAAACATCTCCTGGCTTGTACTGCGGAATTTGATGATGAGAAGCTGGAGTTTCAGCTCAAGAAATCTCCTAAACCTGAAATAAGCAAAGGAACATACCATCTCATTTCAAAGAATAAGGAAAACGTGGAGGGTGAGTTCCTTTTGCGGCTTTCTCATCCGCTTGGAGAGTATCTAATTGATAACGCGAAATCGCAAATACTACCTCTCGCAGAGATCACTTTTGATGTTTCAAGTTATCCTGCACGCATGAGCGCGCTAGAAAATTTGAAAGGGAAATCCGGCTGGATGATTGTAGATAAACTCATCATTGAAGCTTTCGAGCGAGAAGATTCTATCTTGCTTTCTGGCTTCACCGATGAAGGCACGCCGGTTGAACAGGCATTGTTTGAAAAGTTGTTTCTTTGCAGCGGTAAGATAACTGGCAGTGCGGAAGAATCGACGCTGCCTGAGCTTGTTATAGCTGAATCGATTCAGCATCAGACAATAGTGCTGAATATGTCGTCTGAGAAAAATAATGGGATAATGAATGAGGAACGGCAGCGACTTGAAAAATGGGCAGAGGATATGATTCTTTCCGCAGAGAAGGATATGCAGGACACAAAGCTGCAGCTTCGTGAAGCTAACCGCCTATCACGATTGACTGCTTCCACCCAAGAACAACTTACGCATCAAAGTAAAATACGCGATCTGGAACAGCGCCAGCGAAGGCAGCGACAACGAACATTCGAGATGGAGGATGAAATCGTCGAAAAGCGCAATCTACTCATCAGCACCCTGGAGAAAAGAATGGAACAGAAAGTACACTCAGAAACCTTGTTTACAATTCGGTGGAATATAGAATGAGACTTTTCACACTATTTTAAACTACATTCATCAGTGAGGAGCAGTCGATTCTCTATTATGTCGGCATCACAACAACAAAGAGATAAAAAATCCAATAAGGGAATTCAGCTTGGCCTCTTTACTACTGCATTGGGAGAGTACACCAAAGAGGCAGTTCAGTTGTGTCTTCGGTTCGATCCTCCCAGAGTACGTGATCTGTCATTGTTGGATTCCGTCTGTATGGATTTGAAAAACCACAGGAAGGATCACGACGATAGAACTTCCATTGTCGAAAGCGCATCAGATATTGAGTGCCTGAATGATTCCATGGAGATGATCGATTTGCTCATTGACAATTTTGATGAATGGCGTATCCAGAGAAGGGGTATTCAGCCTGTGACGTGCCCTCTTAGCCGTACAGAACTCAACTCACTTTTTGAAATAAGATACGAAATTAGAACGCTCATCATTGAACTCTATAAGTAGATTTCGATGGTATTATAAGATGTTTTGCCTGGCTATACTAGCGCAGAATGTCAGAACTCTTTGATGTCGATATTCGGACTGTCAGCTATCACTTACGCGAGATATACGAATCTGGAGAACTGAGAGAATCCGCAACTCTCCAAATAATTCGGAGAGTTCAAAAAGAAGGTAACCGTGAGGTATCCCGTGAGATTGAATACTACAATCTCGATGCTAGCATGTCTGTTGGATATCGCGTGAATAGCGTCCAGGCTACTCATCCGTATCTGGGCTACTCAAACGATCAGGCAGTTCGTAGTCAAAGGATTTATGCTTGATGATGAGCGATTGAAGCTGAACAAGCGATTCGGTAAAGACTACTTTGAAAGTGAAGTCAAGAGTTTAGAAGTTAAGTCTCTAAATAGGGTTAAATATCGGCACGTTGAGACGAAACAGAATATGATTCTATGCGACTACTTCAAGTATTTGCGACGCTGAAAAAAGGGCATTTCGCTGCTGTTCACGTAACCGTGAGGCAAAAAGTAATGCATCGATCTTTAGACGTCCGGGAGTATCAGTCGAACGACTCAACTCATCGAATCGTGCTATGGCACTGTATAGGTTACCCGTTTTAGCATGGCATACCGCGGCGCTAAACCAGTGCCTTGCTGCTTCAGCAGGCTCTTGCTGGTTTATATAATATTCGGCAATCCGCCCTTCTAAAGACGCGGCAAGTGCAAAGCGTTCAATTGCACCTTCAGGATTCCCGGTAGCAGTGAGCATTTGCGCCTTGAGCAGAAAATTTGACTTTTCCGATTCCAAGAATACAATAGTTTCGAGGGTATCGTTTCTTTTTTTCATTTCATTTCGTTCTCCTGACCGTGATAGGAGATTACTATTTCCCGTAATGCAAAGCCAACTATAGCTACATACCCACCCAAATTTGTTGGACCATTCAGAAGTTGGCGTACTTTTAGAGCGTGTCGATCTTGTAATGTTTGTAGGTTTTCACTTTGCGTTCCACTCACTTCGCGTCCGCATTTTACACCATTTTCGAAGAGCACATAATCGTAACCGTCACCTCTGTCGGCAACATCAACTAAAACTGCGGACGTAAATTGGGACAATATGACTAGTGCCATTCCGTATGATGCTGCCTCGGTGATATATTCGTTTTGTGCGGCGAGTAGCACGGATGGCACAAGATTTGATGCCCACTTTAATCTTATATGGATATTTCGTGTACCAGAAAGAGCTACATCTCTTGCGGCAACAATATATTCGATTTGTCTATCGGTGGTAGTAGGGTGTTCTTCAAGTCTAGCGATGAGGAATCGAGCAAATATATGAGTATTGATAGGGTGGGAGTGAAACATATCATCGAGATTGATTTCAATAATCTCAGGATATTCCTCGTTTTCACTCACAATTTATTCTTAGGGTAAGCGTTTGTAGCTAATGTGTAGAAGTCTATGGAAAATAAAGGTGACAGGGCGGTAGTTTAGTTTTCCAAGAAGGAAGTTCTCAAAACGTATATTGCTCCGAGCTAGATATATTTGGCGACAGCTAAACTCATCAAACTAAAACATTATGAGATCAAATCGGCAACCTTGGAACTAAAACAAAAGCGGGAAACGAGATTCGAACTCGCGACTTCTTCCTTGGCAAGGAAGCGCTCTACCACTGAGCTATTCCCGCATGTGACTGCACTCGTGCGTACAAATTGGTGGGCAAGAGGGGAGTCGAACCCCTACACCTTACGGCACTGGCACCTAAAGCCAGCGTGTCTGCCATTTCACCACTCGCCCGAGATACGGCAGGCAAATCCCATGCCAAACACAAAACTTAATATATCACATCACATCCTAGAAGTCAAGAGGAAATCGAAGATTTTATCTCGATTACACACTGCGGAGCATCGCAGCAGCCCAGCAGGCAATCCCTTCCCCTCTGCCCACGAAGCCCATTTTCTCTGAAGTAGTTGCCTTAATACTGATTCGAGAATCCGCAATTCCTAAACATTTCGCAATCGCCTTCTGCATATTTTCACGATGAGGCATCAGTTTCGGAGCTTCTGCGGTGACAGCTGCATCGATATTCACTACCGACCAGCCAGCTTCCTTAATCCTATCTCGAACCACTGCCAGTAGCTCTAAACTGGATACGCCCCGATATCGCTCATCGGTGTTTGGAAAAAGTATACCTATATCTCCCAGAGATACCGCTCCCAACAGCGCGTCGCAGATAGCATGGAGTAAAACATCTGCATCAGAGTGGCCTTCTAGACCCCTATCATGCGGGATCTCCACACCGCCTAGAAAGAGTTTCCGCCCGGCCTCAGGAGTGGAGAAAGCATGCACATCATACCCAAACCCTGTACGATATTCCGGAAACTTCGATGGAGAGTAAGACTTCATAAGCTTTTCAGCAAGAGAGATATCCTCCTGGTGAGTAATTTTTATATTAAATGAGTCACCCTGTACCACTACAACGGGCACGCCTAAATTTTCCAGCAGGGAAGATTCATCTGTCGGTTCGTACTCGTCCAAATTAAACTGTCTATAGGCCGCTCTAAGCAGTTCAATGCTAGCACCCTGGGGAGTCTGTACAGATGTCAGACCAGAAAGCTGTTCTCCGGATATGGAATCTTTTCTGGGAATGGTGGCTCGAATCAGGCAGTTTGAATCGATGCGTTTTATGGTATCAGAAATCGGGATGCCCGGAACAGCAGCCCCCGTATCCAGCACCCCTTTAATAACACGACTGATTAGAGCTTTCGAGACAAGTGGCCGTGCCGCATCATGTACCAGTACTATCTCGGTATGGGGTGGGCAGGCTTCGATCCCACTGCGCACCGATTCCGAACGAGAACTCCCACCCATAACAACAGAACATACCTTGGGATACTTTTTAGATTCGATACTTAGAGCGGCATGATCCTCGGTATTTGTGACCAGAATAATTGAACTTACATCCGGGTGCGCATTAAATGCATCCAAAGTGTAGTCCCAAACTGGCCTGCCATTTAACTCAGCCCAAATCTTGTTTTTATCGCTACCGAACCTTCTTGCTTGGCCCGCGGCGGGAATAACCACTACTACCTTGCCCGGAACCGGCTCCGTTTCCGCTTCCTTCATATCTGGCGTAGTTACTGTTGTTATAGTCAAACGCATCCCCTTCATCATCGGTGCGAACACGTGCAAATATCATTTTCCCCGCCACCGTCTGAAGCACACTGGTCACAATGACAGCAAGTGTGTCCGTCATGTATCTGCGGCCGTCTTCCACCACAATCATAGTGCCATCATCCAGGTAGGCTACTCCCTGATTCGGCTCTTTACCCTCTTTGACAATCTCTACAACCATCACCTCACCAGGAAGAACAACCGGCTTAATAGCGTTGGCAAGCTCATTGATATTGAGTACCTGTACACCTTGAATTGCAGCTACTTTATTAAGATTAAAATCGTTTGTTACAATAGCACCTTCAAGGGCTTTGGCAAGTTTTACCAGTAGGGAATCCACCTCATCGGCCATGGCTGCTTTGTCGAGGACCTTATCCCAGCTCCTCACGACCATGGGAAGTTCTTTTTGCATAGCATTGAGTATATCGAGGCCTCTTCTCCCTCTTGCTCGTTTGAGACTGTCTCCAGAATCTGCAATATGCTGCAGCTCTTCCAGCACGAATCCAGGCACATAGAGCGTACCTTCAATGAATCCAGCACGGCAAACATCCGCAATCCGTCCATCAATGATTACATTCGTGTCCAAAATTTTGCAGTTGAGAGTCGGCTTAGCTTCTTCGGACTGAATTGTGCCTCCGGTACCGCCACGTGCCAGAATGGCGATTAGCTCTGCCTTCATGCTCATACTAGAAACAATTCCCAAATAGATCAAAACCACGCTTAGGAGCACTGATATGCCAGCCTGAATGAGAAATGGTGTCTTCAGAGCGGAAAGAAGCTGATAGAAAGGCAGAGATACCAGTACGCCAATAGCGGTACCCGTGGCTACAGCGATCTTATCAGGAGCGGACATCGCTTCAAGTTCACTCCCAGCCTGGATTATCTTATCTCCAGATTTGGGACCGAAGTATATACCCAGCAGGAATCCTACCACTCCGAGTGCGATCGTCACAAAAATGTTGTAGTTGGGCATCTTTGCAAGCAGTTCTTCACCGCTTGGTACAAGCCCGAAGGCGGGCATTTTGGATAGCTGAAGTCCCAAATAAGTGCCAAAACCTGCCAATGTTACACTAAGAAGCAGAGAAAACAGTTGTCTAAACGTACGTAGCCCCATTGTATCACCACCCCCTTTCATATATAAGACGTTAAAAAAGCAATACAAATTCAGTTTTTTTTTCAGATGTGAACTGTAGATGCATGGATGAAGAAACTGCTGTCAATAATCCATGTGGATGAATGGCATTGAGGAAAAGTAGCTTGAATATACTTGACACAACAAATCTTCGGCTTTAAATTTATTTTACGTATAGGTAATTGCAAAAGTTGGATATACACGCATACTTCAGCCCTCACCCCCTGCCCCCTCTTCCAAAAACAGGAGAGGGGGGTGACTTTAAATCGTAGATTTCCGCTCGCCCACTTCTTGAGATTTATACTTAGATTAAGATCATGAATTGTAACTATTCAGCATGGTGATTCGCCAACGTCGAATATAGTCTTTCTTCACATTTGAAACATTGTTAATGTAGACTGAGTGAACTCGAAGATAGGATATTAGCCGCGAAAAAGCACAAAAAACTATCTAGCATTTCTAAACACAATAAATTTGCAAATAAGTTTGTATACAGTAAAACTATTTGTACATTTTGTACTTTTTTGCGGTTATTTTAACCTCGCTTATATTCAGCATTAATACTTATTTCGATAAGAATACCCACTTAAATGACTAAAATCAGATTATGCTGAATAGTTACCAAAAACTTAAATACTTTTGAAAAACCGATGCTATAGTCACCTCCTCTCCTGGTTTTGGGAGGGGGGGCAGGGGGTGAGGGCGTTAACGAGTTTTTCAACTACTTTGAGACTTTTGCAATTATCTCCGTAATTAAAACGTTAGATACATAAATAGTCAGAATCTATCGACTTTAAGCTTCAATCGACCCACTATAGATACAACATCAAACATACTTGTCACATCTCCTTCTGCGAATTTTATATGGGTGGCATCTACAAATTCTACAGGATTTTTAGGATCGTAAAGTGTAGGGTCAAATGCAATCCATTTACCTACCCAGCACTCCGCCCAGGCATGGTAGAAAAATCTATCCTGCGCATACACTATACCCGAACACAACCGAGTTGGTACCCCAGCAGATCTCGCGACTGCAGTGAATAGAGTAGCGTAGTCTCGGCATACTCCACGTCTTCTGCCGTATATGTCCGTTGCACTGCGAGGAACACCAATACTCGGGTCGGGTACCATTACTTTGTGAACCCAATTGCGAATTGAAACCGCAATGGAGTAGAGATTCCGAGTTTTGCCCCTTAGTTGACTAGCTGTTTCTCGTATTTGAGGATCATCGATATTAAGATAGTCTGTTTTCTTGAGGTATCTGGCAACATTTTCATCTTCCGAAGAGGTCAGCGCCGAATCTTCCTCAGAAAAAATTGGCACTTCTATGAGCACTTCGATAGGGCTATTTATATCTGTCTCATCAACAGCCTTTTCGAACTGCCGAACTCCATCCGAAATAATTCGCTCCTTAGGAATACCCGTAATATGAAGTTCTAGGATTTTAAGTGTTCGAGGATTTGGAATAATTTTGTCCGGAATAATTGCTGTCGCTATAGCGAAATCAGCAGATACAGGAGGAACGATATCCTGATTTACACCAGTCGATAATTCAAATCTTGGAATCAATGAATCTGAAAGGAGTGCATTTTTTTTGGTATCTCGCACCATAATGAGTTTGGCAACGCCCAAATCTATTTCCGATTTGATGGTGTTTCCCGCCTCCGATTCCCAGCTTGTCATCTGACCAAGAGTGAGAGATGCTTTCACTATCAATGTATTCACTGGTGTGCCAGTGAGAGGATCTCTCAGCTTAGCTTCTCCGGTTACTTCAATTTTTGCCTTTTGCAGTTCAACCGAGAGAGGTTCAAGATAACTGAATTCTAGTTTATCACCAATTTTAAGCTTACGGCCTGCGGTTAATGCGTTGGTATCTCCGGCGAGATGTGCTTCTGCTGGAATAAACAGCTCTTTATTCGTTTGTGAAGAACCTGACCCTATTTTGCATTGAATTTTATGGTGGATATGATCAAAAACAGCCTCGACATGAATAGCGCTTCCATTCGACTTAACATCGAATGTCTGTTCGAGCGGAAGTTGATTGCTGTCTGATATTGTCGTGGTTTCATCTTCCTGATCGACAGAGGAGCCTAGCACCTGTAGGTGAGTCATTCCATGGCTTCTGATCAACTGGGCAATTTTACCATGGTAGATCGTGCTGCTTGTAAATATACTTGAGTAACCTATTTTTCTGCCGCTGAGATACATGCCGATCCAATCTTCCTTGGGCTTGGTTTCATTGGTTAAAGTATGTGCAGAAGTATCGCGACGCTGAATCAATGCGGTCGCAGAGATTGGAGCCGTCCCAAGTAACGAAATCGCAATCGCTGATAAGAGTTTAAAAAGAGATGAACGCAATAGTGTTTTATTCTTCAAAATCAAAAGTTCTGGCTCCAAAATCTGTGTTACGAATAAGCACGCACCCATGGTGCAGTGAAACCTAAAGCTCATAGCTCCTACGTGGGAGATACCAAGTATTTCATTATCCCCTTCGAGAGATATTTCGCTTCGCTTCTAGTAATCGTATGGCAGTTTCTTTATCAGTACAGAGATCATGCACTATTGGCTGCTCCCATCCCATTGCCTGCCATTCCAGTACGGATCGAATTGCATCTACCTTGGTAGCACCGCCTGCCACTACCACAACCTTCGGAACCATATAGAGCTGTTCGAATGTAATCGAGAGTAATCTCTCATTAATAGATTTTACGTAGCTCTCCAGTTCGATCAGCACAATCTTGGGAAGATTTTTCTTTGCGGCTAGTGTTATAAACAGCCGGTTGCACAGATCACCTACAGCACAAGAAACGCCATTGCGTCCTTCTCCGGTATGGCTCTCTATCAAGTCGATCATTTTACCCAGTTCTGGCTGTAGATTTCCTAGCATAGGTTCGTGAAGCCCTACTATGAAGCGATGTCCTGACTTAGCCCGTACTCCGCCAATCCCTACCAGCGCCAGCGTAGGCACATAGACCTCATCATCATCTGGCTTGCCTGTATTCGCGACTCCCTGCTTTAGCTTATCCTTCCACACCTGTGGGGATATCCAGCGTCCTGGCCCTTCATCCAGCCAGTCCTGAATCATATCCGGTGATTTCACCGCTACAGGTAAACTTAATCGGATAAGCTGTGCATCTGGAAACGCACGGGCAAGCCATGCTCCGCTAATATCAGCATCCATTGCGCGCCGAGCATCTGGGCTTTCCATACTCCACACTTCGGCCGCAATGTTGCCATTCATCGAAACTACCTTGACTCCTCGAACGTTCCTTTTATCAAAAATATGCTTGTTGAACAGGCTTTCACAAGAGTAGAAAACGGCACGCCCTGATGAAAGTGCAACAATTTCATTTTGACGGACGATCGTATCCAGATAGTCTGCACAGAGCTGTCCCAGTGCCTGATGCATCTGGTCATCCGCCAGCGAGCTCTCCAGGGTTTCGTCGTGCCCGGTCGTATCTGCTACTATGGCGGACTGGAGCTCATACGCGGCAACTAACTCGCGTTCAAGAGTCTCCACTCTCGCCGGCTTGAATGGAGCGTTTTCATCGATATGTACTCGAACAATCCCTGTGTCCAGAGCAAAGCGATATAATCTGGAGACCGTACTCGCATCGATATGCGCCAGGCTGGGCTCTGATCTTTTAAGCTGGAGAAGAATTTCTTTCTGTTCCAGACGATCCACCAGCACCATTTTTGCAATACGAGCTGCCATTCGCCTTCTATCTGTTGGGTCGAGCGCAGGTCTTCTGCCGCGTCTTTTATCCCCCGTTATGGCCATGCTGTTCCCTGCCTTTCGATGCAATTAATACCTGTTATTTCGCTAGTAGAATTATAGCCTATGCAAGCAAATAAATACAATCTATATTTCACTAGTTATCCTATATTATTGCAGAATTTAGCTACAAACGCATGGAATGGCATATTCGCATATCCACGCATTCTTGGCGTACAGATAGAATTAGATGCATTCATAAGCAGGCAGAGTGTTCTAAAAAAAAGCATCGCTACGGTTGATAAGCGCTCAAAAGAAAATATTTCGCATTTTGTGCATTTTATATTGACAGCACGTGCATTTATATGATATATTATGTGCGAAGGTATCCTTCTTTCTCGTCCTCATTTTTGATGTCCTGGGCGGAATTTTCCTCCTTTGGTCAAACCCGGCTTCAACGAAGATGCCGGGGCTTTTTTTGGCTAGTATAATGTAGTATCAAACTATTCAGCATAATCAAATCACAGTCATTTACATGGGCATTCAAATAAAATAAGTATTTATAGCCAATATCAGTGAGGATAAAATAGCCGCAAAAAAGCACATAATGCGCAAAGTAACTATTGCATACATACTTGAGGTAATTGCAAAAGTCAGTGCAACGCATATTCCAGCCCTCACCCCCCGACCCCCTCTCCCAAAAACAGTAGAGGGGGAGCTTTGAATCGTTGGTTTCCTATCTCCCATTTCGCGAGATATGTGCTTATAATAAGATCAAAACCCTATATAATATTGAAAACCCCATGTCATAGTCACCTCCTCTCCTGTTTTTGGGAGAGGGGGATGGGGGGTGGGTCAAAAGTCTCTTTCGGACTGTAAGCGGGCTAAAAGTCGCTATTTTTCAATGGCAGATCAGCGTTAAAATAATCTTCGTCGCTTGTATGGGCATTGTAGAGCGATTTTTTTCAATCGAAAATTTCAGAAAGACTTTTGACCCGCCCTCATGGGGGGTGAGGGCGTGAAGAGTGATTTAAACTTTATGAGACTTTTGCAAAAGTCTCACTTATTGAACAATTTATTGTGCTTAGAAATTCTAGATAGTTTTTTTGTGCTTTTTTGCGGCTAATAATTTGTCTTGAAGTTCAGTTAGTCTACAGATTCGACGATTTGAAAGTGAAGTCACACTGTATTCGATTATGGCGAATCGTCATGCTGAATAGTTACGTAGTATCAAACTAATCCCAGCCTATGAACCTTTCAACCTTTTTTTAGGAACACTTTATGATTCACGATGCGTCTTCACCGGTCACATTAATTCCACTGCCTACCGCTCTTCTTCCCACTCCTTTGCACTATCTGGATAGTTTGAGGAGTGCTCTGGGGAATGATGCACCTCGTATACTTATTAAGAGAGACGATCTGACTGGGCTTGCTCTAGGAGGAAATAAAGCGCGTAAGTTGGGATATCTCCTGTCGGACGCCAAATCGAAAAATGCAGATACCGTCATTACGTGCGGGGCAGCACAGTCGAACCACGCTCTTCAGACGGCAATGGCAGCAAGTAAGTTCGGTTTTGATGTGCACTGTGTGCTGTATGGAAATCCTCCCTGCTCTGAAAGCCATCCCACTGGAAATCTACTGCTGCATACACTCACTGGCACAAATATTTCCTGGACTACGATGCAGAATAACGAAACACGACGGGAACAGGCTTTGAGAAGAACGATGAGAGATCTGGAAAATCAGCTTTCCTCTTTGGGGAAGAGAGTATATAGTATCCCGACGGGAGGCTCCACTGCAGTTGGGTCCCTGGGATATGTAAAAGCAGTATTCGAACTTCAAAGGCAGATATCCACACAGCCTGATATAGATATATCCGGTATCTATTTTGCTTCGGGAAGCGGTGGAACTCAGGCAGGCATAATAGCGGGAGCTGCTTCAGCGAAATGGGAATCAAAAATAATCGGGGTAGAGATAGACCCAGTCCCGCTTGACATCGAAAATAGCTCACCCTATATTCGCGCCGTGGATAGGCTAACTCGAGAGACTTTCGAACTGCTTAATATCGACAGCAATCAGATCGCAAAAAATCTCCACTTTGAATCAAGGTATACAGGCAATGCGTATGGTTTAGAAACACCTGAATGTATGGAAGCTATTAGAATCCTGGCAGTCACAGAAGGGATTGTATTGGATCCGGTCTATACTGGGAAGGCAATGGCTGCACTGCTAGGGGCAGTTCGATCAGGTCATTATCGTTCCGATGAAACTATACTATTCTGGCACACAGGAGGTGCGGCGGGTCTGTTTAAATAATCCGGTACTTAATGTGATTACCATAAATAGGTGACAGATGGAATTTTTATTTAGACAGGATTTACAGGATTAAGTCGTGAGTAAATAGGATATTTCTTGCTGACCAATTCTTCGGTAAAGGCAGCATCAATCCTGTAAATCCAGTTAATCCTGTCTAAAATATCCTAGGATTTATCAGTGTTTCATTAACAGTGATACTGCAAGTGACAGCCCGATTATAATAATGAGTTTGCGCACATTCGACTGACCAATTTTTCTGGCTGCTCCTGCCCCGCCATATCCTCCCAGAATTGAGCCAGTGGCCATAAAGAGCGCCAGATGCCAGTCGACCAGACCGCGCGAGATAAACAGGATTGCAGCAGCTAGATTTATACAGAGGCCGTTGATGTTTTTCAGCCCATTCATTCTATGAATGTTCAAAAAACCCATGAATCCGAGAGTTGCCAGCATCAAAATACCAATGCCAGCGCCAAAATAGCCTCCGTAGATTGCCACCATAAACTGAAATACCATGATTGCTGGCCCAATTCTGGAAGTTTCAGAAGTAGGCGAATTATTGAGTTCACCGTCCACATCCTTAAAATCGGA
The DNA here is from genome assembly GCA_025352825.1 of Chthonomonadaceae bacterium. Taxonomy (GTDB): domain Bacteria; phylum Armatimonadota; class Chthonomonadetes; order Chthonomonadales; family Chthonomonadaceae; genus JANXSG01. Next base: position 2,951 of record JANXSG010000199.1, on the reverse strand, counting down.
CTGCTTCTCAGCAGCATTGATTCTCGTTTTAAGAAACTTCGAAAGCGGCTCCTGCATCATGAAGAGACCGGTAGCAAGAAGGATCAGATAGGGTACGATACGAATAAATGAACTTTCGGGAGTGTGAAGAAGCAACAGCGCACCCGCAATACCTCCCACAAGACTTGGCAGCGCCAACAGCAGAATCACTTTTCTGCTGCTTCCCAGCTCTTTTCTGTATCCCAAGAGGCTGCTGAGCTGGCCTGGCCAGAGCGCAACAGTGCTGGTTGCATTGGCAACTACAGCATGCTGCCCTGCCCACATCAGTGCAGGAAACGTGAGCAAAGTTCCACCGCCAGCCACAGAGTTTACCGCCCCAGCAATCGCTGAAGCTCCAAAAAGAACCAGGTTTTGTGCCCATGCCATATCGGGGAGTACTCGTTTCAGGTGTAGAAAGTATAGAAGAGGCAGCCTGCAGAAACCCGTACGAGTCGCTATTCGGGTATATTTAAACGATGCTCATTGGGAAACGCGTAACCATGCGCTCGCCCCGCCGCTTCTATTCCTTCAGGGGTTTCCATTGCGTGGATATTTCGAGTGAGAGTTTGATTTTGTATATTGATGCTGTGGATCATTCTGTCTGTAGCATCATTTTCGGCTTTAATCGCCGCTCCATGCAAGAACGGGTGCGCCGCAGATACGCCTAACCACATACTGAAGACGCAAAAAGACAGCCCGAGCAGGACTCGAACTATACTCCGCAGAGTACTGGATATAGAACTGTTATTTTTCTTTCTGCGTCGGCTCGAAATAGTTCACCTCTTCAGTGTTGCTGCATAAAATCTCTTGATTGTCGATTTAGAATGGCGCCCCTACCACATGCACTTTGATGAGATTTGTAGTTCCTGGATTATTCACTGGAACTCCTGCAGTCAGCACAACTGTATTGCCTTTTTGTATCAATCGATTTTTCTCGGCTGCCTCAAGAGTTGTCGCAAACATATCGTCAGTCGATTTCACGGCGTGTATCATCACTGCAGTCACACCCCATGATAGGGCAAGTCTGCGGTAGGTCTCTGCACTTTCGGTAGCAGCAACGATGCGGACTTTAGGGCGCTGCTGGGCCACTCTCAGAGCTGTGCTGCCACTTGTAGTGGCACAGAGAATTGCATCCGCACGAATCTGTTCCGCTATCTGACCGGCGGCTTTAGCGACAGCCTCTGTGACACTGTTAGGAGCTGTCAGGCGATGCGCGTAACTTATCGAATCGAAAAATGCAGCCTCTGCTTTTACGGCAATTTTCGCCATGGTGCTTATGGTTTCCACGGGGTACTGCCCTGATGCAGTCTCGCCTGAAAGCATTACCGCATCCGTACCATCCAGAATAGCGTTGGCGACATCCGTGGCTTCCGCCCTGGTCGGCCTCGGGCAGGAGATCATGCTTTCAAGCATCTGCGTGGCAGTGATAACGGGTTTCCCTGCACGGTTGGCGAGAAGGATGATCCGTTTCTGGATGATCGGGACTTCATCAAACGGTGTCTCTACTCCAAGATCGCCACGGGCGACCATTATTCCATCCACCGCTGCGATAATACTCTCAATATTGCGTACCGCTTCGAATTTCTCAATCTTTGCAATGATGGGAGCAGAAATTCCTTGTTCGATCATCGTTTTTCGCAGTGGAGTGATATCCTCTGCCGAGCGAACATAAGATGCCGCAACCCAATCGACGCCATTGGAGAGTCCGAAACGCAGGTCTTCCAGATCTTTTACAGTCACTGCGGGAACTGCAAAAGACAGCCCCAACGCGGTGACACCTTTATGGGGCTTCAGAGCACCGTTGGTAGTACAACGTGCCCATACAATGGATTCCGGATCGCTTGAATCGCCATCTCTCCCCACCACTCGCATCTGTATGGTGCCGTCATCTATAAGAAGGGTATTCCCTTTATGCAGAGCGGCGAGAAGTTCGGGTACTGGCAAAGGGATTAGAGGGCATTCGTTGTTATATTGTACCGATTCGGATGCGCAGAAACCAACAACCTGACCACGCTTGAGCATGAGAACAGGAACAGGCAGACTTCCTATCCGGACTTTCGGGCCGGATAGATCCTGCAGGATAGCCAGCGGAATCCCCATTTTATGGGAGAGATCCCGGAGGTTATGAATGCTTTCCGCATGACTATCGTGCGTACCATGCGAGAAGTTCAGGCGGGCTACGTTCATTCCTGCACGCAGCATGCGCTCGATGACGGTTCGTTTGGAGCTGGATGGGCCGATGGTGCACACTATTTTGGTTCTACGCAAATACTGCTCCGATGTTGTTTAGTTTTTCATATCTGTCGGCCGCGCAGCGGCCGACAGATATGAAAAACTTATCTCAGATTATAGAAGGCCTTGCGTCCTGGGAAGACTGCCGAACTCTCGAGTTCTTCTTCGATTCGGAGAAGCTGATTATACTTTGCAACTCTGTCCGAACGGTTGGGCGCGCCTGTTTTGATCTGGCCGGCATTGGTTGCTACCACGATATCGGCGATGGTCGAGTCTTCGGTTTCGCCGGAACGATGGGAGACGACGGCTGTATAACCAGCCTTTTTCGCCATCTCGATGGCATCCAAAGTTTCGGTAAGAGTGCCGATCTGGTTGACTTTGATTAGAATAGAGTTGGCGGTGCCGGAGGTGATCCCTCGTTCTAATCGGGTGGTGTTGGTGACGAAAAGATCGTCGCCTACGAGCTGCACATGCCCGCCGACTTTATCTGTGAGCAGTTTCCAGCCGTCCCAGTCGTCTTCTGCCAGGCCGTCTTCTATACTTATTATCGGGTATTTATCGACCCATTTTGCATAGTAATCGACCATTTCGGCGCTGGTGAGTACTTTGCCTTCGCCTTTGAGGTGGTATTTGCCATCTTCAAAGAGTTCTGTGGCGGCGGGATCGAGTGCTATGCAGATGTCTCCGCCGGCTTTGTAGCC
>JANXSG010000256.1 GCA_025352825.1 Chthonomonadaceae bacterium | reverse complement strand
ATCATAAATACTCATGATTTCAGTTCCGACTAAATCGAATATGGATCACCTTTTTTTCACACATATTGAATTGCGCATAGTCCCTCTTCATCCGCCGGGGAGAAATATTCGAAGATCCTAGTCAGGCGTGATGGTAATTTGAACATGTCTTGATGCCAATCAAGGTATAATACTGAATGCTAATCCAGAATTCCATTAAGTATTCTGTGTTCTGGAAAACACTCTGTGTATTATGGAAAGCTCGAAAAATGCCTCTAATCGATTCTTATAATCGAACTATAGACTATCTCAGGGTAAGCGTTACTGACCGCTGCAATTTTCGATGCGTCTACTGTATGCCCGAAGAGGGTGCCCCGGTGGCACCTAAAGAGAGCATACTGACCTACGAAGAGATAGAACGGTTAGTGAAAATTGCTGTATCGCTAGGCATGACCAAGGTACGTTTAACCGGAGGAGAGCCCCTCGTCCGAAAAGATATCGAACTTCTGATGCAGAAGATTGGAGCAATTCCTGGGCTTCGCGATCTTTCTATAACAACCAATGGAATGCTGCTCGAGCGATATGCCGAATCCTTTGCTAAAAGTGGGTTGAATAGAGTGAACGTCAGCCTTGATACGCTTCAGCAGGATAGGTTCATAAGAATTGCTCGCCGGGGGAATCTGGACGAAGTGCTCAAGGGAATAGATGCCGCTTCAAGATTTGGCCTCACGCCCATTAAAATTAACTGCGTCGTGATGAGAGGCTACAATGAGGATGAAGTAGTAGATTTTGCCAAGTTAACTCTTGAAAAAGAGTGGGATATACGGTTTATTGAACTAATGCCAATTAACTGGTCATCTGGTGATGATTCACCCATCACATCCCTCATGAGCAGTTTCTTTCCCGTGGATATCAAACCAGCAGCAAAAAATATTATTCAGCTTTTTGCCGACACCGATTCGCTCTCTTTTCGTAAAAACTTCCATCTTTCCTCTGCTAACGAACAGACCGGGCAGCTGGATGCATCTCAGATGAGAAACGCATTTGTACCTACCTCTGAATCCAGAGCAAATATAGAACATAGATTTGGTATTCTCGAACCTGCAGAGATCATCACAAACGGCCCCGCGCGATCTTATCGTATTCCAGGTGCGAAAGGAACCATTAGTTTTATCAGCCAGCTCACGAATGACATCTGTGTGAACTGTAATCGCTTGCGCCTCACCGCCGATGGACAGCTTCGTCCCTGCCTGATGGCCGATGGGGAAGTGGATTTACGGAGCTCTTTACGCTCTAGGGCTTCTGATGGAGAAATCGCTTCACTCTTCGAACTCACCGTACGACACAAGCCGTTTGAGCATCGTCTGGAAGATGGAAATGCACCGGTTGGCAGGAATATGAGTCAGCTTGGTGGGTGATTTATTGAATGCACATGTTGAATAGTTATGATTTATCTAACCCCCCATCCCCCTTCCCTGCCCACACAAACGATAAAGCTGTTTGCGTTAGAGAAGGGGGAGACAGAAATAGTAACTTTGAAGGTTCCCCTTCCCTCCGAGGTACGAGGGAATCAGGGAAGGGGCAAGGGGTTAGGTAAAAAATACTATGCGAAAAGCACGTTATAGTGCCGCCAAAATTGGAGATATTCTCGAAGACTGCGGTAAGGTTTTGCCACTCGGTGATGATGGAGGCTCTTGTGCGGTGTTTTTCCACGATGGAAAATACTATGCATTAGGGAGCCTGTGCCCGCATCAGAATGCCTCTTTGCAGGATGCCCCGGTTGATGATCAGGGGCAAGTTGTATGTCTCCGGCATGGGTATAGGTTCGACTTGAAATCTGGCGACTGTACTACAGTGGGCGGTTACGGGCTGCCAACCTTTGAGACAACTATCGAAAATGGAGAGATTATTGTCAGTGTTTGGGAATACGACTGATATCTGCTGGCTTATGAATGCGTACTGAACTATTCGACTACTACCTTCCTCAGGAACTGATTGCTCAGGAACCTCTCCCGAGAGGCGATTCGCGCCTTTTGGTTATCCACCGAAACGACCAAAGTATTGAGCATAGACATTTTAGCGATCTGCCAGAGTACATTGTTGCAGGGGATACACTGGTTTTAAATGATACTCGGGTCACTGCACGCCGACTACATGGATTAAGAGAAAATGGCCTGCCTGCTGAAGTCTTTCTTCTAAACCCCATAGGCGAGAAGAGCTGGGAAGCGCTTGTACGCCCCGGAAAATCTCTCCGCCCAGGAAAAATAATTGGTCTCCATAATCGGGAAGGGATAAACCTTACTGCCAAAATAGTAGGTGTCACTGAGGCAGGGGGCCGAATAATAGAGCTTCCGGATGCTCAATCGAGAGATTTACTCGCTGGCTGGGGTGAAACACCACTGCCACCATATATCCACTCCCCACTTCCTCACGATCAGGAGGAAAGATATCAGACAGTCTATGCAAATCAGGGCGGGTCTGCGGCTGCGCCCACGGCTGGGCTTCATTTCACGCCAGCTATGTTGGCTGCTCTGCAGGAAAATCAGGTGGCTCTGGCAAAATTAACATTGGAAGTCGGTATCGGAACTTTTAGGCCTGTTCGCGTCGATGAAGTTGAAAAACACGAGATGCACTTCGAAAGATTCAGCCTTTCGCATGAGTGTGCAAATATTGTGAACGACACAGCTGGACGCATAGTCGCAGTTGGAACTACAGTGGTGCGAACTTTGGAATCCTCAGCGATTGACGTCAGTATAAAAGGTGGAGATCGCGTTGCTGCCCGATTTGGTGATACACGTCTATTCATTACTCCTGGCTATCAATTCAAGGCAGTGGATGCCATGATTACCAATTTTCATCTCCCGCGATCCACGCTGCTAATGCTCGTGGCATCATATGCCGGGTATGATTTAATGATGCAAGCATACCGTGAAGCCGTTGAATACCGGTACCGTTTTTTTTCATTTGGCGATGCCATGCTTATACTGTAACTCCTAACAAGAAACAGCCATAACTTACCATTAATTTTTATGAAACAGGCCAGCGCAGATACAACAGTTAGTGAGTGCCAGTCATCACTTCGAATAGGTCTCTTCTCTGAAAGTTTCCAGCCAGTTCAGAATGGGGTGTCAACCTCCGTGCTGACTCTGATATCTGGAATGCGTGCTCAAGGGCATCGTGTATGGGTATTTGCGCCGGAGCATCTTCAGAAACGGGAACCAGAATTCAATGTCATGCGTTTCCCCTCATTTGTATCTATTTTCAATCGTGAATACCCTTTAGCCTATCCGTTTATTCCGCGCATTGCACTCACCACGCATTTCACCCGGCTTCGGCTGGATGTGGTACACACCCACACTCCATTTGTGCTTGGCCTCACGGGAGCAAACCTTGCTATAAGTCGGGATGTACCACTTATTTCTACATTCCATACTATGTACACTCAGTACAGCCACTACCTCCCGTTTCTCCCCGAAACAGTAACTGAGAGTATGATTCAGCACTATCTCGAATGGTACTACAATCGTTGTGCTGAAGTTATATGCCCTTCGAAAGTGGCTGCAGATGCTCTCACTACACTCGGGGTCACCAGGCCAATTGAGATTATTCCGACAGGAATACCTCTTCCAGACAAAGATTTGGTGGGCGAGAAAGCGCGAAAAGAAACTCGCGAAGAACTTTCAATTCACCCTCACACTCCCGTCCTTCTCTATGCTGGCCGACTTGCAAAAGAGAAAAATATATCTTTTCTGTTCGAAGCGCTCAAGAGACTGGTTCAGACTCTCCCGGAGGCGATACTACTGGTTGCCGGAGGAGGCCCGTATTCGGATGAGCTAGAAAGTATGGCTGCAGATATGGAGATTTCTGCAAACATTCGTTTTCTGGGGCCAACCCCCAGAATAAAGATGGATGGCCTGTATGCGGCAGCAGACGTCTTCTGTTTTCCATCCCCATCGGAAACACAAGGACTTGTTATAGGCGAAGCGCGTGCGGCTGGAGTACCATGTGTGGTGGTAGATGCTGGCGGAGCTCCCGAGCATGTCGCAGATGGAATTGATGGATTTCGAATACCAGCAGGTGATATCAATTCATACATGGATCGTTTGTGTGATATACTATCAAATTCTAATCTTAAAGCATACATGCGTGAGAATGCACTCAAAAACGCCCGACAATTTACTCCAGACGTTATGATATCTCGCGTTGTGAATGTCTATATGCGCGCCGGAAGAAGTACTCCACTGCCTCGTAATACAGATCAACCTGGTATAGATTGGGAGTCGATTGACAGTTCGCTAAGCGAAAAAATATCCCTGTATCGCAGTTAACACCGGAAGGAAAGCCAGTTGGAACACATTCTCTCACAGTTAGGCACCTGGATACAGGGAGTAATCAACAGCGGTGGATATATGGGAATTGTAATTCTCATGGCGATTGAGAGCGCCTGTATTCCCCTGCCTAGCGAAGTGATTATGCCATTTGCTGGTTCACTCACACTCGTGGCATTTGCAGCGCCCAGATCACCCATGAATATTCACCTGGTTGCGTTTGCAGGTGCATTAGGGTGCGCTCTCGGCTCGGCACTCGCCTACTGGGTGGGGGCAACTGGGGGGCGTGAATGGATCCTTAAATATGGAAAATACATCCTTCTGAAAAGGCGCGATGTACATATGTCCGAAAAATGGTTTGAAAAGAGCGGCCCTGCAGCTGTCTTTATTGCACGATTGCTTCCAGTCGTCCGGACGTTTATCTCGCTCCCTGCGGGAATTGCCAAAATGCCTTTTAGTTCCTTTATCACGCTTTCATTTATTGGGTCGGTTCCTTGGTGCTATTTCCTGGCATATATCGGGATTCAGTTCGCCTCTCATCTTGAAGAATTGAAGAAATATTTCCATGGGGCAGATTTAATCATTGGCTTGATAATATTAGCCGGAGCCGGAATGTGGATAAAACACCATCTCAAACCTGACTCGGAAGAACCGGTATAACCTCTTCTCCCACTCTGTCTCCACGCTTATGTGAGTAGTCTGCGGCAATCTCAGCCCCTAGAAGCAGAATTGCCATCGAATAGTACATCCACACCACCAGTATAACTAAACTGCTTAGGGAACCGTAAAGCCTGTCATAACTGTGCACATGCAGCAAAAAGATACCAAATCCTATCTTGATGAATTCCCATAGGACGGCAGCTACAACAGCCCCAACTATGGCAGATTTAATGGGGACTCGTTTATTAGGCAGAACGCGATAGAGATAGACGCAAAGAAGGACAGTTATAAGTGGTGGAAGCAGATCAATTCCTATTCGGGCCAGCATATCACCGAACTTCTGATTTAATAACGGGATTTGAATGCTATGTAGATACGCGATTAATGCGGAGACGGCTAAATCTGCCCCGAGCAGTATCAGGGTGATGAGAGTGAGTGTTAAAGCAATGATACGCTGACGAAACCAGTGACGCTTTTCTTTCACATTCCAGATAAGGTTCATAGCAGGCATCAGTGATAGGAATATCTGGTGCGCCGATACTATCAGTCCGATTATTCCGAAGAACCCAATCAACTCGCGATCCGCTAGTACACGTTCTAAAGAGCTTTGTAAAAAAAGCGGACTGATGGGAACGTACCCTCTGATCGCCTTCATTACTTCTGTGAGGGTTTCTTTCGAGCCTCCCATAATATATCCAAGCACAGATATTCCCACAATGAGCAATGGAACCAGCGATAAAAGAGTGCAGTAGGCGCATGCACTGGCCATCAAACTCCCCTGATGCTCTGAAAATGAAGTTGATATTCTTACAAGATATTTGTAACCTCTTTTAATCAGAGCGATAGCTGAGTTCAATGTTTCCTCATCAGATCTATGTGGATTAGCCAAACTGGATGGATTTTAGATACAACACCGCCTGTGCCAACGCTTTGCCACGATGGCTGATTCGGTGCTTTTCATCAGGAGATAGTTCCGCCATGTGCTTACGAAGTTCGGGAAGGTAGAAAATCGGGTCGTAACCAAATCCATTCATTCCGGACATGGCATCGGCAATCACTCCTTCGCATATCCCTTTTGCAATAAACGGTTCTCTTTCAGGCATCACTAAGGCGACGCAACACTGGAACCTGCAGCTCCGTTCCACACCCTTTACATCCTGCATCATCTCAAGAATGTGCATCATCTTTACGGGGAACGAGCTGTGCTCCCCAAGAAAACGCCGGGACTTCACTCCTGGCTGACCGCCCAGCGCATCGATGCAAAGCCCACCATCATCCGCAATGCATGCTAGCCCGGTATATTCGAATGCTGCCTTCGCTTTTATTAGGGCGTTTTCTTCAAACGTCTCCCCTGTCTCCTCCACATCAGGGTAATCGGGGTAGTTGATGAGTGTTCGCAGTTCAAGACTAAGACCCGCGGAAGACAGAATCTGTTCCATCTCCCGGCCTTTTTTGGGGTTGGTGGTGGCGATGAGAAGTGTATTATTCGAAGTCAAGAGACTTTTTCCAGTGCTGATGCCTGCAGAGCAAAGAGCTGATCGAGCCCCACCTGTGCGATATCAAGGAGTCGATTTAATCTCGCTCGGTCAAAAGGTGTCTGCTCAGCGGTTCCTTGCACTTCGATGTATCTGCCTTTGTCTGTCATAATTACATTCATATCGACGCCAGCTTTAGAATCTTCTTCATAGCATAGATCGAGGAGCTCGTCGGTACCTAAAACACCCACACTGATGGCAGCGACTTTCGCAATGATAGGCATGCGGGTGATCAGCTTGCGGTTTAACAGACCCTGGCAGGCTTGTGCAACCGCAACGTAGGCTCCGGTGATAGAGGCACATCGCGTGCCGCCATCTGCCTGCAGCACGTCGCAGTCGATCCAGATAGTGCGTTCCCCAAGTACTGGCATTTCTACTACTGTACGCAGACTGCGCCCAATGAGGCGCTGTATCTCCATAGTTCGTCCGCCCGCCCCTTTTGTCTCACGCATTGTGCGCGTATGCGTAGCGCGTGGAAGCATACCGTACTCCGCGGTTACCCAGCCTTTATCCTGGCCTTTCAGGAATGGCGGTACTTTATCCTCGACAGATGCGGTGCAGATGACACGCGTATTCCCCATCTCAATCAGGCACGAACCTTCCGCGTTCGGCATAAACCCTGGTGTTATTTTGGCAGGGCGCATCTGCCCGCTTCCCCGGCCATCAAATCTTGACATCTAAACTTCTCCCCATAAACAAAGATAGCATATCGCATTTATCAGTGCGGTATGCTAATATTCACCTTACCAGGTTTCTATTCCTTTAGTGACGCGGCAAGAAAATACCGGTGTGGAATAGCAGAGCGCAGTTACTGCACTTTGTCCTTTCCGCATGGTAGGAAATATAATTTTATCAAGTCGATTTACAGGAATTCGATGAAGATAGCCCGAACTGTATTTACCAAGAAAATTTATTAAGTCAATCTGGTCGCCATTAAACAGAAAACATAATCTGCGGAAATCTGCATAATCTGCGGATAAATTGCATCTGAGCTTTGAACCGAGTTTTGCGGTAAAGATAGGTTTTTAGTTTTATCCGCAGATTACACAGATTACAATTTCACTTTGCATCAAATATTTCGAAACAGTTTATTTTTTCATTTCCGCATTTTAATAACCATGTTGAATTAGACATTGTCGCAAGGTTCCACCAGCTTTACAAATTACTCCGAGGAAGAGATTTAATGCATGGCTCGACTGACTGATCAGGAAAAACAGGATATCATCCGCCATCTCGATGCAGAGAAACCATTGCCGGATAAGTACCGATTTCTGCTATTTGAGGATAAGCGTGAAGTGGAGCTTGTATGGAACGGCAAGACCAGCGAGGTCTGCAATATAGTCCTGCCATTCCAGATCATCGAACAGGTGGACGAACCCCGCGCCGAAAAGCCGGCAGAGACTTCTCCCCAGATGGATCTCTTCACGCTCGATACTCGTGGCCGACAGCTCAAAGGCTGGACGAACAAGCTGATCTGGGGCGACAACAAGCTCATCCTCTCCAGCCTGAAGAACGGCCCGCTTCGCGAAGAGATAGAGAAGCAGGGCGGCCTCAAACTCATCTATATCGATCCTCCCTTCGATGTCGGCGCCGACTTCTCCATGGACATAGAAATCGGTGATGACACCTTCACGAAAAAACCCTCAATCATAGAAGAAATCGCCTATCGTGATACGTGGGGCAGAGGTGCAGATTCCTTCATCTCCATGATCTATGAACGGCTTATCCAGATGAGGGATTTAATGGCCTATGATGGCAGTATATATGTGCATTGTGATTGGCGAGTAAACAGTTTAATTCGCTTGGTTATGGATGAAATATTTGGTAGTAGTAATTTTAGAAATGAAATAATTCTATCTAAGACGCGAAAAAATTACCTTGAAGGAATTGCAATCAAATCATTTAATACTGCATTTGATACATTATTTCTATATGCAAAAAATTCGACTGCATCTTATAATCCCGTTTACATTACAGTTTCAAGAGAAGATAGGTGGCATTCATTGGATGCTCCAAATTGGACCAATTCCCGACCTAATCTTGTATATGAGATATTTGGTATTCTTCCGCCAAAAGGAAGATGCTGGGCATGGCTGAAAGAAAAAGTTGATGATGCAATTGCTGAAGGAAAGGTCAGAGCAAATCCTTCAACTGGAAAACCAGAATATCTTATACCAGCAAGTGATAAAGAGTTAGTGAATAATCTTTGGGTTGATTTCAATAGCTACTCATTTGGTATTGGGTATCCAACTGAAAAGTCTGAGAAACTATTAGATAGAATCATTAAAGCATCATCCAATGAAGGCGATCATGGTATTTCACGTAAAGATCGGGACGAGACTCTACCAAGATTACACTGGGGCAAATCTGCTTCGCTTCTTTAACTCCCGTACCGGTCTTAATCCCGAGTTTCTTAGCTTCGTAGGAGGCGGCAATCGCGCAGGTGTTGTCGGTAATCATTGGGCATACAATAATAGGCTTACCGCGAAGTTCGGGACGTTCCTGCTGCTCCACACTCGCAAAAAACGCATTCATATCCACGAATAACTGCCGCTCAGTGTTATTCACAAATGATGCATCAAGCATGTGCGGTTAACCCTTCGAGTAAGCTGAACAGTGGACACTTCTACACTATTGGCCCGTCCGATAAGGGGATATACGCATATTAAATTTGGGAAGAGATAAAAACTGTAATAATTACGAGGTCACAGGATGAGGGAAGGGATTGATCATTTTTTGTAGCTTCTATCAACCGGATTAGCAAACATCAGTTCGGCTTCGTAGGGTATCAGAAGGGGTAT
>JANXSG010000216.1 GCA_025352825.1 Chthonomonadaceae bacterium | reverse complement strand
TCCATCAGCAAAAACGAACGCTAGATCAACTTCTGAGACAGTCTCCCGACCCCCTCTCCCGAAGCTTCGGGAGAGGGGGAGAATTGAGTATGGGTTTGCCTGTATTATATTAGGTTTTGATCTCACTATAAGCTCATCTCTTGCTTGTATGGTATGTGAAGACCAACGATTTAAAGCTCCCCCTCTCCTGTTTTTGGGAGAGGGGGTCGGGGGGTGACGTCTCAAATATGCGTATGTCCCGACTTTTGCAATTACCTCTACTATTTATTTTTTCTTAATTGGCAGTTTAATCACATTTTCTAACACTATTTTATCAGGACGCAGACGCTTTAGCACGTGCCTCTCTGGGTGTCTGTTTCAGGTCATTCCATGGGAAAGCACGGCGTAGAGCCCGCTCTGTTGCTGGAACGCCAAATCCCAGAATGAGAGCTCTACGGGGAATATTCGAGAGGTTCGGTCCGGCATAGTGCAGTGTCCGATTGTGATGGATTGTGCACCCTCCAGCAGGCAATGGGCAGGCAACCGCGGAACTGACATCAGCAAAATCGACTTCTAATCCATGAATTCGTGGATCGTTGTTAATACAGTGGTGCGGGAGTACTTCCAATAGCTGACTGTTGGGAATAAACTGCATACAGCCATTATCGAGAGTAGCAGGCTGTAAAGGCAGCCAGAGACTAAAACTGCTATATTCCATCATAGGGTTCCAATAGGCTTCGTCTTGATGCCAGGGAGTGGCTGCTCCAATTCGAGCCGGTTTAAAAATGGCGTGGTCACCTCCCCACTTAGCTTCTGCACCAAGCAGTTGGCGTGCAATGGAGGCAGCATTGACACGAAAAAGCCCGTCTTTCAGCTCTGGTGCATACTTTGTGGGATTTAAAATTTGTGGTAGAACTGCCTCCGTTCCTTCCTCATCTGTACCGCCGAGATCAAATTGATTTCCCTCTTCTCTGCCTGTTTTTGCAGTGAAAAGTGAATCATAGATACCTTGCATCCATAAAATCTCCTCAGGAGTTGATATAGATTCGAGTTCAAGGTAACCTTTTTGATGATAGAAATCGATCTGGTCTTGACTGAGATGAACAGTAGGCTCCATAGTTATTTTATCTCCGGTGATTTCAAATTCATTGCAATTTAACTGATCTGCATTCAAACTCTGTCGAGTGCTGACCCGACACTTCGTACGAACTTCGCTGCCATACGATAATCTTCCGCACTTGATAGATGTTCCAGCATGAGCGGAGTGTTTCTATCAAGTTTTTCAGTTCTTTGAGAAAAACAGAATAGTCCAACTCGCCTAATCCTGGACGAACCTCTTCCAAATGGACAGTCATCTTGCCAGAAAGTCGAATATCTTTTGCATGGCAGCTTCTAATATAAGGCCCGAGTTTTTGAAATGCTTCGCGCATCAAATCAGCATTTTTATAGTACTTCGAAGGAGAATTGATCAAATTTACAGGATCCAAATGGACTGCGAATTGAGGTCGATCAATAGCGCGTATTAAATCCACGTAGCATTCGACTGAATTCGGATAGCTCCAGGGCATCGTATCCAGCGAGAAAGAAGTTCGCTTTGGTTTTACGGCATCGATTATCAGGCGTGTATTTTCTACAATTCTGTCGAAAGTTGGCTGAGTTAAATTATCTGGATGCGGGCCGTCCCACTGATCACTGCACGAACCGGAGATATTGACACAACACCTCGCACCAATTCCCTCAGCAAGATCGAGCTGATCAATACAGTGATTGATGGCATTTTTGCTTTCACTAATATCTGGTGAAAGTGGATTACTCCACGCACCTACCTCAGCGATTACGATGTCTGCTGTAAAGGCTGCAGTCGAGTACGCTTTCACTTCAGAATCATCTGATTCAGCAGTTAGAGGGCAGTACGCGGCACGATATCCTTCTGTATTGAGCCATATTACCCACTCCTGCGCAGATTCGACTCTATGCATCACCGGGCCACCCAATCTCATGGACAACCTCCAAATTATTTGGATTCTATTTCAATATATTTCCTCCAATAGAAATAGTAATCAATATGATATTTCGATATTTCTATCTCATCTCCTCTATAAATAATGTATCTAATTTATAAATTAGATAATATAGGAATTAAATCGCAGGGATATCTGCTATGCTTATCGGTATCGTAATCAATTGCAATTTCAATTCACAATCATATGGAGAGTTCATGAGGACGTTAATGGTTTGGGGATGCGTAATTTGTCTGTTAATAGTGACGCAAATAGATGGTGAATGTAATTCACAGATAGCTGTTTGCGATATAAGATGTGAATATACTGCTAATCCATTAGGTATTGACAATCCTAATCCGCGTATGAGCTGGAAACTGAGATCAACTGTGCGAGGAGATCGGCAGAGCGCATATCAGATAGTGGCCTCTGATAACTTAAATTTACTCAAACGTAAACATGCTAATCTCTGGAATTCTGGAAAAGTATATTCATCTGAAAGCCTTAATGTTACTTATCATGGTAAAACATTACGATCTAATCAAAAAGTTTACTGGAGTGTGAAGATATGGGATTCAAATGGTAATTCTTCACATCAATCAAAGTCTGCTTGCTTTACGACTGGTCTGCTGGCGGCATCGGATTGGCACGGAAAATGGATAAAATATCCTCGCAAAGCTATTATTGATGAGACTGAATACTATTTGGATCGCCCTGCTCCTCTGGTTCGAAAAGAATTCGTTATCAATAAGTCAATCAAGCGAGCCGTCGCCTATGCTGCTGGATTAGGATATTTCGAAATACATGTGAATGGTAAGAAAGTGGGGAATCACGAACTTGAAACTCCCTGGACAACTTTTTCAAAGCGCATATTTTATACCACTTATGATCTCACCAAATCTCTCAGTCAAGGAACGAATACGGTCGGAATAGTTCTGGGAAACGGTTGGTATAACCCTTTACCGCTTCGTATGTGGGGGCATCTGAATCTCCGCGAGCATCTAACCATTGGGGAACCTAGAGCCTTGTTAGAACTCCGAATTGAATATATGGATGGCACACACAAGAGAGTTGTTAGTGATTCGAGCTGGCGTGTTTCAGAGAGCCCAATTCTAAAGAACAGTATCTATCTGGGCGAACTATTCGATGCTAGAAAAGAGCAGCACGGTTGGGATATGCTGAGTTTTGATGCTTCAAGCTGGCTGCAAGCAGCCGTTGCGACACAATCTGTGGGAGAGCTTCATGCAATTTCTATTCCTCCCATTCGCACGACACGTAAAGTACTTCCGAAAAGTGTTAAAGAAGTGAAACCTGGAGTGTTCATCTTTGACATGGGGCAAAATTTTGCGGGAACTGTAACACTCCATGTATCGGGCAATGCGGGAGCCACTGTTACTCTAAAATATGGTGAGTTATTAAATGCGGATGGTACTCTAAATGCAAATACATCTGCTGCTGGCCAGATCAAGAATGGGAATGGAGGCCCGGGAGCGCCAGAAAAAGCATACCAGACAGACACCTATATTCTTAGAGGTAGCGGACTGGAAATCTACACTCCACGTTTCACCTGGCATGGATTTCGATACGTGGAAATCACCGGATTCCCAGGCATACCACATCTTCCAACTATCGTTGGCAATAGAATGAACACCGATGTCTCTCAGTCTGGAATGAGCTTCATTTCCAGCAATGAATTGCTTAACCGGATACACACTGCGACTGAGTGGACATTTCTGAGTAACCTATTCAGTGTTCAGTCGGACTGCCCTCATCGTGAACGGTTCGGTTATGGCGGTGATATTGCTGCTACCAGTGAAATGGCGATGCTGCACTTTGATATGTCCACTTTCTATGCGAAATCTGTAATCGATTTAGAAGATGCCGTCCGCCCCAACGGAGGTTTTACTGAGACGGCGCCCTATGTAGATATAGCGGATGCTGGACTCGGTGGTGGCGCAGGGCCAATGGGATGGGGGGTCGCTCACAATCTACTTCTATGGCAGATGTATCAGTACTATGGAAATATTGAGCTCATTCGGCAGGGATATCCGTTTGCGAAAAAATATGTCGATCTTTTAGAGCGCACTGCAAAGGGTGATATCTTGAGTCAAGATATATCTGACCATGAGAGTCTCGATCCCAAACCCGTGGAACTTACTGCTACCGCATTCTACTATCTGAACGTCCAACTAGCCAAAAAAATGGCTGTACTTCTAGGCAAGCATGCGGATGCATCTCACTATATTCACATGGGTGAGCGAATATACAGCGCTTTCCAGAAGCGATTTTGCAAAAAAGGGACTGCACAGTATGATATTGGCACTCAGGCTTGCCAATCGTTTGTGCTCGCACTTGATCTAGTACCGAAAGAGTTACAAAAGTCAGCACTCGATCTTCTCATTAAAGATATACACAATCACAATAACCATCTTACGACAGGAATATTTGGAACGAAATATATGCTTGAAGTCCTCTCAGAAAACGGCTATGCAGATATTGCCTACCAGATTGTAAGTCAAAAGAGATTTCCAGGATGGGGATTTATGCTCGAAAATGGAGCTACTACGCTTTGGGAACATTGGGAAGGCAGTGACAGCACATTTTCACAGAATCACCCGATGTTCGGCTCTGTAGATGAGTGGATGACGAAGACTGTGGGTGGAATTGCTCCTGCATCAGATTCAGTAGGATTCAACCATGTGCTTATCCACCCCAAAATTATGGGAGATTTGAAATCTGCATCTTCCCATTACGCTAGTGTACGTGGCGAGATCATTTGTGAATGGAACATAGAAAACGATCATCTACGAATGCATACTGTTATTCCCTTGGGATGCAGAGCTGAAGTCACCATTCCGGCTGGCTGGGATAGTCAAATTTACGAAGGAAGTACAAAAGTCTCCCAATCTATTGGAGTATCATTTTCCGGTAAGGACACCTTTGGCACACATTACCAGGTGACGAATGGCAGCTATACATTCACTTCGAAAAAGGTATCGAAGAAGTAAATTCCTATGATATTCTTCGGCTGATACTTCAGTCTATCCGTAATGAATCTTCATTCATCATTGTGCCTTTATGTCACAGCCCTCTCTTTACCCAACCCCCCACAATAAGGTACAATACTCCGGTTCAGTTGTTCAAAATGTCCTTACCGACTTAATACAATAGTATCGAAAATAGAAGCATTGGTGCATGGAATATTCAATTTACCATGCTATGAAAGAAGGAGAACCGTTCGCAATGACCAAGAGAGTCTACCTGTTTGAAGAAGGCGATAAGTCCATGCGTGATCTTCTGGGTGGCAAGGGCGCCAACCTATGTGAAATGACTAATATCGGACTGCCTGTTCCGCCTGGTTTTACGATCACAACATCGACATGCAATGAGTACTACGCTGCGGGCAAGAAACTACCTGATGGATTAATGGATGAAGTACACCAAGCTGTTATAGCTGTTGAAAAAAAGATGGGTCGAAATTTTGGCGGAAGCCAGAAGCCGCTGCTCGTTTCGGTGCGTTCGGGGGCAAAATATTCTATGCCAGGGATGATGGATACTGTCCTTAATCTGGGTCTCAATCCTACTACAATCGATGCATTGATCTCGGAAACCAATAACCCTCGTTTTGTATACGATGCCTACCGCCGATTTATCATGATGTTCTCGGATGTATCTTTTGGCCTGAGTAAGCACGAGTTCGACGAGAAAATATTCAAGGCGTACAAAGATAAAAAAGGCGTAACGAATGACCTGGAACTGGATGCGGACGATCTTAAAAATGTATCTGAACTGTTCCTTGCCCATGTACGAGCCCATGCTGGGAGAGAATTCCCTACAGATCCTTTTGAACAGCTATCTCTCGCCATAGAAGCGGTGTTCCGCTCGTGGGATACCGATAGAGCGATTGTCTATCGACGCACTGAGAAAATTCCGGATGATATTGGCACCGCAGTGAACATTCAAAGCATGGTCTACGGCAATGCCGGAGATGACTGTGGAACCGGAGTAGCCTTCACCCGAGATCCGTCGACTGGCGAGAACGCTATGTTTGGCGAATATCTTATGAACGCCCAGGGTGAAGATGTGGTGGCAGGCGTGCGAACTCCTGTACCCATTTCTGAACTTCAGAAACAGAATGCGGAAGTTTACAAGCAGTTCATCGAGATGTCTGCAACACTTGAAAACCACTTCAAAGATATGCAGGATCTGGAGTTCACGATAGAGCACGGCAAATTATTCATGCTTCAGTGCCGCGTAGGTAAACGTACAGGCCCATCCGCAGTACAGATCGCAGTAGATATGGTACACGAAGGCCTCATAACCAAAGAAGAAGCAATCAACCGGGTCACCAGTTCCCATGTAGATCAACTGCTGCACCCACGCATCGATCCTGCAGTGCTTTCATCAGCGCAGATGATTGCAACCGGGCTCGCGGCTTCTCCGGGAGCTGCGGTAGGAGTGGTCGTATTCGATGCGGATACGGCTTCCCTTCGCGGAGTTCATGGCGGAGCCGGTGAAAAAGTGATTCTGGTACGTGATGAGACTAATCCGGACGATGTGCACGGTATGCTCGCTGCACAGGGAGTACTAACAGCACGAGGAGGAAAGACCTCGCACGCTGCAGTCGTCGCTCGTGGTTTCGGAATTCCTTGCGTCGCAGGCGCAGAGAGTCTCAAAGTAAGTGCGGAGCATAAAACTATCACAGTCGGAGATGTGGTGGTTCGTGAAGGCGACATTATCACGATGGATGGTTCCTCTGGATCGGTCTATCTGGGTGGGCTTAAGCTCATCGCACCTGAAGTGAGCGGTGCATTCAGCGAGCTGATGACCTGGGCGGACAGTATCAGAACTCTGAAGATCCGCACTAATGCGGATAATCCACGAGATGCGCAGCAGGCTATCGATCTGGGTGCAGAAGGGATCGGCCTGTGCCGTACTGAGCACATGTTCTTCGAGCAAGATCGTCTTCCAATTGTTCAGGAAATGATTCTGGCCGAAGATGAAGCCATACGCGAAGCAGCGCTCAATCGTCTGCTGCCGATCCAGCAGAAGGATTTTGAAGGTATTTTCGAGGTTATGGCAGGAAAGCCTGTTACTATCCGGCTAATCGATCCACCACTTCACGAGTTCCTACCTTCTTACGACGATCTTCTTGTGGAAGTAACAGAGCTGCGAATCAAGGGAAACAATCCGGCAGAGCTTGCCAAAAAAGAGACTCTGATGGAAGCAGTCGCTGGTATGCGCGAAGCAAACCCGATGATGGGACTGCGTGGATGCCGCCTCTCAATCGTCTTCCCTGGTATCGTGCGTATGCAGACCCGTGCCATTCTGCAGGCTGCGGTCGCAGTAAAAAAACGTGGTCTTGAAGTACATCCGGAGATCATGATTCCGCTGGTTGGCCACGTGAACGAACTTAAAACGGTTCAAACTAATCTGGAAGCGGTGGCTAAACAGGTAATCGATGAAGCTGGCATCGAGCTGGACTACATGTTTGGAACGATGATTGAGATTCCCCGAGCATGTTTGGTTGCGGATCAACTGGCAGAGTATGCACAGTTCTTCAGTTTCGGTACCAACGATCTAACTCAGATGACGTTCGGTTTCTCCCGAGACGATGCGGGTAAGTTCCTGGTGCCGTATCTAGAACAGAAAATCCTCACACATGACCCTTTCGATACCATCGATCAGGTGGGTGTAGGACGGTTGATGAAACTGGCGGTTGCAGAGGCTCAGAAAGTTCGCCCGAATATCAAATTAGGTATCTGCGGAGAGCATGGCGGCGAAGCAGCCAGTGTCATCTTCTGCCACAAAATCGGATTAAACTACGTATCATGTTCACCGTTCCGTGTGCCGATCGCACGATTGGCCGCTGCGCAGGCAACCCTACAGGGAGCTGCAGAACGCGATAAGTAGCAAAAAATCATCAACCTGCTATATAATAGAGGAGCACCATACAGGTGCTCCTTTTAGTTCTTTTGAACGCCAGTATATATATAATGAAGGATATTAAAGGGGTGAAGCAGATGCCGAGTCCGTTTCCAGGTATGGATCCTTATTTGGAAGATTCAATAATTTGGCGTGGGGTGCATCACGAACTAATCAGTTTAATTGCGGAAACCCTAAACACGTTACTGCCACCAGAGTCCGAATAGATGAGCGAGTATATATTGGTGTGCCCAAACATAATATCTATCCCGATGTAGCTTTGCTAGAACACTTAACAACCTCACGCAATCCATTTGTAAGTGGGACAGCAGTTTTGGAACGCGGAGATATGCCGGAAGTGATTAGTGTGTTTCCATCTGAAATTAAAGAAGGATTCATCGAAGTGAGACGAGTCCGTAGTCCAAAGCAAGGAGTTACTTTGATCGAAGTGCTCAGTTATGCTAACAAGGCGCCAGGAAGCAAGGGACGAAAAGAGTATTTAGACAAACAGCAGCAGATTTTACAAAGTGATACCAATTTGCTTGAAATTGACTTATTAAGACGTGGCACACACGATTGCAGCACCTAGAGAAAATTTATTGGAAGCGGGGCATTGGGACTACCTGATCTGTATGCACCGAAGTACGAATCAGTATCGCTTTGAATTCTGGAGAAACTCCTTACGCCAGCAGTTACCATGTATTCTAGTACCACTAGTCCTCACTTTATTCTTATGCCAGCCGGCGGGTTTTGCTATTGCTGTAGAGACTGTCCCCAGATATAAACAAATAGAATCTGGCTGTTACATCAAATAATCCGTCTAAGCGAATTAGAATTATTACATATTTCAATTGTTCCTAGATCAATTTGACACAGGAATTATTATGGTTGTCGCGGAATTTATATGATCATCAATCGAAAGACTCATTAATGGATTTTGAAAGGATACATAATATCGTGGCTGATATTTCCAGTTTAAACTTAAATGCTCCTGTGAATAGACTGAGAGGTTCACTCCCCAAAATAGGAATCCGACCGACAATTGATGGGCGATATGGAGGTGTACGCGAATCTCTTGAAGGACAGGTTATGGCGATGGCGCAAGCAACAGCCAAGCTGCTCACGGAAAATATGCGGCATGCCTGCGGACTTCCAGTTGAGTGTGTGATAGCGGAGACGTGTATTGGCGGTGTATCAGAGTCGGCCAAGTGTGCTGAAAAGTTTGCGCGCGAAGGCGTGGGCGTTTCCCTCACTGTCACTCCTTGCTGGTGTTATGGCTCTGAAACAATGGATATGGATCCTACTATCCCAAAAGCGATCTGGGGGTTCAATGGCACCGAACGTCCCGGAGCAGTCTATCTTGCGGCGGCGCTTGCCGGTCATAGCCAGAAAGGGCTTCCAGCATTCGGAATCTACGGACAAGATGTACAGGATACAGGCGATGGCACGATTCCGGAAGATGTGAAGCAGAAGCTGCTTCAGTTCGCAAGGGCTGGCCTCGCTACCGCCTCAATGAAAGGTGCTTCCTACTTGGCTATGGGTGGTGTATCGATGGGGATTGCAGGTTCGATAGTCGATCAAGATTTCTTCCAGGAATACTTAGGAATGCGTTCTGAAACTGTTGATATGACAGAGTTTGTCCGTCGGATAGATGAAGGAATTTATGATAAAGTTGAGTACGAAAAAGCGCTGAAATGGACTCGTGAAAACTGCCCGGAAGGAGCCGACCTGAATCCCGTCCCGAAACAGAGGACACGTGCTCAGAAGGATGCCGATTGGGAGTTCTGTGTGAAAATGGCAATTATCGCGCGTGACCTTATGATTGGAAACCCACGACTTACAGAGCTTGGGTTTATTGAAGAGGCGGAAGGGCACAATGCGATTGCTGGTGGTTTTCAAGGGCAGAGGCACTGGACAGATCATTTCCCCAATGGTGATTTCCTGGAAGCAATTCTTACAACTTCTTTCGATTGGAATGGTATTCGCCAGCCATTCATGGTAGCTACCGAGAACGACTGTATGAACGGGGTATCCATGCTTTTTGGGAACCTGCTGACAGGAACCGCACAGCTTTTTGCTGACGTTCGAACTTACTGGAGTCCCACGGCTGTTAAACGAGTCACTAATCATCAGCTATCCGGCAAAGCTAAAGATGGCATTATACACCTTATCAATTCCGGTCCCGCCGCCCTTGATTGGACTGGTCAACAACAAATTAATGGCAGCCCTGCGTTGAAACCATTCTGGGATATTACTCGCGAAGAGGCTGGGAACTGCATGGATGCGACGAAGTGGTGCACAGGAATTCTAGAATATTTCCGGGGTGGGGGATACTCAACAGATTTTCTCACAACAGGGGAGATGCCGGTGACTATGTTCCGTATCAATCTGGTCAAGAGACTCGGGCCGGTTCTGCAAATTGCTGAAGGTTATACCGTCGATCTTCCAGAGAGCGTCCATAATACACTGGATGCACGTACCAATCCAACGTGGCCGACCACCTGGTTCGTACCGAACATAACTGAAGATGGCCCGTTCGCGGATGTCTATTCAGTTATGAACAACTGGGGGGCTAACCATGGCGCGATCAGTTATGGGCATATCGGAGGCGATCTTATCACGCTGGCATCCATACTTCGAATTCCAGTAGATATGCACAACGTGCCCACCGATCGTATATTCCGGCCAAGTGTCTGGGCTCGTTTCGGAGGACTGGAACCTCAGGCTGCAGATTTTAATGCCTGCGCCACATTTGGTCCACTGTATAAGTAGACCTAGTATTCTTAAGTAAACTGTTGGAGACTATTCGTGAAGTTTCAATTATTCACTATGCCTCTGTCGATGATGATTCTGATGTTCATGCAGGCAGCTTGCCTGTCAGCTATCATCGATACCAGAGGGCCGATAAATACTCCTGGAATCAAGGGGAGAATCACTCCAAACGGCGTTGAAGCCATCGGTTATAGGTTCCTGAACAATGGAAAAAAACAAACTCCAATCGAATCTAAATGGATATGGCTGAATGAGGAAAGCTATATTCACCAGAAGCCATTTGTGGCGTTATTTCGAAAAGAAGTGGATCTATCGTCCAACCCGGATACAGTAACGGCGTGGATGAGTGCAGATGTTCGGTATCGCCTATGGATTAATGGTAAGCTGGCATCTAGAGGACCGGCAGATATCGGGCGGGACTATAGCGGGACTGCTACAGGGCACTGGCTGCATGACTTCAGGGTTTTGACAACTCTTTTTCATGCTGGAAAGAATATTATCGCTGCTGAGGTTATTAGTGAGATACTGACTGGGAATGAGACATCTACCGGCCATAGAGGATTTATATTTGAGGCGGATGTTCAGTCGGACGGTGTAACTCAGAAAATCAAATCAGATAATACATGGCAGGCAGTTCAAGGAGATTATCTGCACAATGGTAACTGGATCGTAGAATCAACTGGCCAACACGCCGGCGGAATAATCTACGATGCAAAGAAGGAACCAATCGGCTGGCAGTCTCAAGATTTTATATCGGATTCATGGCCTGCATGCAGCATCGTAAATAATCACTGGCCACTATTCGATGCGAGCGAAATTCCACCTTCCATGGAAGTGCCTTATCCAGCAATGGGAGTAACAAGAGTTACCGGCGGTGTGCAATGCTCGGAGCATCCCTTCAAAGGCGGCCAGAAAGTAATAGTTACGAGCAACGGCAGTTTCACACTCAGATACGATCGTGTGCTGAGCGCATTTGTTGGCTTTAAGGTAAAGGGTTCTGCGGGCGCATCCATATCGATTATGCCCAATGAACGCAATGCTCCCGGTTATAATCGTACTGTACGGATGGAACTCCGAGATGGCATACAGTATTTTGAACTGCCGTTTTTCGACAGTTTCTCAGTAATTAATATTGATGTCAGTGGAATCACAACGCCTATTGAAATTCAGAATATTAGCGCAGTATTTACCTCACAGCCGCTCGAGTATAAGGGTAAGTTTGCCTGCAGTGATCCCGAATTGAATAAAATATGGGAATCTTGTCGCTGGGCAACGCAGATCTGCCTGCAAACCCATCACCTGGATTCACCTCACCACCAGGAACCGATAAGTGATCCAGGCGACTATCTTATCGAAGATTTAGCCAGTTATTACTGCTTTGATAATCCCCGGCTTGCCCGTCAGGATCTTCGCAAATTCGCACACATTCTACAAGCCTGCAACTATCGAAATTTTCATACGAGTTACGCTCTTCTCTGGCTGCAAACACTGCTTAACTACTACGACTATACGGGAGATAGAGAATTAATCAAAGAACTATCACCCACAGTCAAAGGACTGCTAAGCGCCTGGGACACATTCAAAGGACGAAACGGCCTTATATCAGAAGCGCCAAACTATATGTTTATGGACTGGGTGACGATCGCAGGTTTTGAATGCCACCATCCACCTGCTGTCATTGGGCAGGGGTACATTTCAGCTTTCTACTACAGAGCTTTAATGGATGCGTCTCGTGTGGCCGATCTGTGTGGCGACAGGGGACTCGTACGTACGTATCGTCAAAGAAGAGAAGCAATCAAGACAGCCTTCAATAAGGAATTGTGGGATGAAGCTAAAGGTTTGTACAGGGACGGGAAACCGTTTCAGACATCGATTACACCAGGCGAATGGCTTCCCGCAGATAGAGACATAGAGACATTTAGTCCCCATGTAAATACGCTCGCAGTACTTTATGACCTGGCTCCCCAAAATGCTCAAAGCGAAATTATTGAGAAAGTTGTGAAACAGAATCCGCTTAACTGCCAGCCATATTTCATGCATTTCGTGCTGGATGCTATTAGACATGCAGGGCTCTTTGAAAAATATGGGTTAACACAGATGCGACGCTGGAAAATTGTGGAAGATACCAAAACATTTCGGGAGATGTGGGATACAGGGGATCTTAGCCATGGTTGGATAGCCACGCCCCTGATACAGATGTCTTCCGTAATATTAGGCGTGAAACCTGCTACTCCTGGTTTTGACAATATCGTTATTGCGCCTCAGATTTGTGATCTTGATTGGGCAAAAGGTTCTGTCCCAACGCCTCATGGAAATATTGATGTGGCCTGGAGCCATTCGGGGCAAACGACCGAAATCGAAGTCGAAATTCCGCGTAAATCATCTGCTGATGTTGAGTTATCCTTTGCGAAATTTATCATGCCAACTGTATCTTTGAATCAGAGAATAATTTGGACTGAAGGGAAATCGATCGATCTTAAATCATTACGCAAATCCCTTAATCCAACTGGAGAGGTAATGAGCATACACTTATCTTCAAGAAAATCTCACATCACGATTCACGAAAAATAAGTATCATGCCGCCTTCGACAATGGTACAGCTTCCAGCATCGTGACGAATGCATTTGCCAGAGTAGGCTCGAATTGAGTGCCAGCACTTTTGCTAATCTCGGAGAGTGCAATTTCCCAAGCCATTCCTTTGCGATATGGGCGATCACTGGTCATGGCATCAAAAGTATCTGCTACCGCTAGTATTCTTGCTATGTAGGGAATTTCTTCTCCTGCCAATCTGTCTGGATATCCTTTTCCATCCCATCTTTCGTGATGGTGCCGCACCCCCGGCAGTGTGGATGCTAGTTGGGGCGCCTTTTTAATGATGACTTCTCCTAATACAGGATGCGTTTCCATCACGGCACGTTCATCATCGTCCAATCTGCCAGGTTTCTTCAGTATAGCGTCTGGCACTCCAATTTTGCCAACATCATGAAGCGTTCCGGTAGTATATATTAACTCAATCTCCACTTGAGACAGCTTTATATATTTTGCGAGTGCGGAAGCGTATTCTGCCACACGCTGTGAATGGCCTTGCGTGTAAGGGTCTTTAGCATCTACCGCAGCTGCCAGAGCCTGTATAGTGGCAAAGCTGCTATCCTGTAGAAACTTATGAAGCTGATAAGGATCGCCATTTTCATCAGCACCTGGCAGGCTGTCAAAACGACTAACTCGATTTCTTCCTAACTGTTTTGCAGAAGAAAGGGCAAGCTCTGCGGCAAGTATCAACTCGTCTGCTTGAGTGTAGCTAGTTCCAATCTCGGCACACCCAGCGCTCAGTGATAACCGCATCTCATGATTATCTTCCGCGCTGTCGAAGCAGAGCTTACGAATTTTCTCAGCAAACTCTTCGCCCTGATCCAGGGTATGTTGGGGGAGCAGCGCCACAAACTCCTCACCACCGTACCTGGCAGCGATTCCTATTTCAGGCATACAGCTTAGCAGCAGTTGAGCAATCCTTTTCAACGCATCATCACCAGCAGCGTGCCCAAACTTCTGGTTGAATTCCTGGAAATGATCTATGTCGAAAATGACAATTGTGAGCGCTTCTCTCGATCCTGTACATCGGGCAGCCTCTTGTCCGAGCCTCTCCTGGAAACGTCGATGGTTATCAAGACCTGTCAACGGATCGCAATCTATGAGTGAGAGAAGTCTTTCCTGACTGGCTCGCATTGCCGTGGTCATCTCGTTGAATACAGACTGCAGAAGTCCGATCTCATCCGATCTCGAAATGGATATGTCTTCTGGCCATTCACCTTCACGAACAGTTCTGGCGGCAT
This sequence comes from Chthonomonadaceae bacterium, assembly GCA_025352825.1. Classification (GTDB taxonomy): domain Bacteria; phylum Armatimonadota; class Chthonomonadetes; order Chthonomonadales; family Chthonomonadaceae; genus JANXSG01. The sequence goes on along the minus strand of JANXSG010000216.1, from coordinate 6,555 downwards.
CAACTAATCCATCAAGGGGTCGAGTGATACCTCCAGCGACAATTAATCCCGCTGCAATTGCCAGCATGAGAGCAGCGATGGAAGTGACTATAAAGCCTTTTCTGAGGCGATTATGTATCGCCATTGCGGGAGCATATGAGCGCAGTAGCACGAATCCTAAGCCCGACTTCTGATCGGTATCAGGGAGAGTACCATACAGTACGAAATAGGTCATTTTGTTCAAGACAACAACTCTGGGGGTAACTTGTGGCGTAGGAATACGCATCGGCAGCGAAGTAGAGCTGCCTACTACCGATCCATTATTTACAAATGCTACATCACTTCCTACGGAACCTTTGAGATCCTCCGCGACATGAGAATCGATAGCACTGTAGGTGGTAAAAGTACCGCGGACATACTTACTGACGGGCTCAACTACAGGAACAGTAACAACAAGCATAAGCTTCCCGTTCTGGACACTCACTCCGCTCCATAAGCTTCCATTCAGAGCAGCAGCAACTCCTGCTTCCTTCGAATAATCGACGCCATGACCACTGCTGCCGTCCGTATTACCAACGACACGCCCATCCTGGTCTGTCATCTCTGCGCCATCGGCATGCATCTGACTGAGCCACTCTTTGAGGCTGTCGGTGACGGTAGCAAAGTCTGGTTTAGACTGATCACCCCTCCCCAGCAATCGCATCATGAGAGCTGGTTGTCTGGCCAAAAGCTGAGATTGATCGCGCAGTGACTGACTACGCTCATGGATGAATTGAGCAAGGACTTTGCTGGCGGTATGCACGTCATTTCGTACCGCACGATTAATCTCGCGGCTTGTATATACTGCCAAACCTACCAGAACAGTCACCGCTAAAATGGTGACCATTCCAGCAAACCAGACTAATATCTTTGTTTTAAGTGAAAATCTCATGGCTGCAACTATTTCCGTGAAAGAGCTATTGAGACATTGGGATTTTTATCTTTAATTTCAATTGACTGTTTACTAACAGCTCCGCTCTCATGCCAGGTTTTTAGAGTATATGTACCCGGCGGAATATTGGAAATGTGAAATTTACCCAGCTTGTCGGTAATAGCTCGATATGGTGTGTCTACAACCATAATATAAGCGCTCATTTCAGAATGAACATTACATAGTATTGTAACCGGGCCAGACTTTTCGAAAGTGACTTTCTTTGAAGCGCCGCGAGGATACATTCCTAAATCGAATTTCTTCGCATCGAAATAGGCAAAAACATTGTGAAAAACAGTATCGTTGTTGGGAAACTCAACGGTCGTGCCCACGGTTACGACACTAACATGTGGCGAAAATGCTTTATCTCGTTGATCAAGCACTGCTTTCCCCATCGGATCAGATTTTTTTGATCCTTCCAGAAAGACGACAGCATTGCATGCTGGCCTCTTATTTGGGAGTACTGCTCCTCCATCTAAGTCAGCTGCAAAGTCAGGAACTGCCAGGCAAAGGCATAGTCCAGAAAATAGTATCAAGATTTTATTCATATCAACCTCCGTTTCAGCAGTTGCTGGATTTTTCAACACAGAATCTCATTCCATATAAAGCTGTCACTTTCACCATAATTTATCAAAAAGACACTGTTCAACTGCTTGAATCAGCATGTTAAATATACTAGGATTTGTGGAATGAACACGAAGGAGGCGATATAATGAAACGGATTTTATCCTGTTTAGTATCAATTTTCATTCTTGTTAGCACAGCTTCAGATGGCAGTGCAGATGAAAATCGATCCATAAAATTCAACATCGATCTGGATATGCGATCACGCATTGCATCAACAGGCACTTCTCAAGCTGGAATTTACGAAGGTACTTTTGGTTTTAGAGCGAAACTGATGGATGGCCTGCATTTCAATTATGCACACTCGCAGAATAATGCGTATATCATTAATGGATTTGGCAGAAAAGTAAAGCACGACATTACTCAGGAAGCTGCACTAGAAAAGAGTTGGAGATCGGGTGAACGCCTGCAGCTTGGAATAGTGCGCTTGCCATTTGGCCTGTACAATAGCCAGGAAACTTATACATCAGGTCTGATCGACTATCCGTTGGTCCGTGGAGATTACGCTCTGCAGTCGGTTAATTGGGGCGTACCTGGTGTTCGATTTGGCGGAGGCTCATCTCAAATACAAGGTGAAGTGGCTGTTTTTGGGGGGCAGTCTTCTGGAGTCTGGAACAATCTCAACAATACAAGAGGTGTCGACGCTAGAGTGCAGTTGTATCGTGGAAATACTATTTTAGGATTAAGCCACTGGGCAGGATCGTCTTCGACTGATTTTCACTCTCCAGGCGAGCAGGTTACACACGTGTCTGGGTTGGATATTCGATATACACTGCCGCGCCTGGTGCTGCGAGGAGAGTATATGCTTGGGAAACTAGCTGGGGATAACCTGAATGGCTGGTACCTTGACGCTTATTATCGTCTGCCAAAATACGAAAAAATGACTCTGGTGGCACGTGTGGAGCAGTTTAAACCTGGTTCTGATGAGTTTATGTCGAAGCAAATTACACTCGGAGCCAGGTACACGCTGACTCCTGAGTGGATTCTAGCTATGAACTGGCGTCGTAATAACGGTAAAAACTATCCTACCTGGACGCCTGGCACACGTAAGGGTGGAGATGTGTTCTTTCAGGTGTACCGAAAACTGAGTTTCTAAGAAAACATCTAAACATTCAGCAGCGGGCTGCCATCAGGTACTCCATTTGGCAGCAACTGATACTGAGTGGTTCTGCGCATAGGCTGGTATCTGGCTTCGGTTATCAGCCTTTCCATCTCCTCTATAGGCATGGTGAATGCGCATCCCGCAGCAGAAACTACATTTTCTTCCATCATGGTGCTTCCGAAATCGTTCAAGCCGTATCGCAGGGCAACCTGCGCCACTTTTGGCCCCTGTGTTACCCAGCTAGCCTGCATGTGGGGAATGTTATCCAGCATCAGTCGGCTAATTGCCAAGGTTCGGAGGTAGTCAAATGATGAAGCACGTTCTATCGATAGTTCCGTTCCATCTGGCTGGAACGACCAGGGAATAAAAGCAGTAAATCCCGCTGTTTCATCTTGAAGATCGCGAGATTTAATTAAGTGTTCAATGCGGTCTTCAACAGTATCTACCGAACCATACATCATCGTTACCGTACTTTTCAGGCCTGCTTTATGTGCTTCTCGCATACACTCAAGCCACTCTTCTGCGGTATCTTTGTATGGAGAGATACTTTCGCGTACACGGTCGGTAAGGATCTCTGCTCCTCCTCCAGGAACACTGTCCAGGCCGGCGGTTTTCAAGCGTGCGAACATCTCTGCAAGGCTTAGTTTACTTATTTTGGCTATATAGATCAGTTCAGCTGGTGAGAAAGCATGATTGATAATTCCGTAGGCGCCGAATTTCTCTTTGATCGCATGGAGGAGATCCTCGTACCACTCAATTTTGAGCTTAGGGTTTAGTCCACCCTGCATTAAGAGTTCAATACCACCTCTATCAATCATCTGCTGTATCTTATCGAAAATCTGCTTTCGCGAAAGCGTATACCCTTCCTCATGGCCTGGCACTCTATAGAAAGCGCAGAACTTACAGCGAACCCAGCATACATTGGTATAGTTGATATTTCTTCCAACAATGTAGGTTACAAGATGATTCGTTTCAGGGTGCAGCCTTTCACGCACATGGTTTGCCAGCATCCCTAGTTCGGGTAGGTTGTGGTGGTGAAACAATCGCAATCCATCTTCGAAGCTGAGTCTTTCATTTCGATATACTTTATCTGCGATATCGTCTATGTTTTGTAGTTTGGGAAGGGTATATTCCCGCTCTAATGTGGGCATTATCTTATTTCTCCGTCGGGTAAATCAACGATTGTTAAAACCGTATATAAATTATACCTTCGTCGAGTCGCTCTGAAGCGCACGCGCGGCAATATCTTTTCGAAAATGCATTCCTTCAAAGTAGATGTCACTCATAGCTCCGTATGCATGTATGGAAGCTTCTTCCAAATCAGCCCCAACTGCTGTGACACTTAATACTCTTCCACCCGCGGTGAGAATATTTCCATCTTTCTCTTTTGTTCCCGCGTGGAAAACCACGCATCCTTCTCGTTCGGATGCCTGCTCCAAACCTGAGATAACTTTTCCGGATTGAAAAATCCCAGGATATCCCCCCGACGCTGCCGTAATACAGACTGAGGAAGCATCTCTCCATTTAATTTCAGCCTGCTCGAGGGTGCACTCCGTGGCTCGGATGAGAATGGGTACAATGTCGCTTTCGAGGAGGGGTAGAATCGTCTGAGTTTCAGGATCACCTAGTCGGCAGTTGAATTCGATTGTTTTGAGGCCATCTTTTGTCACCATGATTCCTGCATATAGGAATCCTCGATAGGGTATTCCAAGTCCTCGTATAGCAGCGACAGCGGGTTTCAAAATCTGTTCTACTGCGATGTCGACCGTATCCAGCGGAATTATGGGCACTGGCGCATATGCTCCCATGCCACCCGTATTTGGCCCCAAATCTCCATCGTACGCCCTTTTATGATCCTGGGAGGGAATTAGTGGGCGTACAGTCTCACCATCCGTTATTGCGATAATAGATGCTTCTTCACCTATGAGGCACTCTTCGATGACCACTACATCACCAGCGGAGCCAAAAATGCGATCGCTCATGAATTTCTGAAGGGCATCCTCTGCTTCCTCCAGACTCGCGGCAACAACAACTCCTTTACCAGCAGCAAGTCCATCTGCTTTAATGACGATCCTGGCATCTTTGCCATGAATTCCATAGTAATCTGCAGTTCGTGCACGTGCAACCGTGAGTGAATCGCAAATCCAGAAATCAGCGGTGGGAATTCCCGAAGTCTGCATCAGTTTCTTCGCGAAAACTTTGCTGCCCTCAATTCGGGCTGGATCAGGGGATGGGCCAAATATTTTAAGCCCCCGGCATTCGAATACATCGACAATTCCAGCAATCAGAGGCGCTTCTGGTCCAACCACGGTGAAATCTATATGTTCCAGAGCGGCAAACTCAGCTAGCTCTTCAAGATTGTCCGAACTAATATCTACGCATTCGGCTAATTTGCTGATACCAGGATTTCCAGGAGCACAATATACTTTCGACACAAGAGGACTCTGTGCTATTTTCCAGACGAGAGCGTGTTCACGCCCTCCTCCTCCTACGACTAATATTTTCATGCTTAATCCTCTAAACCACGATGAGATCGATCGATATTTTCAAAACGGACAAATGCAGGTATGAATCCTACGATTGCCCTGCCTGTGGGGCCATTTCGCTGCTTTGCAACGATGATTTCCGCTTCTTCGATATCCGTTGGAGAGGCAGTGTTGCCAGAAGCCTCTTCCCCTCGTTCGGTAGCTTCTTTCATTTTGTAATAATTTTCACGATAGATAAACATGACGAGGTCTGCTTCGGCCTCGATCGCACCGCTTTCCCGTAGATCAGAAAGCATCGGTCGTTTATCAGTCCGAGATTCTACCGCACGAGATAACTGTGAAAGTACCACCACAGGTACTTTCAGTTCTCTCGCCAGGCCTTTACACGCTCTTGCTATCTCGGATATCTCCTGATTTCTATTCTCTGTTCTCCTATGCGATCGCATGAGCTGAAGGTAGTCTATCATGATAAATCCAAGACCATGCTCCGCCTTGAGCCTCCGGCACTTGGTCCGAATCTCCATTGCAGATACATCAGGAGTATCGTCGATATAAATGGGAGCTTCTGCTAGGCGGCTTATACCCTCCCCAACACGAATCCAATCGTCGTTGGTAAGCTGTCCCTTATTCATTTTACTCATATCTACCCGAGATTCAGAGCCGATCATGCGCGCCACTAGCTGTTCTTTAGACATTTCTAAGCTGAAGAGTGCAACAGGAATATTTTCATGGAGTGCGATGAACTGCGCTATCTGCACTGCTAAAGCTGTTTTACCCATCGATGGTCTTCCAGCAATAATCACAAGATCGTTTGGCTGCAGCCCTGAAGTCATCCAGTTTAGACTTGTGAAAGGGGTCTCTCTGCCTGTGAAAACGTTTTGATTTTCATAACGCTTTTCGATCCGGTCGAACTCTTCGTGCAGCAGTGGTTTAATGTGGAAAAAAAACTGCCCCATCCGCCGCTGACCTACTTCGAATACGATTCTCTCAGCCCTATCGACAGCATCATCTACTGTTTCAAATTCAGTATAGGCCAACCCTTGTATGCGAGTGCCAGCATCGAGAAGCTTTCTCAGAATGGCCTTCTCTTCTACCATTTTTGCGTAGGTTGCTATATTGGCTGCTGTAGAAGGTGCATCCATCAGCTGCTGCAAGTAAAGAAATCCTCCTACATTCTCTATCTGGTTTCTTGCTGTAAGCTCCTCGGGTACTGTGATAAGATCTACGGGGGAATCTCGTTCGGCAATCGCCATGATCGCTTCAAAAATGTGTCGATGTGCTTCGCGATAGAAATCGTCGGGCTTGAGAATTTCAGCCGCCTTCTCGACAGCGGCCTGTTCTATCAGCATCGATCCTAATACAGCCTGTTCGGCTTCCATGTGGTGAGGCGGTAT
>JANXSG010000197.1 GCA_025352825.1 Chthonomonadaceae bacterium | reverse complement strand
GGCAGTAGTTTCTATTCTCATTATTCCGCTCTATGTAGTCAACTACAAACTGTTTATTCGACATATCCGGCCGATCAGTGAAGAACTTCGAGAACGCTGGGATATCATGCTGGGGGCGCTGCAGGAAAAACTGGCAGGCATCAATGTAGTAAAAGCATTTGTACGGGAAGGGTACGAGACAGATAGCTTTATGAATACGGTGAAAGCGAACTTCGAACTCGATCTGAAACAGATGCGCCTGAACAGAAAGCTGGGAGCAATCGCGCAGACTATACGAGCAGTGGGAACTGGCATGGTGCTCTGGTACGGAGGCACGCTCATCCTGCATCGCGAAATGAGGATTGGGGAACTTCTTGCGTTCAATGGCTGGATTGCATCACTTTACGATCCTGCAGTGCGACTTGTGGATTTCAACGTTACGCTGCAATGGGCGGGTGCGGCAATCGATCGGGTATTTGAAACTCTGGATACCCGACCCGAAATCGTGGACGCACCAAATGCGATTGCAATTCGGCACATGCAGGGTGCAGTCACTTTTAAAAATGTCACTTTTGGCTACGATGCTAAAAATCCCGTACTGAAGGATATCAGCCTGGATGTTCATCCGGGCGAAATAATTGCTATTGTTGGCCCATCTGGAGCGGGAAAAACAACGTTAGTTAATCTCATTGCGCGTTTCTATGATGTTAATGAAGGTGAAATTCTCATCGATGGCGTGGATCTTCGTCAGGTACGCTTGGAATCTGTTAGAAGGCAGATCGGTATTGTAAGTCAGGAGAGCCTGCTTTTCTCGGTTACACTTCGCGAAAATATCAAATATGGCTTTCATGATGCATCCGACCTTGATATTATCCGGGCAGCTAAAAATGCTGACTTGCATGAGTTCGTGATGAATCTGCCACACAGCTACGATACTAAGATAGGTGAAGACGGAATTAAGCTTTCGGTTGGTCAGAAGCAGCGTATGAGCATCGCAAGGGCTACCCTCACAAATCCAAAAATCCTCATTCTGGACGATGCCACTTCCGCCCTCGACAGCAAAACCGAAGCAAACGTCCAGGGAGCTCTTGAACGTCTGATGCGAGGCCGAACCAGTTTTGTGATTGCACACAGGCTGTCAACGATTATGAATGCGGACAGAATTATCGTGGTGGATGGCGGGCGTATTGTGGATATTGGGACGCATAACGAGTTAGTCGTCCGCCCTGGAGTGTATCAAAACCTTTATAACGAACAGTTCAAATCCGCACATGAACACGCACTCGAAGCTCTCTTCGCATAGCCCTCATCCCCCGACCCCTTCTCCCAAAAACAGGAGAAGGGGAGCTAAATTGCAAATATTTCCATTTATACGCCGGATTAATTCCGCGGCACTAAAGTACCGGTCTAGATTTGCAAAGCCCATCTCATGTCGCTGAGGTTCCGCCCATGGGCTGGATTGTAGTGAATGGAATCCCCGATCGAAGGACTGCTGGCCGCAGGCCTTCCAGACAGGCCGTTTATTGCCTTAAGCGATGTTTTAAGCTTCCAATTAAATCTCCCCTTCTCCTGTTTTTGGGAGAAGGGGTCGGGGGATGAGGGCCGATTTATGGCCAGAAGGCGTAAGTGGGGATATTGAAAAGTATTCCAATCAGCATCCATAGACTTCCGATGACGCACTCTCCGAGGATGACGCCAAGAAAAAATGGGAGCGCATCTCGATATGCTTTCAGGCCTCCGTATCGGAGCAGTACACTTTTGATTATCCAGGCGATGAGCAGAGGAAGCCACAAAAGATTCATAGACCACGAACCGGATACCGCATAACCGACCGGATGGAACGGAAACCATCCGATTCGTATTCTTAGTGAATTGAGCAACATGGTGATGGCGAACCCTACCAGAATGGCACCTTTGACATTGAACTGCTGTTGTGGGGAGGTAGGTGTTTTCAGCCAGCCGTGCATCCGATCCCAGGGTTCTGTACCAAAAATGAGCTGCACGTTTGGCGGGGCAATCTTTCCAGCGGCGCCCAGTCTGTAGCTCTGATCGAGGTCGGCCCAGAATGCGCTGATCGCGCCGAATCCAATTGCCAGAAGCATGGCAAAAAAGAGTGGCCGGTACTTCGCGTTCACTCTTTCTGCCATCTTGAACCCTTCGAGCTGAACGGGCATAGGGTGCGAACGGTAGGCGCGGTTGAAGCCATTAAACAGTGAAAACATGGCGAGGTCGTTGTGTGAAATATGGTCTGATCTCTGAATGGATGTTAGAATGCTGTCTGGACCGCTATGATGCAGATCGTGCGCCGGCGGCCCCAATTCCGCTCTCATACGGGTGATGGCGATGGCAAGTGTGAAGTAGATCAGGAAAAATGAGATGATCATAAATGGCGACATTCCCGCCATTTTACAGAAAAAGAAGATCGCCAATGAGCCTGCTGCAACTCCTAGAACTGCCACTCTGTACGGCAGAGGCTCATGAGAGTCGTTCAAATTGATCGAACGATCTCGCATCCCTTCCCATATTTTAACGAAGTGATTTCGGCTTATCCAGAGCGCGAAAATGGCAAGGCCGATATAAGCTCCAAACGACTGCTCCTCCACATACGGAAAACCCGGTACATCGCCATATCCGCTTGCAGCTCCGAATACGCGCTCAAGTCTCCACACCCAGGCAAAAAACCAGGCAGAAAAAAGAAGATCCGTGGGAAGAAGCATTCCTAGCGCTATTCCGAACGGGTAGATGGCAACGGGAGTCCACCCAATGGCATTCCAGGGTCGCGATGTAAGAGAAGAACTCAGATCTTGGCCTGATCCAGCAAATTTCAGAGGCAGCATTGGGAGGGATGGATACAGATAAGCCATTCCGTTCCATATTTCTAAAACAGCAGCAAGAGCTACTCCACCCCAGAAGAGTTTCGTCTTGAAGAGCTGAGTTTTGGGATTTACCATCTCGACAGGTAACAGAACCAGAGGGTACGAGAGTTTTTCACTCTCTGTCCACTGTCGTCGTAAAAGGGTGTTCAGGCACAGCATCACAAATCCCAGCAGAGTCAGGAATCCGCTCCAGCAAAGCACAGGAGTCAGCCATGCGTGAAAGTTATTTGATGAGTAGAGGCTGCCTGTGCCAGTATAAAACTCACGAAGCGCTTGAGTATCGGATACAATCAGCCATTTAGGTAGGTAGGGCAAAATATCGGATGCCCATCCATTTTCTGGCCGGGCAAAATAAGTGGCATGAGAGAGCATCGGGGTGAGCACTTCGATCATATCGTGGCCGGCGATAGCAGATGATAGCGCCAGCATAATATAGACCGTGAGCATCTCTCCTGGACTGTATGCGAACTTAGGAACAGTGCGCTTGATGATCCCATTTATTAATATAAGTGAAGCGAGTATGAAGACTACGTTGAAGAATAGAGAGATGGTTGTGGGGTGGCCAGAGTAGCGGATGGCCTCCATCTTGATAACCCAGTATGCGTTCAGGGGAATTAAAATTAGCGCGGTGCAGACTGCCTTCGGGGTTACCATATTCTGCCGAACAGGAATATTTGAAGATGCTTTATCCACATCAACCGCATCTTCAATCAAAGGTTTAACGGAGGATTTCAAAATCAACAACCTCAATCCTATAAACTTAGATTACAACTCGTATATTTAACTAAAGTCGCCCGTAAATCCTGCACGAATGTAACCTCACCCCAGGTTTTATCATCATCCCGGAGCCCTCATCCCCCCGACCCCCTTCTCCCAAAAACAGGAGAAGGGGGAGATTCGAATTGCGAATTTCAGCCCATGCAGGAAGATTCTACCTCATCCCCGGCGCTTCTCCCTGATTCCCTCGTTCCTCGGAGAGAGAAGGGAGTGACTTAACCAAGCATTCGCCCCTCTCCCAGTGAGGAACGAACGCTCGGGAGAGGGGTTGGGGTGAGGTGTATTTCAGCATTTCGATCTCTGATTATGCTATACCAGAATTAAAAGAGGACACTCGAGGAGCTCCTGAACTCGCTGCAGGAATCGGGCAGCAGGGGCGCCATCGAGCACTCTATGATCGAATGAAAGGCAGAGATTCATCATCGAACGAATGACAACCTGCTTTTCTCGAACCACGGGCTTCTCAGCAATGCGGCAAACTCCCAGAATTCCTGCTTGTGGCGGGTTAATGACAGGGTCGAAAACATCGATCCCAAAACCACCTAGATTAGAAATGCTGAACGTTCCACCAGAAAGATCGTCAGGAGTGAATTTGCCTGTTCGTGCTCTCTCAACCATCTGTTTGAATTCGGAGGATATCGTTCCCAGAGTTTTTGAGGTGACATCTTTTATTACTGGAACAATGAGCCCCTCGTCAAGCGCCACAGCAACCCCAATATTTTTATGCGCATACTGATGAATCTCATCGCCAATGAGTGCAGCGTTCATAATAGGATGATCATTTAGCGCTCTGGCGACAGCTTTGACAATGATATCCGTATAGGATATTCGAACACCATAAACTTTCTCTATTTCAGGTAGTAGTTTTGCTCGGAACGCAGCAGCTTCCGTCATATCGACTTCCAGCGTGAGAGTGACGTGCGGAGCCGAAAATGAGGATTTCACAATATTATCTGCGATGCGCTTGCGCATCCCGCTCATTTTGATGATCGCTGTCTCATTTGGTGCAGCGGTGACAGCAGGCTGTCGGTTGGTTTGAGCAAGGCGCAGCACGTCTTCGCTCCGCACTCTGCTTCCAGGCAGGCCAGTAGAGAGCTGACCAAGATCGACACCCAGGTCGTCCGCGATTCTAGCGGCCAGCGGAGTTGACCTGGTCTTGAGACCATACACATCAGAAAGAGTCGGTTCTGTACTATCCGATGCCAGATAGGCGCGAATATCTTTCTCAATAATTCTGCCATCTGGCCCGGTTCCACGTCCAGCTAATGCCGAAACTGCCACTCCATTGCTATCCGCCAGCCGCCTAGCACGCGGCGAAATAGCGATCTTGCCCCCCAACTCAAGCATCTCAGGCGAAACACTGGTAATTTGCGGAACTAACTCTGACGTACTAGCAGAGGATACAGCGGCAGACACCACTGAGGATGTATTCCCACCCAATTCATTCAGAAGCCCTTCAATATTCTCGTCGGTGGTTCCGATGATCGCGATGGGCTGAGTGATCGGAACGATAGCGTTCTCGGCATGAAGAATCTTTCGTACTATGCCATCGATTTCGGACTCCACTTCCATACTGGCCTTGTCGGTTTCTATCTCCAGCAGGATCTCGCCAGCCTTGACTTTATCACCTTCCTGCTTAAGCCATCGCAGAATAGTCCCTTCTTCCATAGTCGAACCTAGTTGAGGCATTCTGAAAAGATGTGCCATAGTCTTGTTCCTTAATCAGATTAATTTAGCTTACAGTGCCCTACTATTCACCATCGAACTCTTTTTTTCCTTTGCGTTTATTTATCTTTGTTTTCGTTATGAGGCAGGCCGTATCTTAATATTATTCCGCTTTGGGTTTTTCAGGTTCACCTTCTTTAGACGGTTCGGCTTTCGCCTTACCAACTTTCTTTTCCATACTAATTTCTGGTTTTTCTGGTGGAGAGGCTTTAGCTAGAAATCCGTAGACGAAATATCCCAGCCCGAAGACACCAGCCAGCATACTGAAATACCAGACCGGTTTTCGCTTAGTCAGTGCAGCCACTGCTGAGAGTGCGATTGCCACTTGAGTGAAAGTGACACAGTACGCGAATAGATGGTGGTGGTGCATAAAATGTTCTGCTTCCACTCCTTTCTCATCGCGCTGCTTCTCTAGCTCTTCGGCTTCTTTTTTAATACTTTCCTGGTCTGCTTTATATCGCGCAGATTCCTTTCTCCACTTCTCTGCTGCAGCTGCCTGTGCTGGGTTGACAGCCAGCAGATCTGCGGTCTGGCTGGCGCCATTACTCTTGAGGCCTTTTGCCTGATAGTATGTCCATTTATCCGAAGCCTGCGCCTGGAGAAGTACAGCCTTATTTTTCTCCAGCAGCGCTTCATTGACGAGGCTGCCAGAATAGAGAGCACCTACCGCCGCCACCACAGCAAGCATGGCTGTGGTCAGTGAGATGTATTTGAGCCACCCCGAACGCTTTTCTTCTTCCTGCCGTTCGAGGCGCTCCTCTCGCATCTCTTCGATAGTCTCTTGTAACTCACTCGTCTCAATCTCTATCTCTTCGGGCATTTTTCTCTCCTTCAATCAAAAAACCTGTTTCACTTGACAACTAACTAACGGGCGATTATAATCATGTCAGCTTGAATTGAGTTTTGCAGAAAGTGCGCTCTTATGGAAAACCGACAACTTGGAGCAATTCCTCTTTTCAAAGGGATGCCCCGTGAACAGATGGAGCAGACTCTATCTCATGCAAGGTTGCGTAAGTTTAAGTCCGGGGAAGCAATTCTGCATCAGGACGACCCCGGTGAAACATTCTATGTTATTCTTGAGGGAACTGTCAAGGTCTCTGCATTTCTGAGTGATGGAAGCGAAGTGTTCATTGCCCTGCTTGCTGCCGGGGATACCTTTGGCGAGATGAGTATGATCGATAGTTCGCATCGTTCAGCAGATGTGGTCACTCAGGAAGCTTCTACGCTGCTATCCATGGACAGGTCTATTTTCAATTCTCTGCTCGATACCTCACCACATTTCACCCGCAATCTTTTAAGGCTGCTTGCTCGCAGAATCCGTCTGGCCAATGTGCGTATCCAGGCACACTGCACCCAGGATGTTTTTGGGCGTGTCGCACGCCAATTGGTGGAGTTTGCGGAGCTCTACGGAGTTGCTCAGCCGGACAGTTCCATATTAATTCCTATTCGGCTGACCCAAAGCGACATCTCTGATCTCGTAGGAGCCTCACGGGAGCGTGTCAATCAGGTCATGGTCTCATTTCGAAAGACCGATCTTCTCTCCATCGATACTCGCCACTATGTCACTATCCATAAAACAGACGAACTCCGAAAACGCTTTTTGTAATCAGCACTGTACTGTGTTCATCTTTCGATATGGCTTCATGTTGAAGCCGATTTCCAGTTAGACGCGGCACTAAAGTACCGGTCTGGAATTGCAAAGCCCATCTCCAGTCGCTGGAAGCTCCCTGTATGGGCTGAGATTCTTGTTTAAATCACCCCCTCTCCTTTGTGAGCTATCGAGCAAGACGGGAGAGGGGGCTGGGGGTGAGGTTAATCTCCCCCTTCTCCTGTTTTTGGGAGAAGGGGGTCGGGGGGATGAGGGCTCCGGGGATGAGGGTACGACTTGGGGATGAGGGTAAAACCCAACACTGGGGAATGCAACAGGTTGAAGACTATGGATTTCATGGTAAAAACCATGCTTTTCCATAATGCTGAACACCTCTACAGCAGTCCATAATAATAGTCAGGATAAAGACTTAATGGCTGCGAAGCTGAGGACTAAGTAACATGGCATCTACACTGCTTCCAATAACCTCGCAAACTGAATTTGAACGTCTTTACATGGTTACACAACGCCGTGCGTACAATCTAGCATTTCGCCTCACGGGAAACTCCACGGATGCTGAGGATGTCACACAGGATGCATATGTGCGGGCATGGCACAGTATCGCCTCGTATGATCAAAATAAATCATTCGAATCCTGGTTATTCAGAATTATCACAAATAGAGTAATCGACATACAGCGCCGCAGGAAAAGAGTGAAAATCTATTCGCTCGATACGCCTCTCATAAACGAAGATGGCGGTCGTGAGCTGAGTTACGATCTGGCATCTCCCGATCTCAATCCAGAGCAGATACTAATACATTCAGTAATGGAAGATTCACTGCAAAAAGCACTGGCAGGACTAACAACTGAGTATAGATCAACCATTGTACATTCCGATATTGAAGAGATGTCTTATCAGGAGATAGCGGATTCAATGCAATGCGCTATCGGTACCGTACGCTCCAGGCTGCATCGCGCAAGGAGAATTTTGCGGAAAGCTCTGGTGAAAGAAAACTTATTCGATATGTCGGTAACTTCCAAGCAGCGTAAATGCACTGTCTCAGCGAATAAACAACCTCGCCGCAGCAGGCAAGCAGCCTACAAACCCATCTGATCACTCATACGGCTAACAGCCTGTGCTACGGCGGTACGTACAGGATCGTACTGTTCCTCAGAAATTTCCAGAAACTCCTTCACCTGCGGATCCATTCCGTTCATCGTGCCTGCTTCCGCGTAGCCAACTCCTATTTCGTAAGCAATTGCATTCGAGATATGAACATAGGCGGTTAGCGGGTCAATTTCCAAGATATCACTGGTCGGGGTGTGATGATGCGCAATCGGTCCGTGATATATCTCCGGAAGAGACCAGCTCTGAGCGGCTAACAGGCCCATCTCCTGATGAGTCACTTCCAAATACTCATCTTCTGCTTCATACTGTGAGATCTTCTTCTTATCCATCATATCATAGATTTGCGCCGCTTCCTCTGGAAGATATAGACAGAGCGCCAGTTTGCCAATATCGTGCATAAGGCCAGCAATATACGCCTCTTCTGCCAGATGATCGTGGCGAAGGCATGCCAATATCTTTGCCCCACAGGCTACAGCCAGACTATGCTGCCAGAAGTTTTTGACGTTGAATTTGTTTCCTAACTCCTTTACAGGCAGTGCTGATTGGAAAGATACGGTAAGGCATATCGACCGAATAGCGTTCGCTCCCAGCTGACTTACCGCTCGCTGAAGGGTGGTTATATTCCCGCTCCCTCCATAGTAAGATGAGTTTGCCGCTCGGAGTATCTTGGATGCAAGCGCGGCGTCTTGCAGCATTACTCGCTCATAGTCTTTCCCAGAAGCGTTCGGATTATCCATGAGTGTAAGAATTTCGGTGACAACACTCGGGAGTATAGGCAGATTTGTGCCCCGAGATATTTTGATTTCAATATTCTTTAATTCCATGCTGCTTTGGCGCCTTATTTCAATTAATCAAAATTCTTATGTAGTATTGTCGGCGCATATGTTAAGAGGTTTTAGACGGATATGTGGGGAATAGCTACAGTATTCAATGAGTTATGCCAGTATTCCAGATGAAGGTGGTTTCGAATGAAGGAAAAACGTTTTGGTCTTACAAAATCAGAGGTCGATTTCTTCCTTGAAGAAGGCTATGTGATGATTCCAGACCTTTTTCGACCCAGCTCGCTCAACCCTCTGCGTCGTGAAATTGCGGGAATTATCGACAAGTCGGCAAATCTTCTATTGCAGGAGGGGAAACTGACCGAAATCTATGAAAATGAGCCGTTCGAAACACGGCTCACGCGTCTGATGGCGGATCATCCCGAGCTTCAAAAACAGTTTCTTTCGGATATCGAAGGAAAGGGCGGAGGTCAGCATACCGGCAAACAGATGTTTAATATCATACGCCATCCCGCGCTTCTATCCGCGATGGAGAGCCTCGTCGGCCCGGAGATAGTGGCGTCCAGCGTCTATAGAATCCGCCCCAAGGTTCCAGGTCTGGGCCGTGGAGTAATTCCCTGGCATCAAGACTCAGGTTATTTTGCTCCACACTGCGACAGTTCATTGATCGTGACTGTATGGATTCCATTGGTAGATGCAACCGTAGAAAATGGATGCCTTCAGGTGCTTCCTCGCGCTCATCGGGCGGGGGTGGTAAAACACAAATGGGGTGGGCCGAATGGCTATCTTGCGGTACAGAATAGGGATCTGCCTTTGCCTCCTAAACATGCGATTACGGTGCCAGTACCGATGGGAGGCGCCCTGCTTTTAACTAACCTCACTCCGCACTGCTCCACACCCAACACCACCGATACCATACGATGGAGTATTGATCTTAGATATCAGAGCCGATCCGTTCCGACAAATGCATTTGAAATGCCAGAAGATTACGACGATTCATACCCCGAAGTAACTATAGCCTGCTATGCTCCTGAAGGCGATTTTGTCGTACGAAGTGCTAAATCACAGGAGAGCGAACACACGTATCGCCAGTTTGTTACGCGTAGAAAACGATATGAATCAACTGAACTTCCTGGCCCGAAGCGCGGTTGGTCGAAGTGGCGCAAACCACGTATGCCTGAATGATGCATCCGGCGCTCAGCAACCATTATTCGGCAGTATCTCTTCGCGTAAATTAGAGCAATTCGTGGTTAAATCAAAAAAACTCTCAATTTTGATTAAATCGTTTCAAAGGACGCTATCAAGATTTCAGCAAAATAGCTACTGCCCATACTACCAAGCAACGTGAATCAATTTACGATGTTGATGTTAGTCATAAGGACTTCACTTAAATATCGCAGAATTCTGTCGTATTCCCCTGAAACTCTTCTAGCAAATCAACCGACAATATTAGTGCTTGAATCCCAATTTGATATAATTAATAATATTGAAACTATTCCGGAGAAAGCCCTGTTGAAGTCTAAATCCCCCATGCCTGTTATACTCATCGCGTGTAACGATCCGTTAGTCCGCGACTGCCTGGCACATCCACTGATCGAGCTGGGGTATCTAGTACAGGTTACGGCAGATGGGATTTCGGCCTACGAAGTGGCGATGAAACTAGCTCCAGATATAGTGATATCCCAGATGGAGATGCCTGGTTTAGATGGGCTTACGCTCTGCCAGCAGCTCAAATCGAATATAGCTATTCCAACATGCCATTTTATACTAATTACGGATAAGGATGCAGATATTGTGGATATTGGCAGGGTAACCGAGCCAGACGATTACCTCGTGCAACCGATCGCTATATTCGAACTCACCTCACGAATACGCACGGGGGTTCGCGCTCTTAACTGGCTGCGGCTTTCAAAGCACGATGCATCACATATTCATTGCCAACAAAAAGCTTCATTACTGCCAATGACTTCGAAAGAGCAGCAGCCGTACTCCAGCATGATATGAACAACCCGCTTTTTGTGATTGCAGTCACTACGGAAGGCTTGAAACGCAAAATTCGAAAACAATTTAGTGGAGAAAGCTTTGATAATGAGGATATGTTGATCAGGCTGCATCGAATTTCAGAGGGCGTGCAAAGAATTCGCGATGTCGTGGCCAATTTTATGCTTCCTAATGTGACAGGAGAAAACATTACACCCACCGACTATCTTCTCGATCTGCCTGAAGCTGCTTAGAAGTGGAGACCGAATGAGGCATTGGCTTTCATTTCGGTCTGATCGTTCTGCAGCGCGCCATTCATTGAGTTCAAAGTCATCTCTCCACTCAAGGTTAAGTCGAAAAACTGCCCAAGTTTATGCTTATAGGCTACCAGGTAAGTGCTCGATGACATTAAGCTGTTCGCTAGTGAATATTTAGTCTGCAGTCCGCTGCTAAGTATATCCCAGGGAGTGAGATGCACATCCAGCCCCAGTTCCATAGTATTCGTAGATTCTAACGATAGATACTTATCTTCAATGCCATAGTTACCGCGCACATGGAACGAACCGATGTCGGTTTCCAGCCCGAATGTACGTGCATCTGCTTTCCGAATGACCCCATCAGAACCTTCAGGATTTCGCGAATAGCCGCCAACCAACTGGAGCCTTTTCCATGGTGAAAGTGAGGCTTTCATATTATAGGTGTTGACCGCGTCTGGATCAGGAGCCTGGCCCTGAATACTTCCATCTCTCACTTTGAAATCAGTTTTAATAGTGAGATAGCGTGACGGCTGCGTATCCGCCTGCACCAGCCCGGCAAGCCTCGTCTGCCCAGGAGCATTTATCTGCTGCACCCCGCCTGAAAGTTTCGTTTTAGCCATTTTAAGTATCGGAAGATCAAGTAAGGCTTCACGCTTGCTCGATACACCAGTCTGTTGATAGTCGTCATCCAGGTTGAATCGAAACTTGAGGTCTTTCCATTTCCAGTAGGGTATCGCTTCCAGCCGTATCATGGTTTTATCTTCTGTTCCCGTTCCGGATATGGTGTTTGAATATCCCGTCGAAACCTGCAGCTGCTTGTTGACTTTGCTTTTGATGCCGACAGCGCTCGTCTGAGTGTAGGAACCGGGCTGGGGTGCAGCGTGATCCGTGGGCAGAACTGACTGAGATTGATAAGTGAGTGACGCCGTAGTTCCAGGACGTATCGTCTTATCTATTCCAATACTGTCTGTGATTTGGGTCTGGTTTTGCCCGGACGGAGTGGTAGTAGATGAATCAGTGCGTCCACCAGATATGGAGGCGCTTCGCAGCGTTAGTTCAAAATTTCCGCCTGCTGTTCGAGTAGTACTTCCAGCAAAGGAGGAATCTAAATTCGCGAGTGCATCCGTCTGGTTATAAAGTCCGGTGAGTGTCAGCCCTTTGAAAATATGCAGTTTGGAGTTTGCTTCGATCTGCTGCTCACCTGCGTGCAGTCCGCTCAAATCGCCCTGAACAAACTCGTTGCCGGCTCGCTGGTACTTCAAGCCAAATTCTGCGGATTTCATCTTTGAAGATTCGGATAGTTTGAAGCCCGATCGATCCAGCAGATCTCCTCCTCTAAGATCGAAATAGAGGCTGGAATTTATACTGGACTGAGGTGACAGTTTTAAGCCAGAAAGGTACTGGAGTGTAGCGACAGGCGATTGTGAACCGCCCGCGCCTTGACCTGCCATGCTGAAGGTTCTAAGAGTGACCTGATTGGCGCCACTGCGGTAGATATCCATCTGAAGTGGTGAGCCAGCCGAAGGCGGATTGGGAATCGAAACGGGCCTGTCGCATCTATACACAATTCGGATAAGCTGGCCTGAAAGGAGAGGAGCGCTGAAGCTGATACTCCCGCTGTCGTAATCGAAGATATAGTCAGCATCGCGGTGCAGCCGTATGCTCTCCTTCCATACTGTTTCGGTGCCAGTGTGAATCCCTTTCCAGGAGAGGCGGTACGGGCCAGACGTGCCGTTGCCAAAAAGAATATCGGACTGCGTGAGATTCGGTCTGTCGAAAATCGATAGAAGGGAAGAGACACCTCCACCTACAGCGCTGAGTCTATTGATGGGAATATCTGAAGCGCTGTTTTGTGAAAGTACTGAAACTGGGTAACTCAGGCAGCATAGCAAAGCCAGCAGAACATATTCGGATTTGCCGAATATGTGCTTTTGACTGATATGATCATGGAACAAGTACATAATGCACCTCTTCGCAACCCAGGAAATCTTCACTCAGATATTCGTATTTGCGAATGCTCTTTAGAAGCTTTCAAATTGATTAGACGATCACAAGACGACGCTGTTACAAATGGTGTTCGATAATAGTGCTTAATTAGCAATCAGTGATATTCCGTTCAGCACACGCCCTCACCCCCCGTCCTCCTCTCCCAAAAACAGGAGAGGAGGTGACTGTGGCATGGGTGTAAGCGTCCAATATTTGCCACCTTCAACTTCAATCCTCTAATGTAGGATAATGAGAGCATCATAATTCGGAGGTGCTTTTATGGTCAGTACAGAAATTTTGGAAATGTGGCGCAATCGGCTAGACAGCTTTGCGAATAG
>JANXSG010000187.1 GCA_025352825.1 Chthonomonadaceae bacterium | reverse complement strand
CCCCCTCTCCTGTTTTTGGGAGAGGGGCCGGGGGGTGAGGGCGAAAGACTCGGATATTTCGATAATAATTTCCGGATTTCTGCCCCAATTATCCAGTACAATAGTGTCATGCGAAAAACTCTAAATCCTCGACGCTGGAATTTTCAGCCATCAGACGCTCAAACGGAGCATGCTCTCGTCAAAGAGCTGGATATCCACCCGATAGTGGCACGCCTGCTGGTACAGCGTGGATTGACTACCTCGGAAGCTGCGGACCTCTTTCTAAACCCTTCGCTGGATAGAATGCACGATCCATTCCTGCTGCCTGATATCGATGCGGCCTGTGAACGGCTTAAACTTGCCATAGCCAATCATGAAAAAATTCTGATTCACGGGGACTATGATGGGGATGGAGTGACCTCGGCTGCGCTCTGGCATCGGGCACTGAGCAGTCTGGGAGCCGATGTGGAAGTTTTTGTGCCGCACCGTAAACGGGATGGCTACGATATGCGCCGCCCGATTATCGATCTGGCGAAACAGGCTGGCGTGACGCTCATAGTCACGACGGACTGTGGAATCCAGCGCGTGGATGAGGTAGAGCATGCGCGTGAGGCAGGGATCGATGTCATCATCACCGATCACCATACACCTAAATCCACTGGGGAACTGCCGAAAGCGATTGCCGTCATCAATCCCCACCGCCTTGATTCGCGATACCCTTTCAAAGAACTTTCCGGGGTAGGTGTCTCGTTCAAAGTGTGCGAGGCCCTCACTCGAACCCTCGGGCACAGCGCAGATGCCTTCCGGCGCGCTTATCTCGATCTTGCCGCAATTGGTACGGTGACGGATGTTATGCCCCTCATCAATGAAAACAGAATTATCGTGAAGCATGGGCTAGAACAGCTTCAGAAGACCAAAAAGGCTGGTCTTCGAGCGCTCATTGAGGTGTGTGGACTTGCTGGCAAACCATTGAATTCTGTCGATGTGGGTTTCAAGATGGGGCCGTGCCTGAATGCCGCCAGCAGAATAGATGAGACCCAGATTGCACTCGATATCCTTATCACCAAAGATGCCGGCGAAGGAGCTCGACTCGCGCAAAATTTGAACGATCTCAACACACAGCGAAAAGACACACAAGATCGGATTTTTGAAGAGGCACTGGCAAGCCTGGCCGGACAGGATATGTCCGAAAGCCGCTGCCTGGTCATCTCTGGGACAGGATGGTCTGGCAGTGTGGTTGGTATAGTCGCCAGCAAGATGGTGGATCGGTTCCATCGGCCATGCGTGGTCATCGCGATGGATGGCGATTCGATCTCCGGCAGGGGTTCCGCCCGCAGTATATCCTCGTTCAATATGTTCGATGCTGTCGATAAGTGCAGCAGCTACCTTGTGGAGTATGGGGGACATGCACATGCGGCCGGTTTCTCAATTGATGGAGTGAATGTGGCTGGGTTCCGGGAACAGATGAACAGTATCGCGATGGAGCAGATTTCAGAAGAGGATATGGTTCCGACCCTCGATATAGATATGGAGATCGCCCCCGAGGATATGACTCTGCAGCTTCTGGCGCAGCTTGAACAGCTAGCTCCGTTCGGCAACGAAAATAGCCAGCCACTGTTCGTCAGCCGAAACGTTCCCGTGATCTCGACGAGGCAGATGGGTCCGGATAATCGCCATCTGAAAGTATCTTTGAAGGTTTCGGGTGTCAACTCGCGTGATATAGTGGAAGCGCCATGGTGGAATCAGGGCGGGCTTGCCTCTTCACTTGAGCCAGGCACTTCACTGGATGTTGCCTATCGCCCGAGCGTGAATGAGTGGAATGGCAATCGATCCGTGCAGTTCATTCTTGAGGATGTTCTCCCCTCCGCCTGGTAGCACTATATTGGCTATACTATACTCACAAACGCTTTAAGTTATCCGCCTAAAACCTGAACTGGCGAAGCCAGAACCAAAATGGAATTGCTTTAAACAAAAGCAGCATAAACCATGTTTGTTTTAAAAAGATGATGACACATGTTAATCCTGTCCGAAAAACAATCCGCTAATCCTCAGCAATAGCTTGCCCTTAATCGATAAGTGTTCATTATGCACGCGATATCACTTCTAAGGAAATAAACCCGGCTTCAAGGAAAATGTAAAATGAGTGGTAACCAGAAATCAGCGCGTATTCAGGAAGTAGAGAGTCGATTTAATGAGTTATTTGGCCATCCTCCAACGATTCTGGTTCGAGCCCCGGGCCGGGTAAACCTTATTGGTGAGCATACGGACTACAACGACGGTTTTGTTTTCCCTGCCGCCATCGAACGGGAAGTTTTGATGGCGGCCTCTTTGCGCAGCGACGACGAGATTCGAACGTATGCGCTCAATTTTAATCAACCTTCTAACTTTTCTTTGAAAGATATTCAGCCAGCTCAGGAGGGCCGAGAACGCTGGAGTAACTATATTCGCGCAATGGCGTCCATTCTGCAGTCCGAACAGGTACCTCTGCGCGGTATAAATCTGGCGGTTCTGGGGGATGTTCCTCTTGGTTCCGGTCTCTCCTCTTCAGCGGCGATGCTGGTAGCTGCAGGCTTGGCTTTTACCGCCTCGACTGAGACAACTATCGATCCTGTGAAACGGGCACTGCTCGCACAGCGCGCGGAACGGGAATTCGTTGGAGTAAATGTCGGGATTATGGATATGTTTATATCTGCGCTCGGGCAAGCAAACCATGCATTGCTCATCGATACGCGGTCACTGGAGTTCGAGGCGGTTCCGATGCCGGCGACAGGCGTGTCCATCGTGATAGCGGATACGAATAAGAAGCGCGGCCTGGTCGACTCGGAGTACAACCAGCGTCGTGCACAATGCGAAGACGCGGTAACAATTCTGAAAAATGTCCTTCCCGATATTCGGGCTTTGCGAGATGTGAGTTTGGAAGATTTCGAGCGGTTTGGTTCACTGCTTCCGGAGATAGTGAGAAAACGAGCCAGGCACGTCATCACGGAAGATGTGCGTACTCTGGAGAGTGTGGAGGCTTTGAAGCGCGGTTATATCACACGCTTCGGAATTCTCATGAACGAATCTCATGAGAGCCTTCGAAATGATTACGAGGTAAGCTGCTCAGAACTCGACTCGTTGGTTGAGGCAGCACGCTCCGTCGATGGGGTCTATGGCTCACGTATGACCGGAGCTGGATTTGGCGGATGTACAGTTAGTCTGGTTGCAGATGAGGCGGTGGAGAGCTTCCGAGAAACTGTTCCCAATCTATTTAAAACTGCCACTGGCCTAAACGCCAAGATCACCATCACTACAGCTGCGCCAGGCGCCGAGAGACTGCTATGACTGCCCTCACCCCCG
>JANXSG010000148.1 GCA_025352825.1 Chthonomonadaceae bacterium | reverse complement strand
GATGAAGGGCAGTATACAGGGAGAATTCGCCGGGGAAATAGAGGCGGGCACATTCCTGGAGCAAAAAATCTTCCTCGGGAAGCATTCTTTGAAGGCGATGGATGTTTTAAATCAGCTCAGGATCTCGCCCGCATCGCAGATTCGAGCGCGGTCGATAGAAATAAAACAACGATCACCTATTGCAACGGAGGGGTCGCCTCCACCTCTATCCTTTTTACACTTTCGATGCTGGGATATACGCAACTTACCAACTACGACGGTTCCTGGAATGAGTGGAATCTGCTCGAAAAGTATCCTGTTGAGCAAAGTATTCCTTGAAACCTCGCCATGAATGCCAATAGCAAACAGGATACGGAACTGCCTCATTAATTCAGAACAGTATTAATCAGTAATTCAAGAATGGAGATAGGATTGCAGAAAATTAAATTGATATCAGAGTACGAACTATTCACAGCCATCGTCACCCCGATGAACAAAAATGGAGACTTGGCGCTAGAACATACTCCTGCGCTGCTCGATTTCCAAAGCAAATCAGGTATTGATGGAGTAGTCGTTTGTGGTACAAATGGTGAAGGCCCCTCTCTTTCCGTGCGTGAGAGAAAACAGGTACTGGAGGCTGCCTATGAGCATCGTGGAAATCTGAGAATAGTCGCCGGTACTGGCGCTGGCAATGTGCCCGACACCATTGAACTGACCAAGCATGCCGCCGAAACAGGTGCAGAATCTGCCCTTGTACTCCCGCCTTATTTCTTTAAGTCACCCACGGCACAGGGAGTTGCAGACTTTTTTAAGAGGATACTTGACGCATCATCATTGCCAGTACTTCTATACTCCATCCCTCAGTTCACTGCGATTAACATAACAAACGAAATAATTGACCTGCTTAAAGATCATCCCAATCTGGCGGGATTAAAAGACAGCGCTGGTGATTTGGATCGAACGCGGGAGCTTATTGAGCGGTATCCTCATCTCAATATATATTCCGGCAGCGACTATATTACCGGACCAGCTTTTATGCATGGAGCCTACGGGTGCATATCGGGGGGTGCGAATGCATTTCCTGAACTTCTCAATGGAGTGCGAAATGCGCATCGCAATGGCGAAAGTCACGAGAAGCAGTTGGCCACCCAGCACACACTCACTGTAATGACGAATATCTGTGCCGCCTATCCCTTGATCTCAACAAATAAATCTATTGCTGCAATGCGAAATTTGTGCCGAATATCCGTTCGACCGCCACTAATCGATCTCACGGCCGACCAAGAATTAAATCTTTCGCAGGAACTAAAAGCCGCAGGTTATCTCTGATAATGATATACTGAGCCTCTTGCAAAAGTCACAATGTAATTGATCCACTTTTCACGCCCTCACCCCCCGACCCCGTCTCCCGAAGCCTCGGGAGACGGGGTCGGGGGGTGAGGGCTTATATATATTTCCTACTTATGCAATTCCATCTACTATCTTTCTGAATTGTAATCTAAGGTTAATGTCTGGAAAGGAACCATTCACCGATAGAAACGGTACAATACATTGTGTTACGAAAACTTCATTTGTGACACTTTTTATTGCCGCATTTTTTTCATTGATTCTAGTGTGCGAAAGTGAGCTTTTTGGTGCATATTCCTGATTCTGTATTAAGTCCTGCTACCTCAGCTGCTGCGGCTGTTGCCATGCTGCCAATCTGGGCTGCTGCTGGTAAGCATGTCCGCAAAAATATGGGATCTCGCCAGATTCCACTACTCGCGATGGGTTCTGCATTCTGTTTTACGATCATGATGTTCAACATCCCTGCTCTGGGCGGTACCACGGCTCATCCGGTCGCCGGTACATTGCTAGCGGTGCTTCTTGGCCCGTGGGCTGCGGTGATTGGGGTATCCGTTTCGCTCGCAATTCAGGCACTTCTCTTTGGTGATGGCGGCCTGATGACGTATGGCGCCAACTGTTTCACAATGGCGTTTGTTCTTCCGTTTACTGGTTTTGCACTCTATCGTATTTCCCATCGTCTGATGGGAAATAGTGATAGAACACGTCCGATTGCTGCAGCGGTCGGCTCTTTTTTTGGAATTAATGCAGCGGCTGGCATTGTCGCATTACTTCTAGGTATTCAGCCTTCTCTCTTCCACGAAGCAAATGGACATGCTCTATTCTTCCCGCTGGGAATATCTATTACCCTGCCTGCGATGCTTATCACACATCTGCTTGTAGCCGGGCCCGCAGAGGCTGTTGTCACCGGTCTGGTGGTTAGATATCTTCAGACCATGTCGATCCCACTATATGGTGAAAACCACTCCGCAGGTGATCTCCCATCCCGACGAACGGAAAAAATATGGATTGGACTGTTGGCAATGATTGCGCTATGCCCATTGGGACTACTTGCAAAAGGCGAAGCATGGGGAGAGTGGGATGCTAAAGGGCTTTCAGAACAGATTGCAAAGCAAGGACAGCAGGCATATATCCCGAAATCTGCTCTAGCTTCGGAAGCCCATGGCTATAAAGGAATTCGAGGTTTCCAGGACTACGCCAGCGAGAAGGGTGCAAAGGGATATCTCACTGCGGGTCTGCTTGGTACAGGAATGATTGTAGGTTTGATTTGGCTGGCTGGCAGAGTTCTTAACAAAAATGAACGTACGCATAGCAGTCCAAGTAATTCGGGAGAGATAGAATACCAAAGATCGAATATGATGTCAGCTAGTCCTGTCTTGCCTGAATGGATGATAACCTGCAGTCATATAGAACCATTGCCGAAGTCAGTTCGAAAGGGAACCAGAAATCGCTTCCTTGAGAACACACTTAACGAACTTACAAACAGGCATGCATCTTCACTCAGAATAGAGGAGTCTGCAAAAAGGTCAGGATATTTACAGCGAATAGAGCCTCAGGTTAAAATCCTAATCTCCTTAATTTTTATTATTTCCATCTCTTCGGTACGAAATCTACCGCTGCTAGCAGCTATCTATCTTCTAGTTTTGTATTCAGCTGTCATCTCACATCTGCCTATTAAGCCTCTGTTAAAACGAGTATGGGCCTTTGTGTTTCTTTTTGCTGGAGCTATTATTTTACCTTCCACGCTAAATGTAGTTACTCCTGGACGCGAACTAATCGTATTGTGGCAGCAACCGCGTGTAAGCATGACTTTTCCAGGAACTGTGGTTGCGGCGACTCTCATGATTAAAATCGCTGTAGCCTTATCTCTAGGTATGACGCTTACACTTTCAACACGATGGAACTCCATGTTAAAAGGTCTGGCTGTCTTACGCATACCTACTCTTTTTCTCACGGTCTTAGCAATGACACACCGTTATCTCTCTGTTATTATGCAGACAGCAGCAGACATGTTTACCGCCCGACAGAGCAGATTAGTGGGGCCGCAGAGTAATAGTCAGGGAAGATCATTTATTGGGGCTGGCGCCGGAGCGCTGTTTGGTAAATCACTGGCTCTCTCAGAAGAGATTCATCAGGCGATGATTTCGCGTGGATTTCGCGGACAGTTCATACAGCTGGACTGATGCATGTTTATAGAAAGATACATTCGATGACTTCACCCAGCACGGCCACTGTATTAATTCCAGACAAATCTTCAAATATCACCTCCCTGTTTGATTTAAACGAGGTGGCGTATAGCTACGCTGGCGGACATTCTGCACTCCGAAATATTACTCTGCGAATTCATCCCGCCGAAAAAGTTGCTATTCTAGGGGCAAACGGCTGCGGTAAAAGTACGCTTCTCCGATTAATGGATGGACTGGTCTTCGCTTCATCGGGTAGATTTTCAGCTTTTGGAAGTGACATAACTGCAGATTATCTGAATAATGAGCAAAACTCATTTCAGTTTAGGCGCAGAGTTGGCTATATCTTCCAAAACTCGGAAGCGCAGCTATTCTCTTCTACTGTTCGCGAAGAATTGGCATTTGGCCCTATGATGCTGGGATTATCGCGCAGCGAAGTGGATCAAAGAATTGATGACATGGCGAAGCTTCTGCATATTGAGAGGCTTCTAGACCGCGCTCCCTTTCACCTATCCGGTGGTGAGAAGAAAAAAGTAGCCATCGGCAGCAGTTTGGTGGTGAACCCCGAAGTTCTGCTATTTGATGAACCAACCAATGGCCTGGATCCTCGATCACAACGCTGGCTGGTGGAACTGATTATGATGCTGCACTCCGCTGGAAAAACTATTATTACAGCTACGCATGATCTGAGCATTGTTCCCGAAATAAGTGATAGGGCAATCGTTTTTGGGGAGGATCATGGTATTGCCGCAGAAGGTCACAGCAGGGATATTCTTGCAAATCTCGATCTTCTACTCCGTGTAAACCTGATCCATGAACACGCACACCGACATGGCAGCCAGGTACACTCTCATGCGCATTACCACGATAATGCACATGAGCACACCCACGATCAAGGCTGAAACTGCATACTAATCTCGCCTAAATCTGCTGAGGGATGATCGTAATTCAGATCGAATGGAGATGGTATGTTGGTAACTCTCAGACGTGGCTCTATAGGTACTGCTAGAGTCGTTCCACGGGAAAGAGTGAATATTAATATATACTGGCCTTGAGTCAGATTTTTTAGCTGAAATCGTCCATTAGCATCGGTGACGCTCCCCGCTGTCACCCATCGAAATGCGTAAGGCCGTGGATTGAACTGCTCAAAGAATGGTAGAAAACTGAAGCGAGGAATTATCTCATCGAAGGTGCGCATAAGAACAGGCTCAAGATCTCCTGAGAGACCATTCATGCGAAAGGGAACCGCTCCTATCGATACTCCCACGAGCGGTTTGCCATTCCACATCAATCTTCCTGAAACATACCCCTGGTTGAACATCGGCTTTTCCGTGCGGATTCTTGCAATAAAGCTTTTCGGCATTTCCGCCTTATGGTACCAATTTAACGCCTTATCGACTGCCCCAAATCGAACATAGATATCCCCCAGCATTTTCGCGCTTTCTCTATCCAGTACAACAAAATTGTTATGCGAGGCGTACTCATCCAGCAGAGCCAAATTTTGGGGAGAAGCTGCACAGGTGAAGAACATAGCACGTATCGTATTGGAACACTGTGCCGCGTGAGGGCATTTTTCCAGATCAAGCAGAAGTGCTTTCAGGGATGTTGTGTTGTCAAATTGTACGGTTCCCAGATTATAAAGATGCTTAATTGCTATCCATGAGAGGGCGGTTTCATAATGTCTCTTCTCCAGGAAGTTCCTCACTTTTTTCTCTGATGATGAATCTGTACTAAGGCCATCCTCTGTGATTCCGAGCTGGCGCACCGATACTGGCGTGTGCTGTAAGAATGTGATCACATTCCTGCTCTGTGCTGAGTTTATAGAGCCTGGCGCTAATCCAGCTGCTGCTGCCAACTCCTTACCGGCACCTGGCCCGTCTGGCACACCGCTTCCTGGTATTTTTTGTGTATAGGGCGCACGAACAGACTTAAGGGTATTGGGTGTCATATCATGCTTTGCAGCAAGATTTTCTGCACTAAATGGTGTTTGCAGGCGGCTTCCCACTACAACCATGCTCACAGTCAAAATGGCAAGCCCAATCCGCATAAAGGGTTTAACCGATGACCGTCCAATTATGTACAAAGTAATCCCAGATGCGCACGATGTGAAAGCAACGCTCAGGAGAAAATGCCAAAAAACAAAACTGAAGTACCCTTGGTGGAAAGTCCCCATGGTCTGATAAAGAACTAGCAGATAATCAAGAGGTTCGGGAAATGCTGCCTTGAGTATTCCAAAAACTCCCAAACCAAAAAGCGCTCCTTTTAACAATATTTTCGAGATGTATCGGGGATGAAATTGAAGCTCAGAACGATTGAAATCACCGCTAAGTCCGCTTGAATGAAACCCCCAAAAGAGCGCTATACCGATCGATATCAGGCGAATTGCCCAGATAAAAGAGTTGACAGGATCTCTCAGGTCGGATAATGTTTCAGATCGAGAACCTAAAGCAGAAGTAAATACCCATACTCCGAACAAAGGAATCCCAACGCATAGAAAAGCAAGACTTAGTTTTCTGAAGTGAGACCTGGAAAATGTAACTGCCCCACCTTGTATTTGATGAAAATGGAACAGACGAAATCCGGAGTTGAGAGTGTGGACGCAGAACAGCAGTAGTATACCGATCAGAATAGAGCCGCTGATGATCGATATCAAGTTACCCATTTGGCTTGTGGAGAGAATCATCTGAATGAGAGACAGGTTCCAGTTTAGCAGCCGGGGAATTGGCATTCCATCCGTCAGTTCCTGGAAGTTGATATAGTCGCCAACGGTAAGTATGTGCGGGAGGATCGCAATAGAAAGCGTTTTCAGTGCCAGCAGTACACCGACTACAGCAAACGAGACACCCAGACCTAGTGCCCCCCAAAGCACTTTGAAATCTGAGATCGATGGTTCAATGAACTCTTGAGAGATGGATGCGCCAACCGGATCACCCGGTTCGCTAAAGTTCTCATCTTCAGATAATTCCGCAGTTCTCGACTCGGATGTATCCTTCAGATTATCCTCCAAGTACTCCGCTTCTGGTACCAACAGGTGTGGAATGGTGCTCTCGCTCGATGTATCTTCATTACAACGGGATTCTTCAGATTCGGATACTGGCGGCTTACTATCTATTTCTGACTCATGATCACTCATAAGTGCTCCTGCATGAAACAAGTTAATGGGGGTTTTACCAGAAGTTGATAATTCTGATATTTACAACATACCACGCTCTTCAGTCCAAAGGTGTTCCAGCGCTTCCAAAAAATTAATGTAATCGCTGGAATTTCTCAATGGCACCGAGAGTTCCAATTTCGTGGCGATATTTGATCCTACTCTGGCCGCAAGAGCATTCAACGAGAACGGATTCAACTTAATACGTCGTGAAGTCAGCCTGCGAATGACACTATACTCTTGAGGCGAGACCCGATCCAGGTTTCTGATATATGGTATGTAGTATAGAGCAGCGGGTGAGAGCGCGGACACTCTTTCTGATTGGAGCGGTGAACTTCCTATATCTACTATTACGGAAGTGCCGGCAGCATAATCTCCAATGCGCCTGTATGTTGGGCTGAAAAATATACACATCAACCCTGGAAGCCCGCACAAAACAACAGGATTTCCTGCAAACTGAAAAATTCCTAGATCGATGAAACGAAGAATATTTCGAAGCGCACTGGACATGAGGTTGATTGGATAACCACCATCACGAATCACCCGCAGATGAAATAGCTTCTTACCCGGAGTTCGCCCGCCACATATCATCTCGAAGAAGATTGCGTAAGCAAAAATTATGAGGTAGACCAGCAGCATTCCTGCTGCCGACAACAGGCTTGCCAGACTAACCCCCGGCTTGCCAACTCCTCCTGCTGCCAGTTTCAGCACTCCCTGCACCAAAATTATGAGAAGAAACTGGATTACCAGATCAACCAGAAACGCCATCGTTCGAGATGCTACGCCCGCCAGTCGATAAGTGACAGTTATATTCTCCGGAGTCACCACAGCCATGGTGCGGCTCATACGCGCTCTTTCTTAATTCCACGTTTCTCATCGCCTTTCGGTATGAAAAGAAACACGGAATGAACTTTACTTATGCCAGGGAACGCCCACCTGAGGGAGTGGTCGTACCTGTGGTACTCACCGCATCGTTCTGACTTCTGCGTGATCCCATCGGCTCCCCGCTTTCGTCCAGAGAAATGCTTGTCTGGGCCTGGGCTACGGGTACAGAGTGGAGATTGTGCCAGGCTCTGCCATCTTTCGCAAGCAGGGTATCCGCAGCGGAAGGGCCCCAAGTTCCCGCGGCATAGTTCGGAAATGGCTGGAACGGCTTGGTGGCTTTCCATATATCCAGCAGCGGCTCAATAACCTGCCATGCAGTTTCTACAGCATCCGCCCGATTGAACAGAGTTGGATCGCCTTCCATAGCATCGAGTAGAAGTGTCTCGTAAGCGGTGGATGGCTGTGCCTTGAATGCATCGGTATAGCTGAAGTTCATCTGCACCTGCTGAATATGCATCTCTGGCCCAGGCACTTTCGCCCCAAAACGAAGCGAAATGCCTTCGTCTGGCTGAATTCGTATTACAATCAGGTTGGGCTCAATCTGATCTTCTGGTGACATGTGGAAAAACATATGTGGTACACGTTTGAACTGAATAACGATTTCAGACACTTTACTGGGAAGCCTTTTGCCAGATCGAAGGTAGAAGGGCACATCGGCCCAGCGCCAGTTGTCGACATAGAGTTTCAGAGCGGCAAAAGTTTCTGTTTTAGATTCGGGATTGACACCTATCTCCTGCCGATACCCAGGCACGTGATGATCCTCAATTTGACCAGGGCCGTACTGGCCGCGAACGGCTATATCAGAGAGTGATTCCGGGTTGATAGGCACAATGGCGTTCATGACATCCGCTTTTCTATCTCGGACGCTGGTTCCGCCATATCTCACCGGGGGATCCATAGCTACAATAGATAGCAGTTGAAGCAGGTGGTTCTGGAACATATCGCGAAGTACGCCCGCTCCCTCATAGTAGCCACCGCGATGCTCTACACCTAATGTCTCCGCTGCAGTAATCTGTACATGATCGACGTATCGGCGATTCCATATCGGTTCGATAATAGAGTTCGCGAAACGGAAAGCCATGAGGTTTTGCACCGTTTCTTTACCGAGATAGTGGTCGATACGGTAGATCTGTTCTTCTCGAAAAACTTTATGAATGGAAGTATTTAGCGCGATGGCGGAATCCAGATCGTTTCCGAATGGCTTTTCAATAATTATTCTTGTCCAGCCAGTTTGTGAAGTACCATGTTTTGTAACCAGTCCGCTGGAGCCCAAACGACTCACGATATCTGCATAGAATCCCGGAGGAGTAGCCAGATAAAACAGTCGATTATCACCTGCCGTAGATCCCTTTTCGCTCTCTTCAAGCCGGTCTTTGAGCTGTTTATAGCCATCAAGTGACTGAAAGTCAGCAGTAATGTAGTGGAGATTTTTGGCGAACTCATCCCAGATGCGAACGTCGTATGGGTTAGCTTCTTTGCTGGCACGAACACCTTCACGCATCGATTCCCGAAAGCTGTCGTCGTTCATTGGAGTGACTGCGAAACCGAACACCTTGAAACCACGAGGCAGCAGATCTGTGCAGGCAAGATTGTAGAGTGCCGGTATCAGCTTTCGCTTGGTGAGATCACCAGACGCTCCGAAGATTACAAAGGAACTGGACTCTCCGGGTTTCTGAAGCTGATTCGCAGTGAGTAACTCATTCTTTATTGCTTCGACCGATGAAGACGAATTGGCCATAAAATCTAACTCCTCCATGAAGCAGTGATCTCGCACTGATAGACTATTCGACACCGCAGCCGTATATCCTGTATAGATTACCAGGTTTACGCACGGTGATTATCGGCAGAATTGTCCTTAAGGAAGAAGATGTCTCTTCAACCAATAGGATTTGGGAGTGGTTTTCCTTGAATTCCAGCCACAAGATTCTCAGCTGCCAGCACCGCCATCCGCGTACGAGTAGCTATGGAAGCGGAACCAATATGAGGCAGCAAAACAACATTCGGCAGTGTAAGAAGAGGATCACTAAGAGGCAGCGGTTCCTGTTCAAATACATCCAGGCCGGCTCCTGCTAGTTTGCCTTTCTCAAGTGCCTTTATGAGTGCTGATTGATCAATCACGGGTCCCCGAGAACTATTAATGAGAATTGCTGTGCGTTTCATCAGCGCCAGCTCTCTGCGGCCAATAAGATTTCTGGTAGTAGCGTTTAGCGGCGTGTGCAGCGATACAAAGTCGCTCGATGACAGCAGAGTGTCGAGATCGACAAGTTTGGCTCCAAAATGGTTTTCTGCATCGCTGTTCTGTCGGGTGGAGGCGTAGAGTATCTCCATTTCGAAACCGTGTGCTCGCCTGGCCATTTCGAATCCTATGCTGCCCATACCCACTATTCCGAGTGTGGCATGATGTATGTCTGGGCCAGTGAGCAGCATGGGAGACCAGGTTTGCCAATCACCTTGCCGTAGAAATTTTTCAGCTTCTACAATCTTTCGCGCAGTCGCCAGTAAGAGTGCAAAAGCGAGATCAGCAGTTGTCTCCGTGAGCACGCCAGGAGTGTTCCCTACTGCTATTCCACGCGATTTGCAAGCTGGCACATCAATGTTATCGTATCCCACCGCCATCTGACTCACAACTTTCAGGCGGGGTGCAGCCGAGAGAATATCTGCATCTATCTTGTCTGTCAGAAGGCAGAGCAGGCCCTCTACATCAGCAACTTTTGTCAGAAGTTCTTCTCTGCCAGGCGGCAGTTCATGAGGCCATACATCTACAATTTCCGCGCCTGCCCTTACAATCTTCATTGCTTCTTCAGGAAGTACTCTCGTGACAAATGCCTTCAAATTCATTCTCCAGGAAATAGCTTTATAACACTATTAACTATTTGGAATAGATATGAATCTATCTACCAAATACTAAAATTTTAATTAACCGCGAATTACGCTAATGTTGCGAATATTTATTTTGAAAATTGCCATCTATTTCTAGCCTGATGTATCTTATTCGCGACATTAGCGTAATTCGCGGTTAACAATCTGTATAGATTCTTTTCTGGAATTTGAGATCGGACTTGTGTAATTTCTAGTATCTGGCGCGCCCCACTTCACCCGTTGGTTCGCCAATCGCCGATTTAACAGCCTCCGCAGACGCCTGCAGCATGAATCCCAATTCGCTGCTGATCGCGATAAACTGCCAGCCCTCCGCTTTCCTGCGATTTGCAGCTGCGGCATCGGCAACATGTATCCCAGGCGCCACTCCATATTTAACAGCCGTTTCACGGATTTTTTTAAGTGCAGATACGAACTGAGGATCGTCAGTCTCCATAACCGGCGTTTTGTGCATCGAGCTGAGCAAATCGTTTGGTCCTACGAAAACCGCATCAATTCCTGGAACACTCAAAATAGTCTCACAGTTTTCTACTGCCAACACATGTTCCGCCTGTACGATAACAAGAATTTCATCGTTGGCTTTTCGATAGTACTCCGCAGTGGAAGTACCGAAATTCAGCATGTGCTGACCTCCGCCCACGCTGCGCTGACCGAGAGGAGGGTATTTGCATATAGAAACAGCATATTCGGCTTCTTCCCTGGTATTGATCATTGGGAATACAAGTCCATAGGCTCCGGCATCCAGGGCACGTTTGGCATTTTCCAGACTGTGGAAAGGTACACGCGCTAGTGGGATCAATCCAGCATCTGCTATAGTGGCGAAAATAGCGGATGCCGTTTCCCAGCTTGCCGGGCTATGCTCTACATCAAGAGTGAGCCATTTGAATCCCGAATGAGCCATGAATCTTGCAGCAGTGACACTGGCCAGTGACAGCCATGTTCCAATTTGCGGTTCGCCATCTTTTAGTGCTGTTTTCACAGTATTTGTGCGCATCTGTTTACCTCACCCTACCCAAATTCGAATGCAGTGATAGGGCTAAATATTTTGAGATATTGTACCCTTTATCGTGTGTTCCATTCCGATATATATCATCTTAAAAATGAAGTGCAAAAAATGGTGATTGAAAAATTATAAAGTTTAGAAACACCCTCCAGCCCTCACCCCCTGCCCCCTCTCCCAAAAACAGGAGAGGGGGTGACATGGATGAGAATTTATCAATATTTTGCCAGGTTTCGATCTTATAATGATCGAACACCCCAAAATATGGGAGTTAGAAAACAAACGTTTTATAGTTCCCCCTCTTCTGTTTTTGGGAGAGGAGGCGGGGGGTGAGGGCTGAACCGATTAATATCATCTATTTAAGAAGTACAAAAATGAGTTATATACTCCGGAAAACAGCTCATTATGAATCCGAATTGCCCAGATTAACTAAACTCATATATTAATTGGAGTAAAATAAAAACTGAACATTTCTAGAGGAAGTGAGTCATCAACCATTAGAAATATTGTATGATCATTCAACCAGTAAGATATCACAAAAAGGAGTCGACAACATGAATCGTAAAATAAGCCTCTTTATGGCAGCCGCGATTGCAGCAACTCTGCTGCCACTGTCACTAGCAGCGAACGCAGGAAATCAGCCCCCGCCTGGTGGGCCAGGAGGCCCTGGTGGCCCCGGTGGAGGTTTTGGGCGGCGTGGAGGCGGCAGGGGAATCTCGCTGGCAGATATGCCAGTCAGTTCTTACGCGGAAGAGTTGAAACTAAGCGCGGATCAGAAAACCAAGATCACTGTAATACGTAACGCATATAAAGCGCAGCAAAAAGATATGTTTAAGCCAGGGGCGCCGCCAGATCAGGGAATGTTTGAGAAAATGATGGCTGTGCGGACTGAGACTACAAAGAGTATAGAAGCACTGCTTACGGAAGAGCAAAAAGCAAAACTTCCGGCAGTCTCAAGTGTGCTAGGGCAGCTGCAGCGTGCAGGTATACCTCTGGAAGTACTCGGTAAGCTCAAAATCACCGCGGCTCAAAAAGCGCAGATAGATCAGCTCCAGAAGGATGCTATGACAGAGATGCAAGGCCTGGCTCCTGAGGACAGGCGAACTAAAGGGCGTGAAATTATGATGGGGGTACGCGAGAAAGTTCAGGCGGTTTTGACTGCCGAACAGAAATCTATTATAGAAACCTATCAGAAAGCACATCCAATGCCACAATTCGGCAGACCCGGCGGTGGTCGTGGTGGACCTGGTGGGCCTGGTGGACCTGGGGGGCCTCCTGGAGCTTAACTACTAGAACTAAAAAACGCCGATCATATATTATGATCGGCGTTTTTTTGTACATATACATCTGCACCTAATAGTATTGTTATGATTTCAGAGTTTCCACAGAATCAACGAAGCGAAATAAATTAACTCACGCGGGCAGTGAGACATTCGCAGCCTGGCGGCCTTTTGCTGTTTCAATGGAATCGTAGTTCACTTGCTGGCCTTCTTGAAGTGACTTAAATCCGGTCATTGTAATTGCAGAATAGTGCACAAACACATCCACACCATCTTCAGCTTCAATGAAGCCAAACCCTTTGGCGTCATTGAACCACTTTACTTTTCCAGTTGCCATATCCAATGTCATTCTCCTAACTGCTCTTAATGCCAGCTCTGCTTATCGCGCTGTTTCAAGATATTGCCGGCTTTTAATTAAGGGACTGTCCATTCTTTGCTGAAAAATAAATTTGAAATTTCAGCTCAAAGCAGTCACCCTCTGCTAGCTGATGTATGCAAAAAGTGTGCCAGAAATTGCATATTGACTAACAAAATAATGAAAACTAGAAGTTATACCAGTGAGAAGTCGAAAACCTGTTAGTCGTTCAAATAGTTACAATAAAATACGTAAATAATATAATTAAGCTTATGTGTAATTACTATTAAAATTAAAAAACATAGAATTAATCAAACTACTAAAATAAAAGAACGCTGTACTGGGTTTTATGCTATAATATCGCGAACGAACCAAAAAGCCCACATCTGCATCACTACGCAATTGGGTACTCCAGTATTCTTTGCTGTTTGTGAACCAGTAATATTTCTGGAGTTTTACAGGCACTGTATTATCTTCTTATCGAACGGGTTAATTATCCGTATCCACACTCTCATGGAGGCAATAATGTCGAAACGTAAGGCGTTTACTCTGATCGAACTACTCGTAGTTATCGCGATAATCGCGATTCTCGCAGCAATCCTCTTCCCAGTTTTTGCCCAGGCTAGAGCGAAAGCCCGTCAGGTAGCCTGTCTGTCGAACACAAAACAGATGGGTCTCGCCATTATGATGTATGCCCAGGACTATGATGAAGATATAGTTCCATATCGCATACAACCCAAAGGCGGGGTAGGCATTTTTCTAAACCCCTATGCTCAGCAAATTCTAGCAATCGATCCCGGTAATACCGCGGACGCAGAAGCCATCTGGTTCAGCCAGCTGCTGCAGCCGTATGTTAAAAACTTTGATATTTTCAAATGCCCCTCATCCCCGGGCGCTTGGCTGAATATCAATACGGCCAGAGTGGAACTTCCCACGAACTCAACTCCGCACTGGGGTGGGCAGAACTCCTACTCTGCCAACAACTATGCTCTGCGTCCTTTAAATGGTGGGCTAAGCTCCGATAGTGCAGAAAATATGGCTGTAGCCCTTGCAATGCTTCCCTCCCCTTCCGAAACTGTCGGTATTGTGGATGGCCGCTACTACAACACTCTTCCACGCCGGCCTTGTAACCTGCCTGCTCTGACAGCGGGAGGATACAACCCACGCATAAGAGGCTCACGCAGAGAGTACTGGAAGATGATTGGCAGTGGCCCACAGATATGGGATAAAGACACCACTATAGATCAGGCTATTGCAGGTGGAAAAGCTCGCCACAGCGCACAGATCAATACCATCTTCCTGGATGGCCATTCCAAAGCAATCGGATATGACAGCCTCGTAATGGATGTCATCAACAAGTGGGCACAGAATAATACCCCGAGTATTTGGGATCCGTATAAACAGGGATGTACTGCAGATGGCCCTGCCGATCCCGATCCAACAAAAGGCTAGTTCAAAAGATACTTACTTCCAAGACCGAATAGAGATTTTACTCTATTCGGTCTTTTGTTATTAAAACTATTCCAAATTCTTGCTGCTACATTTAATATTGAAAAGCAATGGTTTTCAAGAGTATTTGCACAAGACAGCCGAATGTAAAAAATAACTGGACTTGAAATTATATGTGACTATCTGTCACAATATACTACACGTTTAATATGATTATTTGAATGATATTTAAAAGCTAAACGTTTTGTGTTCAGTCTGGCTGAGAAACCTATGGCCACCAATGAAATCGGCCGCAATATCGCAGAAGTAAGATCGAGGATTGTGCGAGCTTGTGAGCGCTCTCGGAAATCTCCTGATAGTGTAAAACTCATAGCAGTGAGTAAAAAAGTGACTTCGGATCGCATTATGAGTGCTGCAGAGTCAGGCATAAAAGATTTTGGTGAGAGTTACGTTCAGGAAGCTTGTGTAAAGATAAGCCAACCCCCTCTCAGTGAAATCAAATTGAACTGGCATTTCATTGGCCATCTTCAGCGAAACAAAGTACGCGAAGTCGTTGGACGATTTGATACCATTCACAGTGTGGATTCACTTGCTCTCGCCGACGAGATATCCCGGCGTTCCATATCTCAAAATTTGAAAACGCAGATTCTGCTCGAAATCCGTCTGGATATGGCAGTTCCAAAATTTGGGTTTCTGCCTGATGAACTGCAAGAAGTTGTAGTAAAAGTTAATATGATGCCAGGAATAACACTACGAGGTCTAATGGGGATGCCCCCCTTCTCGGATAGCTCCGAGGATTCGCGACCTCATTTCCGGAGATTAAAATCGCTTTTCGATTTGCTTCCTGATATTAATCGATTTGTTCTTTCCATGGGAATGAGCGGAGATTTTGAAGTCGCTATTGAAGAAGGTGCGACACAGGTACGCGTTGGCACGGCAATATTTGGGCATAGATAGCCATATCCATTAGCCTATTAATTCAAGATATTATTATAATGTTACGTCAACACCGTCCGCTGGGACACGAGCATGGAGGAACGCCTTTTGAACCCCCAACCACTACCCGATGATTATGAGCCCAAAGGGCTCTGGACCCGCATTAAAGAAGTTGTAATTGGAAGCGACGAATTGGATGAAGAGGAACAAGATACGGCAGTAGTATCTAATTCTCGTAAACAGCAGCTTCCACTTAGGCTGCAGACAGCACGCAGTGGCAGAGTCGCAGTACGGCTAAGTGCGCAGGTATTCGAAGATGCAAAACTCGCTGCGGATGGCCTGAAGAGTGGTGAATATCAGATCGTCAATATGGAAAAAGCCACTCCTGATATGGCAGAGCGAGTAATCGACTTTCTGAACGGTGTATGCTATGCACTTGATGGAACCGTAGAGCGTGTTGGCGACAAAGTCTATATGTTTGTTCCAGCGAATGTGGTGGTTGAGGTTGATAATGGAGCCATGGCTGCCAACGCTGGAAGACGGCCAGGATACTCAGATACCCGAGACTAATTGGATAAACAAGTGCCTAGAACTTAGGATTCGCCGGGGTTAAAGGGCATGTGAGAGTAAACCTCGTTCGCACTTTCAACCTCACCCCCGGCCCCCTCTCCCATATTGCTCGCACTGCTCGCAAGGGTGAGGGGGTGACTCAATCGGGAATTTGCCCCTCTCCCAACGAGTGGAAGGGAGAGGGGTTGTGGTGAGGTTAGTCGTCAGAGTAGGAAATATTGATGAAGCAAGGTTCAGACGGTGTTTCGACAAAATTCAAATATCAATCGCCGGTCAAACCCGATATAAATGTTGCTGAGGTTCTTTCGCCCCTCGCAGATAAACGCATTGGTATCATTGGGGCGGGAGCGATGGGCCGGGCTTTGTGCCACGGCCTGGTCTCATCCAGTGCCGTTCCTGCCAACCATATTCTGATAAGCGACCCCCATTCCGATCATGCTTCGAGGCTGCAGGATTTACTGGGTGTGAAGGTGGCTGAAGGAAATCCTCAGGTCGCGAAATATACCGATATCGTTATCCTGGCGGTAAAACCATTCAATGTGGCGTCTATTCTGGATGAAATATGTGAAAGTCTCGGACGCGAATCTGGCAAATCTCTCCCTCTGCTCATCTCCATTGCGGCAGGTATCCATATTTCTAAAATTGAAGCGCACCTGCATCAGCCCAATCCGGTTGTGCGTGCTATGCCGAATACGCCTGCCCAGGTTAATCTGGGTGCGTGCGCCTACGCACGCGGCACTCACGCTTCAGATGAACATGTGATTCAAGTTTCCGAGATTTTTAACTCTATAGGGATAGCGCTCGAAGTGCCTGAGACTATGATGGATGCTGTCACCGCGCTGTCTGGTTCTGGCCCGGCCTATGTCTTCCTGATGATCGAAGCCTTAGTGGATGGAGGGGTTAAAGCTGGGCTGCCTCGAGAGATTGCTCACAAACTCGCGTCTCAGACAGTTCTCGGCGCAGCAAAAATGGTCATCGAAACGGGACTTCATCCTGCTCAGCTGAAAGACATGGTGACGACTCCGGCAGGAACCACTATGGCTGCCCTTGCTTCGCTGGAAAAGTCGGGAATACGAGCCGCGCTGATAGAAGCCGTTGAAAAAGCCGCCATACGTTCACGAGAGCTGGCTTAGTTTGGCTCCTCTCGCATGAAAGAATTACCACCATGCGCATCCTCAAACTACTTTGCATATCTCTCTTAACGTTTTCCTTCCCTGGGATGACAATCCAAGCTCAGCCTCCTCCATTAAAACGCCCGCCCGCAGTTCCAAAAAAGCCTCTTCCGCCACCACGACATGGCAGGGAGACACTCTCTTTGGATGGCGAATGGAAATACTTGACCAATACCTTTGATGGCGGTACTTCACAGGGATGGGTTCAAAATATCCCGCCTCAGGCAAAACAGATCATTATCCCAGATTATGTCAACAAATTTGAGCTGCCAAAACAGTCCGGATCTGTCTGGGCCTGGCGCGAATTTGTACTCCCTGCTCGCTGGAAAAGCCAGACAATGCGGCTGCGCTTTGGTGCGGTATCACTACACTCTACTTTCTGGATAGATGGAGAAAAAATCGGTGAACACGAGGGAGGTTCGCTCCCTTTCGAATGGAATATCACATCACATGCCACCCCGGGTAAGAATCAACTGATTGCTGTAAGAATACAAGGAACGATGGAACATGGCGTGGGAATATGGCAGCATGTAGATATCGTCGCTCACGACGAGGCATATCTGGCCGACTGTTTTCCGCAGGGCGGAAGTACAGGTGATATCACGGCCAAAGTGCAGATATACAACAGCTCCAACAACTCCGGAGACTCCACTTTGGATATTAAGATTTTCCAGCCCGGTGACAAACCAAAAGACATTAAAAAAACAAATCAGAATCTAGGAGTGACCCCGGGAGTTAACCTTACCACCATCAACAGCTTCTATCCTGCGAAGAAACTAAAGTTATGGTCGCCAGCCTCGCCGAATATCTATCGAATCGGCCTCAGTTTTCGCCAGGATCTAGATGTACTCGATACCATGGAAGTGCCTTTCGGATTTCGAGATATCGACTATGATATGGATGGGTTGAAGCTCAATGGGAAGAATGTAAAACTATCTGGTATCAACGAAATGCCCGTTTATCCCAGAACATTTTCAACAGACGATGACATGGTTCGAGCACGGGAAATTATGCGTCGATTGAAAGACAAGCAGGTCAATATAATCCTTCTAAGGGCTCCACACCCCGAGATTATTCAGATTGCGGATGAAGAGGGGATCCTTGTCGTGGAAAGTGTAATGACCGACCAGACATCGAAATCAAGAGTGGTAGATATACATTCGCTCATTGAGCGCGACCGTGCCCATCCCTGTATCATCGCCTGGAATGCAATAGGACTCGATGATTCGGAATTAAAAGCCCTTCGCGATCTGGATCAGTCTCGAATAGTTATATCGGGCGATTCTACTTCTCCACTGCTTTGGCTTCCAGGCCAGCACACAACTTCCTCATTTGCTGTACCGATTGAGTTCCTGCCCTCACCCCCCAGCCCCCTCTCCCAAAAACAGGAAATGGGGAGTATATGGCCTAACCCCCCGGCCCCCTTCCCTGCACACACAAACGATAAAGCTGTTTGTGTTAGGGAAGGGGGAGCATCAACAATCAAGGTTCTCCCTTCCTTCCGAGGAACGAGGGAATTAGGGAAGGGGGCCAGGGGATTTGGCAAAACCAGCCAGGGGGGTGAGGGCTGATGTCCACGCTCTTGGTCTGTGCAGCCACTTTGATGGAACTGCAGGCTTTCTCCCAGGATTTCACAGTTAGCGGAATCTCGACACATAGTACATTTTTTGATGCAGACAATGCTGCAGGGATAATTACTGGTGTCGGAATTCCTATCACGATGAGCGTGCTGCCATCAGAGATTTTGAGGGTCAAGCCAAGTTGTATTTTGAATATCGGAATTACGGGAGCTTATCCAGGAAGCGGTCTTCAAATTGGCGATATCGTAATGGGCACTTCTGAAGTATTTGGTGATATCGGTTTCGAACTGCCCGAATATCCGAGTTTCCGGCCAATATCATCTACTCCAATGGGTAAACCATATGCCCAGTCATTTCCACTCCGTCAATGTGATTGGAGACAGACATACCCGCTCTTGAAATATGGCGCTGGATGCACGGTCAACACTTGCACCGGAACTGTTGCCACTGGACTAATGCGTGAAAAACTATACTCTGCGCAGTTCGAAACCATGGAAGGCG
This sequence comes from Chthonomonadaceae bacterium, assembly GCA_025352825.1. GTDB lineage: Bacteria > Armatimonadota > Chthonomonadetes > Chthonomonadales > Chthonomonadaceae > JANXSG01. The sequence goes on along the minus strand of JANXSG010000148.1, from coordinate 4,431 downwards.
CTGCGGTTGCCATGGTGGGCAAAATGGCTGATATTTCAGTATTGGAGATCCGCGCTATCAGTAACATCGCTGCGGATAGGGATATGCGTCCAGAAAACATTAAATTAGCAATCGAAAATCTAGCTAATTTTTTTCAGCATGCTAGATTAGGAAAGCTGTGCTATGCATAGGCTGTCGCTTGGAATATCTCCCTGCCCAAATGATGTATTTATTTTCAGCGGGATTATACTGAAGCAAGTTGAGTTGGGTGATTTTGCCTTTGATATCGACTATCAAGATGTTGAGACTCTCAATCACTTGGCGAGTTCAGGAACGCTGGATATTGCAAAAATCAGTTATGCGAATGTTAAAAACTGCTCCGATCAGTACGACATTCTGTCCTGCGGAGGAGCGTTAGGACGTGGAGTGGGACCACTGCTACTGACACATGATGGCCACTTCGATCCTGCTGTGGAAGTTCTAATTCCCGGTGAATTTACTACGGCCAACTTTCTATTCGATTTTTATCTGGGTCGAAAAGCGCGAAAACGGTTCCTTCCATTCGATACGCTTTATGAAGAACTCTGCAGTGTATCCGGATCACAAGGAGTGGTGATTCACGAGAAAAGGTTTACATATGAGAAAGACGGTTTGCATCTTGAAGCAGATCTGGGTACATACTGGGAGAGCCAAACAGGGTTCGCAATACCGCTTGGCGCTATCGCAGTTCGCAAAACACTAGATAGAGCACCATTGGAGAGCTTAGTCCAATCCAGCATAGATTGGGCATACACGCACTATGAAGATGCGTTTAAACTCTGTCGTCAATATGCACAAGATTTGAATGACGGCGTCATAGAATCGCATATCAAACTCTACGTAAATGAGTATTCGAGATCATTGGGGGCGGAAGGGGAGTCGGCGGTCGCCTATTTTCTGGAGAAGCAGCGGCAACTCAATGCTTCCACCGGTTTCTGAAATACTAAAATTATAAGGTTGTGATGGAAAAAATGAGAATTGCGTATTTTGACTGTTTTAGTGGGATTAGTGGTGATATGACGCTCGGAGCGCTGCTGCATGCGGGTCTAGATGAGAGTGAATGGAGGGCTCAACTCACCAAGCTGAATGTTCCCGGATACGATATCAGTGTGGAACGGGTGGTAAAAGAGGGTATCTCCGGGCGTCAAGTGGATGTGAAATTGCATGAGGCAGATCGAGGTCATGGAAGGCATCTCGCAGATATTGAATCCATATTGAACTCCAGTGGCCTTTCAGAAAAGGTTTGTTCCCGAGCATTCGCTGTGTTTAATCGGCTTGCTTCTGCCGAGGCAAAAGTACATGCTGCACCCATCGACCAAATACATTTTCATGAGGTAGGCGCAGTAGATGCCATTGTGGATATCGTTGGGAGCTGTATTGGGCTGGAGATGCTGGGAATTGAGCGTGTTTATGCCTCTCCCCTGCCACTCAATCGAGGATGGGTAGAGTGTGCTCACGGCACTATGCCTGTTCCTGCCCCAGCTACACTTGGCCTGCTGGAAGGCTTTAAATTTCGCCCAGACGAGCGTGAAAAAGAACTCATCACTCCGACGGGAGCCGCTCTAATCGCTGAATATGTCGAACGAACTCCCACTGGGGAGACTGCCATATTGCCTCCCATGACTCTCAGAGCAATCGGATACGGCAGCGGACAGCGAAATACATGGATTCCAAACCTACTCCGTGTTATTATTGGAGACATAGATTAATATGCAAAACAGTTGACGACAGTTGAGGAAGGATTTATAGAGTACATTAAGGAATCTGTTCATTTACAATAGTCTATTTCTTTTGATACAACTAGTTTTTTTGTTTATGTGGGAGAGAGATGCCGAATACACCTCCGCCAACGGATGCTGAAGCACGGAAGATTCCCACACCGGAGCATGCTGAAGCAAGTGGCCGGCTTCAAACACTCTCCATGATAATTGGAGCTGGCTGGCTATTCACCAGTCTTGGTATCAACATCGCCGATCTCCCGCTGCGATTCCTTCTTAAAGATTCGCTCCGAATGTCTCCTACAGATATTTCTCTGTTTTTTGCGATAGGCGCATTTGCAAACTATGTCAAGCCTCTAGCTGGTATTCTAACGGATGCCTTTCCACTCTTTCACACTCGACGGCGCCACTATCTGATTCTCAGTCTTGCTGGTTCCGGAATACTCTGGATGATACTTGGATTAGTTCCAAAGAATCACACCAGCTTGATGTCCACCTACGCACTGCTGTATCTTACTCTCGTTTTTACGAGTACCACTCTGGGCGGAGTGATGGTAGAGGCAGCTGGCCTATTCAAATCGGCAGGCAGATTCTCCGCGCAGCGTATTGGTATGGTTCGGCTGGGAAGTCTTGCAGGCGGGCCGATTGGCGGATGGCTGGCGAGCTTCCCATTCGGCTGGGCGATGGGGGCAGCATCGGTTCTGCATCTAATTTTAGTCCCTCTCTTTATGCGCTATCTCCCCGAAGCGCCTATAGCGGTTGCCGATAGAAATGTTTGGGTAAATGCTGGCCACCAGATTAAATCTGCTTTGAAGAATAGAATCATGATCAGCGCCGGAATTATGATAATCCTCATAGTTGCCGCTCCAGGATTTGGTACGCCACTTTTTTTCTACCAGACAGACCTGCTTCACTTTTCGAAACAGTTTATTGGGATGCTTGGCCTGGTCAGTTCGGTGTTTGGTTTACTAGCGGCCGTGTTCTACTTCCGTACTTGCCGTCGTATTAGTCTGAAACATCTTCTTGTGGGGAGTATTCTGCTTCATGCAGCTGGCAGTGTCACCTATCTTTTATATCATGATCATTTCAGCGCACTCTGGATTACAGGGCTTAGCGGGTTCACGGGCACTCTAGCGCTGCTCCCAATTTACGATCTTGCGGTACGCGGTACCCCCCAGGGAAGTGAAGCGCTGGGATACTCTATCATGATGAGTGTATGGAATTTCACCAGCGCACTATCAGATTGGACTGGATCGAAGATATTTGAGCTTCTGCATCGTACATTCTTATCGCTCATCTGGATCAACGCAGGAACCACACTGCTTGCGATTGCCGCTATTCCGTTTCTACCCAGTGTGCTGCTTTCCCAAAAAGAGGGGCAAAAAGATTGACTAGTTAGCTGCATGTCTGATTTCTCGAAAACAGCGTTGATTGTTACATAACTATGCAACAATCAATTTGTGAAATGGGATGGAGTTGAAACTGTGAACTGCCGAGAAGCAATAATAAATTTGGGTACTGCAGGACTATCCTATATAGCCGCGTCTGTGAATACAGCAGAATCGATTGCGGATTCCGCCTTGCAATCGCGCAAGAAGAGTGCAGACCCATCACTTCCACCTCCTTCAGTATCCCATCCCAGACACTATATGCAAGGCTATGGTATTCCTGCCACCAGGCAGCAGATTGCCATGCTGGTCTACCCGAATATGCCGACGTTGGAGATGATCGGCCCACACCAAATCTTATCCAGGATGGGAAATATAGATCTGCTTTTGGTAGGTAAAACCAAAACCCCCGTAATTTGCGATTCAGATCTCGTACTTCAGCCCACTACCACATCGAGGAGTGCCCTGACAACCTTGCAGCGCTTTTTGTCCCTGGCGGTGCGCAGGGATCGATGGAGATGATGGTCGACAATGAAATTATGGATTTTCTGAAGAAGAAAGCAAAAACTGCTAAGCTATTAACCAGTGTCGGAACAGGATATCTAATTTTAGGAGGGAGGGCTTGCTTCAAGATTATAAAGCCACATCGCACTGGACCATGCACGATTTTCTAAGCTCGTTTGGTTCAAAACATATCAAATCACGAGTTGTGGATGATCGCAATCGTATCACAGGTGCAGGAGGGACAGCCGGAATAGATTTGGCCTTGCACCTGGTAGCACGGCTCTGCAATGAGAAAATGGCACAGGCTGTTCAGTTGGCAAATGAGTACGATCCTCAGCCTCCATTTCATGCCGGCACACCGAATACTGCACCGCTTCAGGTGCTCAGATGGAGTGGGCAATGAATAACCCCCTCCGAGACGAGATACGGGATTCCGTGGCACAGGCTTTGAAACGAATGAAATAACACTCCCTGATAAGGCTAATATGGAATTTCTTTCATAGCCTCGCCAATCTTTCCCTACAGAGGAGTATAATCAGCCCTCACCCCCCGGCCCCCATAAGCGTTAGGTTAAGCTGTAAAATAGGGTTTCACAGTAGATTTTATGCGACGAAATGAATTTCTTCGCTTGGTAGCCTGCGGCTAAGTGTCCTTCGGACACAGGATTCGATGATGCTAGAATCGTGTGCGAAGCACACTCGGCGGAACGCCACCTAGCGAAGAAATTCATTTCGTCGAGTCAGTGTATCTTAACCTAACGCGTATGCCCCCTGCCCCTCTCCCAAAAACAGGAGAGGGGGCCG
>JANXSG010000011.1 GCA_025352825.1 Chthonomonadaceae bacterium | reverse complement strand
GGTGAAAGCGTGAACCATCGTATTCCTATCCTGTTCGACAGAGCTCTACTTCCTGAATGGATTGATTTTGCCTTAGAACAATACTTACATACAAGTGATGAGACTGCATTCAAAAAGGTGCTCATTGAGCACTTGGAACCCGAGTTTAATGGTAAAGACGCGTTACGAAAAACCATTGACCAGATTCAGCGTGTTGTGGGCTATAGGTCTTTAATCGCCCATGACGAACGGGCTGCTACGTACTCTAAAATGATCAATCTCCCACCAGATAAGAGAGCTGACCTCCGACTACAACTTCTACTAGAGTCTTCTCCATTTGTTACAGATTGCTTCGATACACTGAAGCGATTAGATATTCTTGGGGTTAATGGGATAGAAATCAAGCTGGTCAAGGAACGTGTTTCTGCACTTTATGGAGACCGTTATACGGTCTACCGATGCGTAGAACGAGCGTTTCAAACGTTGGCATCTTTTGGATTCATCGAAAAACAAGACAAGAAATGGTATCTCACTGTACGTGATTGAAAGCTGGCAATAGAATGTTGCTTATAGCCAGCAATCTTGTAAATGTAATAGATAATGGCTGTTTTAGACGCCATCGGGTAGAACTGACATCGCGCTTGCGATCAGATCCCCTTCGGTTGTCTTTCCGAGAGATGGTCGGTATCGGCCATACCTCATCATCTTTACTGTAGCGTACTCACTACACGCCACACAACTTTATGCACTCAACTATTCTGAAAGTCATGTGCTTTGCTAAATCTGATTCCTGCTGCCATATAACCTTTCAGTAGGCTATTTCAAGTAAGTATCGGGTACTTTGAAACCGCTGAATTAGTTGATTATACGTTCAAAAATGGGATAGTTCGCGGAACCATGGGTAGTTTTTTTTTGTGTTCTTCTGTCTATTGTTCTCTTTTCTCTCTCAACAAAGATACTGAGTGTGCTTCGGTCCGAATATTTCTTACTTTTTAGAACAAATCTTTTACCTCTACAAACGTTGGTATCTTGTGTTGTTTAGCTTCCCCTTCAATCGCTGAACATAGTTGCCGAATATGCCGATCTCTTTTCGTCTTATCTCCCAAATGAACCGTGCAGCCATCGTGTAGCCAGGAAAGGACTGTGAGTTGTCGGTTCGACTCAAATACCGAAAGCATCGCAAGCATGATCCGCAACTCCCAAGATTGGACTATGCTTGCCAGTACAGATGGATGTTTGAAAAATCGAACTGTACTACTCTTCCCTATTCCTTCATTTCCCGATGTTCCTAATTCTAACTGTTTATCCATATTCCTCTTGCTCATTCCAAATATGATGCTATACACAGTCCGCTTTATGATATCCTTTCGATCCTCAGATACTTCTACCCAGGAAAGCAGCTCATTCCAGATAGATTTATCATGATCACGCAGGAAAGCATGCAATCTATCTACATTCCACAATCTCGATACAACCGCCAACTGACATGCCCTTAAATCGAGCTCAACCTCACCGTGAAACGCCAACTGCCGGATCTTCCTCGGAAGAAGATGTACGGTCGAACCTATTGCAAATAGCCTGGGTGAATTCTCCGTATCAGAATAGTATATTTTTTAAAAATCTCGTAATTCGTTTAGCAATCGAAAACAGTATTCCCGTGTTGCGATCTCTTTTGGACTTTCTTGAGGTAATGCTATTACCGCTTCTTGAACCAGGCTCCAGTTGCGTTTCAGAATACGCAGCAAAGTATCTTGGGGTTGGTTACGCAGATACTTTAGCAAAGTTTTTGCAGGATGTTTTTCGTCCACGGAATCAACTAGATTAATTAGATACTTTTCGTGTTCCTCCAATACATCTTGATATCCGCGGCGGCTAACTGCTGTACCGTCTATGAACCACACCCAATCAGAGTTATCCCTGGTCTCGGTGTCGTACTGAATGGCAGACAAAATATCATTTGGAATTTCCGGATCAATGGTTCTTGCTCGACCCAATACATAGTTATATTCACTAGGATTAAGTGGCAGCACATCTCTACTAAATCGTTCCATCCAATCTTTCGCTGAGAAACCATGTCTGCCGTAATTTATTCCGATTATTCCAGCCAGGATATTAAATGGCAGCACCAGCTTCCTCGTATCCTTATCTATCAATACACCGTACAGCACGAATTGCATAATTTTCCAATAGGCGCTCGCATCCTCATGATGAACTAGTGTTATGATTGCTTAATACCCTTATACTGGGTATAATGATTCCATCCTGCTTTGGAGGTTGTCATCATGCCACGTAAGGCTTCTCTGATTGAGCTATCGCCCATCGAAATTTCTGAACTTACCACTATGGCACGCTCTACCTCGCTCGACTATCGATACGTTCAGCGAGC
>JANXSG010000045.1 GCA_025352825.1 Chthonomonadaceae bacterium | reverse complement strand
AAAAAGGAGGATGCGACGGGATAAATCATTACGCTACAAAGTGCAAATGTCCTGTGGACATGAATTCGTCTCTTCGAGACACTTGCTTTTTCCAGCGAAGGGTTTTAACCCATCGCGTTTAAATCGTATGCACTCTGAACGCAATATCACGGGTTACAAACTAATTTGGATAACCCGAATCAAATCGAATCCTAATTCTTAAGGACGGCTGGGAATTCCCCTACCATACAAGCATGCCAATGCCTGTTAAGGATATATTCCACCATGCTAAAGGCAGTTAATATTGTACCTTTTATCTCAGAATTTAGTTTGACTGGGAAGAATTATCGTATGAGCAATATTTGACTAACCCTTCATCATCCATTACTTCCAGTGAAGTAATAACTCCACATCAAAGCACATACCTTTCTAGTTACACCATCGGTTTAGATTAAGTGTTTCTAGAAAGGTATGGATATTACGCACCTATTTACTTTGGTCAATGGAAGCGTTGGCCGGAAGTGGAGCGGATAGCGCTCTGCCCTGAGCACGTCGTTTAAGTGTATCTTGCAGGCGTCGCTCGCCTTCTCCTGGCGGCAGTTTTTTATAGCTCTCGGATTCCACTGCTTGATTATTACTGCAGCCTACTACATTGAAGGCGAAGAATGTCAATAGAAATCCGGAAACCAGACATCGTACCAGAGTTTTGTTTAGTTTATGCATATTCACCTGATACTATCCTACCAGTTCTGAGCAACTGAGTCAAAGTTGTAATCATAAGGCTGGATGTTCTTAAGCAATACCGTCTTCATGAACTTGACATGCCCATCAAAGAAGGCGACATTATTACCATCAGCATAGCGGAATGGCACTACGTTAGGGAATCCAGCTAGACCCCAATCTGCACCTGGCACATTGTAAAACTGCGTCCACTTGATCGACATGTTCGGGTCAGATGGTTGTGCAATAGTGGAAAGCCCCCCATCCGTTGTATAGGCTACCTGATACCCCACCCATTGCGCCAAGCCTGCTGCTTCTATGAAAATAATCTCCTCTGCTGGATGTGTGATCGAGGCGGCAGAGAGTCCAGACCCTAGAAACTTGTTGAGACGGTTGAAATTCTGCCCGTCGGACCAGCCAGTCTCATTCATCAGATAAGACATCGCATAGCCGCCGGTCAGACTACTATCCCAACCTTGCGCATCTGCTGTGCCGTATACATTCTGACTTACAACCACTTCGCTCCCGGAACCTGGGGCCTTCCAGATATCTTTATTCTTGATATAAGGATTGAGGTAAGGATGGAATGTATGGTTGCCGTCAAATGCCGCCGGAGCGGTTTGGCCCAAAAAGTTGTTAAAAGGCCACTCACAGATATACGACTCATCGTAATCTTGCGCATACATAATCAGCGCCAGATCCTGCTGCTTAATATTAGAAAGGCTAGTGACTTTACGAGCCTGCGCTCGGGCCTGCGCAAAGACTGGGAATAGAATTGCGGCAAGAATGGCGATGATAGCAATAACGACTAGTAATTCGATCAGGGTGAACCCGCGCGAATTAATACGATTTGGATAGGAATGCATCATTGAGTCCTCGTTTCTGTAAATTATGCATAACCACTCGATTAGCATATTGAGAGTATATCATTGTTAATGTAGTTTGTCAAGATAACTAAGAATAAAAATTGCTATCAATTTGCTGGTATTCAACTCCCTTAAAATCCAGTCACGTTGGTAAATATAGGGATAGCGTACAATGCTTATATGCAGATATTGGGTGCAAACCTTAGCCTATTAACGCGCCACCGATATGCCCTGTGATCATCAAAACTCCAAGAGTAATGATGCTCAAGATCACATACGGAGCTGCGGGCCAGGGGGATTCATGCCAGGTAGTCTTCGAACGGATACGCCAGAGAATGCCCACGAGAATACAGGTAGCGATTCCCAGAAGGAGGTGAGCCAGCAGAATCCCTTGAAGGGCTACGCCCCCGTAAGCGAATTTCCAGGCCAGAAGGCCGGTGATCACCGCTATAGGAGCAGTTATTCCAGCCGCGATGAGATTGTAGTATCCTGCTTCCGCTAACTGACGATTCTTTTTCCAATAGGAGAGGAAATCGAAGAGTACGCTCAGCATAAAACAGGCAATCGGAAAGTGGACTATTACTCGATGCTGCGCGTGTTTTGGAAAGAAAAGATTGCGTGGATCGAAGAGTCCCGGTTCATTTTGCGTATTGGGAGCAGAATTATCGGTCCCTGAAACAGCCTTTTCAATGTCCATAGCGCCTGAGACAGGTTTGCTGGATGGATCACCTGGAAGTGAATCTGCTTTTATTTCGGAAAGATTACTAAAACCGTCCCCATCCGAATCGCTGGAGTCTATTGAGTGTAGTATATCGGAAGTGAGTGTTTTACCACCAGACTTTTTGATCGCTTCTCGAATTGCACTACCGTAGACGTTTAGTTTAGGGGGTCCGGCTGCATCGTGGCAGAATGTACACGCTTTGAGAGCAGCAGCATCTGTTCCACCTGGCTTGATGGTGTATGTAGATTCAACAATAGGCGGGAATATTGGTTTTGCAGCGACCTTAATGGATGATCCGAAAAATAGAAAAATGCTGATCACTGGCAGTATGAAACAGATACTTACAAAAAACTTTAATTTGGCAAGGAACACAATAAATCTTTCTGGAGTCTTGATTAGTATACGGCGCACATATCTTGGTTACCACGCAAAGAGAGTTCGACATTCGCTCCAAACATTTGTTACATCGAATTATAGTCGTATACCTGCGAAAATATGTGTTGTCACGAAATAGACACAGCAAGAAGCAGTCCGGAGTGAAACCGGACTGCTTCAAGGCTGAAAATACAAATTTCGTGCGACGAACTAGTTGCTCATCCTGCGAGCGCCGCGGAATCTCTCTTGATAGTAGCCCGAGTTGAGGTTATCTACTCGGACGCCACCGGATCGGCGGCTTGAGGCATGGACAAATTTTCCATTGCCGACATACATACCTACGTGAGAGATACCTTTGGTTACCGTGTGAAAAAAGACCAAATCGCCTGCTTTCATTCCGTTTTTATCGACATGCTGGCCTGTTTCGAACTGACCGCGAGCCGAGTGCGGCAGCGAGATTCCTTTTTTGCGGTAAAGATAACTAGTGAAGCCAGAACAATCAAATCCGCCCCTGGCAGAACCTCCGTATCGATATGGAGTGCCGCGGAAGGCATACGCGGTTCGCACAATATCATTCGATGCTTCCGGAGCTGAAGCCTCTTGTACATATCGTTTGGCATGTCGAATAGAGTGGCTGCTATAAGAGGCAGCGCTGGCCAGATGAATCTTGCGATGATGTTTTCGCTCAGATGCTTCCGCTAGTTCTGAATTGTGATGTCGTTTATGTGCTTTAGCCAACAGCTCTTTGGCATGTTTACTATGTTTCTGTTTTTCAATCCGCGCTGATCGCATCGATTTTAAATGCTTCGCTGTATTCGATGCTTCTTTTACCGGTGAATGTCCATGTTTCGATGCAGGAGTATGAGCTGCAGAAACGAGGTGATGCGGCTGCCCTTCTACATGAAGAAAATCTTGACGAACCCAGCCAATCTTTCCATCTGGGAGTGTGACCTGAGCCCAGCCCGACTTCTCGGCTGTAATAATGATAGGCACACCTTTATCGAACATTGTCAATCGTCGATTAGTTTCGCCCGGTCCCAACCGTACCGCGATTCTATCGCCATCGATCACAGCGGGCTTATGCATAGCAGCATGAACTTTGGTTACTTTTGGCGCACTCGGAATAATGAGTTTGGTGAAATCAGGAACATTATTCGGATTACTCAGATGGTTCGCGACCGAAATATCGTGCACGGTGACATGAAATTTACGGGCGACTGAGGAGATAGTTTCACCCTTCAAGAGTGAATAGTTTTGTGTGGCTTTAGCTGTACTGCCTGCCTGTAAGACGACAAGAGTTGCTGTTGAAGGTAGTACACATGCACGTACCCAGCGAGTTCCTTTTGTGTTCAACGCGGTTATCCTCCGAGTTTTAGCATTAGGCTGCGTGGGGCGTGGCATACAGGCGGCTTGACCCTTTGCCCTGCCGGCAGAAATGTCTGATGTGTGTATGGCACAAGCACTTGCGTTAGCAGATGTGTACTGTTAAAGACACCACTGTATATTTGTGAAGTTTTTCACACACCGCTCCATACCAGGTAATAATAACGGATTAAACAGCATTCTGTCAACCCTTAGTTAACTATTTTTTTATATCAGCCGGTCTTTAACAAGTTTGTTAAGCACATAAAATATAAGGTTCTAGCGACATATTGGCGCTTGAACTGATCTCAAATTAGGGTATAATTGTGAAGGCGTAAATCGGATTAATTACCCACGACGCTGGACGAAATATCAACACTAGGAGCAGACGTATATGGGAGTGCAGCAAGCTCTCAAATCGATCACTTCCGGCAGCGCCTGGCTGGGAGTGCTGGATGTTCTGGTAGTAGCTTACCTCATCTATCGCCTGCTTCTTCTTGCGCGTGGGACGCGTGCTCTTCAGATACTAGGCGGACTGGGCACGCTGCTGATTGCCCTATACTTAAGCGATCGACTTCACCTCGATACATTAAACTGGCTGCTCAAGCAGATCATTCCTCTCGGGCCTGTTGCTATAGTCATACTTTTCTATCCTGAACTGCGTCACGCCTTGGAAGAGTTCGGCCCGAGATTTTGGAGTAGAGGCCTCAGTCTACTCAACCGCGAGAACATGACGGAGATGATTGATGCTGTCGTTTCGGCCATAGTAGTCCTATCTGCACAGAGGGAAGGAGCACTCATAGTTTTTGAACGCCAGACTGGCCTGGATGAAGTTATCGCCACTGGGACTCAACTGGATGCTGCGGTATCAGTCGAACTGCTTCTGACTATATTCTATAAGGGCTCTGCCCTGCATGACGGCGCTGTTGTTATCCGGGGCGAAAAAGCTACAGCAGCAGCCTGCATACTTCCTCTCACAGATCGGCCAAAAGTGGATGCTACCGTACACACCAGACACAAAGCTGCACTGGGAATGTCGGAAAATAGCGATGCGGTTGTGGTGGTGGTATCGGAAGAGACGGGAACAATATCTGTGGCCATAGAAGGCAAGTTGATTCGCGGGCAGACAGAAAAAAGTTTGCGCGATCGGCTCAATAAACTTCTGCAGCCAGACGAACGGCCAGGATTTATTCCACAAAGAATGCGGAAAGTTCAATCGTAATATATCGGAGTACAAAATGCTGGCTGCGCTTCGACAAAATTTGACCTTGAAGATCATCTCACTAATGGTCTCCGTGTTCATGTATGTATACGTTCAGGCTGATAGAAACCCTATTGTCAGCAGGTTAATGATAGCGGCAATTCGTACTTTAAATCAGCCGGAAGGGCTGGAGGTAGAGACAGCGCAGCAGCAGGTAGAGGTAAACGTAACGGGCCCAAAAATGCTGATGGATCACTTGAAAGACAGTTCTGTTAAGGCTCTCGTGGATCTCCGGGGAGTGCATTCAACAGAATCAAAACCTGCGCTCGTCCGTATCAATTTCATCTGCAGTACACTTCCTACCGAGGAAGCAGGAAAACTCACATTCGAGTCAACTTCCCGCAGCATTAGTGTACAGCTATTTCCACAGGTACGGCGTATGATGCTCGTCACGCCGCTCTATACTCAGGAGCCTCCAGCAGGTTTTCAATATGGTAAACCAGAGCTTCATCCCAACAGAGTTACTCTTACGGGCCGAAGTGAACGAATTAACCGTGTCGAACATCTTGTCGTTAACGCGTCCCCGAATGAAGCGGGAGCAGTAATTGACGGCGACTTTCCAATCATACCTCAGGATTCACAGAGTAGATTTGTAGATAATGTGACTATAATTCCAGATTCAGTTCATGTTTCAGTCCCTCTGATTGAGTTGCCATCATCAAGAATAGTCACAGTTAGCGCAGCCATACTAGATCTACCACTTCCACCATACAAACTCGTCAGCGTTAGTGTCGCTCCGAATCAGGTCAAAATAGAAGGGAAGCCTGCGAAAGTGAATCACCTATTCACTCTCAACACAGAGGAGATATCTGTCAAAGAATTTACAGAAAACAGGGAAGTAGAAGCCTCTCTAACTGCTATTCCAGATGTGGTTTTTCGGGATATGGACGGCCATGTAATTAATCGTGTTAAAGTTCGGATTACAATCAGCAAATCTGCAGCACCGATCGTCTCAATCCCAACAAACTCTTCTGCCACCCAGAAATCTGTAACGCCATGAAAGAGTTACTCAAGGTGATATTGGCGGAATGTAAATGACATTGGAAAATTCAAGAAATCGTAGCCTGCTTGAAGCGATGAGCAGCCCGGATTCAAGTGTTCTTAAAGCGGCTGCAGCAAAAAAGAAAACGAATGAAGTCGATGAGAGTTTTCTTAATGCTTCGTTAAGCAGTGTATTTGATGAAGCATTCGATATCTACAAAATAAACTTCCTTCCCCTCTTTCTGCTAATCTCGATTGTATGTTTACCAGTTCAGATAATTCTGCACGGAATCGTAAATACCTGGCTTGTGCCGATTATGCATTCTTCTGGTAATTCAGGGACGCCGGATGTTGAGAACGGGTTGATTCTAGTCTTTGGATTTCTTTTTACCGGAGTACCGGAACTTGCAATTCCAGGCCTTGCTACACTCCTATGCATGACATTAATCAGCGGTCCTATCTGCATTTTAGTAAGTGACATCACACAGGGAAAACAAACTTCACTTATATCTGCAGTGCGATTTTGCAGCAAGCACTATATGAATCTTTTGATGTCATGGAGTGTAACAAGTCTGGCATTTGTAGGCATTATTATTACTTGCTTAACAGTAATTAGTCTACTTTTTTTACTTATTGCAGTCATATTTCAAGGAAATCTGCCGAACGCAGTTTCCGTTGTGATGTTACTTTTAATGATACTGGTTCCCTATTTATTAGGCTGCGCAATGGCTGCAAAATGGTATATGTTTACTACTCAGTTGATGGTATTGGAAGGCCAGCCAGTTTCGAAAGTTCCGCTTCGAAACGCTCAGCTGAGTGAATGTGTTCCATTCAGACAGAGTTGGTTAGCGGCTATCTCTTTGCCTTTGATAACCTACGGCCTGTTTTTGATCTTAATTTTTTCCATAGATAGTATCACTCATCTACTCCATCTCACCGCGGGAGCTGAATTTGTTGTGCAGACTGGGCTTGCATCTTTTCTCTTTCTATTTTTTCAGCCTTACTGGATGATTTTCCTCACACTTCTGTACTATAACTATCGAGCAAAAGGGGAAGGATTAGATATCTATAAACTGGTGGAAACCTTACCGGTGAACCCAAATCGGGTGGAATCTACTTCTTCGAATGCACCTGCTGCTGCCAAAATCCCCCCTATTTTGCCAGATATGCCTGTTTCAAAAATCCCTCCGGTACTACTCACGCTTCCAACAGCCGATGACAAAAGCAGAGTATCACCTTTTGTGATTCCCCCATTGCCAATTAGAAACGAAAATACATCACGGGAGGAGCTGCCTTGAAGCAGTTCACAAATTCCCGAATAATTATGACGATGCTTTTTACTGCCGGCATTTTATCTCTTCAGACGGCAAGTGGAGCACAGCCTGGACAAACCCCTGATCCGGTGAAAGTGAAGGCAGAACTAAAAAAAATCTTATCATCCTCTGAATTTCAGATTTCAAAACCCGAGGAAAATGCTCTCACGCGGGCCTGGAAATGGATGTCAACCCACTGGGAAGCATTTTGGAAATGGATGAAAGATATTTTTCGTACGATCTTCTCTTCAAATATTTTTGGTGGTGGAAGCGCTGGAATTCAGTGGATACTCATCATACTTTTCTTAATACTGGGAATATACATTGCAGTTAGACTGTTTCTCAATCTGCGTGCTTCACGACTGCGGCTTGAAGAATCGAAATCGAAAACTTTTTCTTTTGTTAATGAACAGGAGGAGAGCTTTGAGGATCCTGATACCCTGATGGCCTCGGCAGATGAAATCGCAGACAGCGGTAGATTCCGAGAGGCCTTGCATGCGCTCTATATGGCGACCTTACTGCGACTGAATCGAAAGGGACTGGTGGAATATCAGAAGTTCAGAACTAATGGGGAGTATGTGCAGAGGTTGAATCACACCGATTCATCGCTGCTATTCAATCCTTTTTCAGCGCTGACTGATCTTTTTGAAATGAACTGGTATGGCCAGCATATCACAACTAAAGAAACATATGAAATTTCGCGCCATCAAGCTAAAACAATAGAAAATATGATAGATGATGCTCCCCCTTCAGCGATCAAAATCAAGGTTATGCGGACTTTGCCGTTGAATTCATCTGCTGAAAAGGATTTACAATGAGAGGGAGCACTTCAGCACAAGGCGAAAAACAACTCGGAATGCTTGTACTGTTGTTTGGCCTGTTTCTTCTTGCCGCCTATCATTTTGAAAAACACGGACAAGAGATCGGAAGTGCTGTATCACCCACATCTTTCAACACGAAAGCAAAAGGAGTACGGGGGCTCTCCCTGCTTCTGCAAAGCCAGGGTTATACTTCTGTACCGATGGAGTCAACATGGGACTCACTGAATTCAGAAACCGGTCTGCTGGTGATGATCGAACCGTTTACCCGAAAGGTTGAAACGAGTGAGATTTCTTCACTTAAGCGCTGGGTTGAGCAAGGGGGCACTGCACTCTATTTAATTTCTTCGCCAGCCCGCCCCTTAGATACTGCGGACACCATATTTGGTACGGTGGCAGTTATTCCGGGCGATCCTCACCCGCAGAGCCTGCCAATTTCTATTCCTGACAACACCTATTTCAATCAGGTACACTCTCTCTATCTTCAGAGCGAGGTGCGCCTTGCTCCATCAAGTTCCAGTGGATTTCGTATTGACGCACGCGATAAAAGCGGTATTCTTATCATGCATCGGTCATTGGGTAAAGGAAAACTAGTCGTAGCTGCAGCTGTTAATCTGGCTTCGAATGATGGCATTCAGGCAGATGACAATGCAATTTTTCTAATGAATGTGGCAAATGCAGCTTGTAAAAATAGTTCTTTTACCGTTTCGTTCGATGAGTATCACCACGAAGTAGGCTTTGAAAGTAAGGGGCAAAGTTTAGGGATAATTAGTTATGCGCCAAGATCCGTTCGATGGGTGTTCTGGCAATTTGTGATTTTGATGGGACTCCTGGTATACAATGGAAATAGGCGATTTGGACGACCACGCATCTCGTCACCGCCAGTTTTTCGGCGCAGCAGCGAATATATACGGGCAATGTCCAGATTTATACGTAAGGCGCATGGTGCAGATGTTGCTCTAATACCAATCTACTTACAATTTATAAAAGAGCTGCAAGAGGCCTGTCATTTAACTGGAGATACACCAGTAGATCGGCTATTGGATGAGACATCTCGGCATACAGGGCTGGATCGCACTCAAATTGCACTGATCATCCAGAGATGTGAAGAGGTGGTTGGCGGGGCTAGAATATTCGAAGCAGAACTAATGAATCTTTGTAATCATATGGAATCGATTAAGAGGAGTCTATAACTTGTCGGACACATTTGGCAGAGCAGATCATATTATGAATAATAACGCGGATGCACGGTTATCGAGTCGTGCCGTTGAGATTAATAGTGAGGCATCTCGCTCTCTCAATGAACCCGATGTGCCCATCATAACAGAACTTACCAACGCTAACGGCCCAACTGTTGCCGAACTGGCTCAGAAAATTAAGTTCGAACTTCACAAAGCGGTGGTTGGTCAGGAACAGCTAGTCGAACTGCTTGTCACAGCGATTTTGGCGGGTGGCCATGTGCTTTTGGAAGGTGTGCCTGGCACTGCAAAAACTCTCTCGGTGAGGGCGCTGGCGAGAATTTTCAGCGTATCATTTTCGAGGGTTCAGTTCACTCCTGATCTTATGCCTTCCGACATACTGGGAACCAGTATATTCGACCCTAGAGATCAGCAGTTCCATCTTAAAAAAGGTCCGATATTTGCAGGGCTTATTCTTGCAGATGAGATAAATCGCACTCCCCCCAAAACTCAGTCAGCTCTCTTGGAGGCTATGGAGGAGAGGCGTATAACTATTGATGGTATCACGCACGACCTACCTGAACCGTTTCTGGTATGCGCTACTCAAAACCCGATTGAGTATGAGGGCACCTATCCTCTGCCAGAAGCGCAGCTGGATAGATTTATGCTCAAAGTAATTGTTGACTATCCGGAGATACAGGAGGAAGAGAGCATTCTCAGCAGGGTTCAGGCGGGATTCAGGGCTCAGGACCTTGATACAGCAGATATTCATTCGGTGCTAATAGATACTGATTTGGAGCATTACAAAGCAGAAGTTGAGAGAGTGAAAGTGGACGTGGGAGTGCAGAAGTATATTGTTCATATAGTGCGTGCCACCCGAGAGAATCTGCACCTCACGCTTGGAGCTAGCCCAAGGGCAGCCATTACACTGCTTCTCGCTTCCAAGGCAATTGCCGCAATTCGTGGCAGAGACTTTGTAACACCAGATGATGTGAAATCGATTGCGCTTCCCGTGCTTCGTCATCGCCTAATAATTCGCCCAGAATCTGAGATCGAGGGATATACCCCAGATCGGATTCTCGGCATGGTTTTACAGACCGTGAGTGTGCCTCGGTAAATCGACATGCCCAATGCCAACCAATCTCTTGTGAGAGTTGCACTGGTAGTTCGCCCTGCAGAAGGCGGGATACTCAGCCATATTCGGACACAGCTATCCGCTATAGATCGGGCAGAATTTCGTCCGATCATCGTCGCTCCCATCGAGTTTCTCGATCGCCTCCATGCACACGACGAACAGATCCCCTGCGAAATTTCTGCGCATACAAATCCAATAGATGATCTCAGTTTGATCCGTAAATTATCGAGAGACCTCAAAGAAAAATGTGATCTGATACATGCCCACGGTATTCGTGGAGCTCTAATTGGAGTATTGTCGGCGGATAGAATTGGCGTTCCATCCATTTTCACCGCACACAATCAGCTTTCCGTTCCACACGCATTTACACGTCTTGCACTTCGTGTAATTGCCGGAAAATGCTCTGCCATTATTGCAGTTTCGAACGCTGTGAAGCAGTATCTTATTGCTGGTGGCTTTCCTGATTCTAAAATTAATGTAATCCCCAACGGAATTCAGGTGGAACAATTTACTATCCAGCATGATGATGCTGAGACCAGGAATTTATTTGGATTAAACCCACAGAGCCGAATTATTCTTGGTCTTGGCCGACTTTCCCCTGAAAAGGGATTCGATCTGCTGATTGAAGCATTTGGAAAACTCGATTCATATTCTACCAATCTTCAGTTAGTTATCACAGGTGATGGCCCAGAAGATATACATTTAAGAAAACAGGCCGAATCTCTCATTCTCAAAAACCCAACTCTTAATGATTCTTCGATAGTATTTACTGGTCGAACCGAGAGAACTGCAGAGCTAATTCAATGTGCCGAAATGGTGGTAATCCCATCTCGCGAAGAAGGACAGGGACTTGTCGCGCTGGAAACAATGGCCTCGGGCCGAGTGGTTATCGCGACTAGAGTTGGTGGACTTAAGGAGACTATCCAAGATAACATCAATGGATTACTGATTCCTCCCGAAGATCCAGCCGGTATCTCAACCACCATTATACGAGTTCTGGAAGATTCTCACCTGGCATCTCGCCTGGGAATCGCTGGCAAAAATCGCGTTGAATCAGAGTATACTGCAACACTGATGATACAGCGAATGGAAAATCTGTATAGAATTTGTGCCAACCCGAACACATGAGGTATTAATATTAGCCTCAAAAAAGCTCTAAAGACGCAAAAAGATGGAACTCATTCCGCAAAAGAAATGCACGTTCCATCAATTCATGATCTTGCATTTATTTGTGTCTATTGTGCTTTTTGCGGCTGTTGAAAGTGGGCTTGAGGGACATCGTTGACTTCAAAAGATATCGATAAACTAAAAAAAGGTGCTTCTGCATTTGATATTAGTCTAGATAGCAGGCAGATTAAAGCATTCGAGACATATGCGGAAATGTTGGAAACAAAAAACCAGGTTATGAATCTGACGAGAGTCAAACCGGCGGACTATGTCGATCTTCATTTTCTAGATTCACTGTCATCGGCGAGCGTTCAGGCGTTCAAACCAGGGATAAAGGTTCTCGATGTTGGAACAGGGGCTGGCCTTCCAGGGATTCCACTGGCAATAGCTTTTCCAGGTATTGAAGTGACACTTTTGGATGCCACTGCCAAAAAACTGAGATTCCTGGATGAAGTGATAGAAGCAGTGCTACTGAAAAATGTGAGAACCGTCCATGGTCGAGCTGAAGAACTTCAAAGTCTGCCGGCACATTCCAGAAAATATGATATTATAACGGCACGTGCACTAGCGAATATTCAAACACTGGCGGGGTGGACTCTTCCCTTCATGAACAGAAATGGAATTGTAATCGCGTACAAGAGTGTGGAGATCGATGAGGAAATTAAAGCCTCCAAAACAGAGCTGCATGGACTGAGGGGTAAGATTGTAGGCGAAACCAGATTAAGAATACCTGGAACAGATATTGAACGACGGCTTATCACCATTGCGCGAATCAAATAATTAATGGCGGCTGCCGAAATGTCTCGGCAGCCATTTCAAATTACTTGGGAATCCCACCTGGCATTCCGCTATATATATCGTCAATCATTTTTTTCTCTTTTAAACTTGGTTCGTGTTTTGGATCTATAGAAAGCGCTTTTCTATAGTATCCCAATGCTGCACGATACTGCACAGGGGGTGGCAATTTCCCCTGCGGCAGAGCCATTAACTCATGCCCGTAAGAATAGGCGGCATCTACCACCCCTTTTTTCAGCTTGGATTCTTTGGGACTCTTTTTCAATTTCGCATCGGCGTCGGCCAGTTTCTTTCCAAAAGGAATGAGAGCTTTATCCAATTCGGGAGCTTTCTTCATGGCGTCGGCCACTGTCATCTTTTTGCCACCGCTGGCAAAAGGCGGCGCGCCATTCTGAGCTCCCGAGGAGATTGGGACTAGCAAAACTGCTGTAAACATGACTAACTGTTTAATCGAACACTTCATGCGGAATCTGCCTTTCGTATAACTAAGTTGGTATTTGGAATATATTGGAGCGAAATTTCAGAACTCCTAAAAGCATACCTCGAAATTTCATTTTTGATCCTATTTTTTGTGTGGTTCGTGTATTTCGTGGTAAAATTTATGGTTAACCAACATTAAAGGTTTTCAGGACTTCATGATATACCGACACTGCCTGCGGAGGCGATTCCCACCCCACTGATTTGACAAACGTCCATCCAGCAATACGCAGTGGATTTAAACTCAGGCGATCTGCGAACCTAACTATCTGATCTCTGAGAACTGCAGCCGCGTTTGCTTTCAGCGATGCCGCAAAGTAACGATTATGTATCCATTGTGCCAGGTCGTAAGCAGGATCCCCTATCAACGGTTTAGGATCGATAACTAACCATGGCTCACGCTGCGATGCCAATACATTTCCGGGATAGAAATCTCCATGCAATAACACCTTCTTTGGTTGACTTTCTGCAAGTTTTAACCCAAGTGTAATAGCCTCAGCTGCAAGTTCTGCGTCATATCCATTAAGTGATATTATGATATATAAATCTTCCCGCCACTCGGCAACCAAATCTTGTACGGTCTGAAATGGAGAATCATAACCAGGCGGTCGCCATAATTTAGGAAGTAGCTCTACGGCGACCGAATCTGCTTACTCAATATCCAGCGACCAAAGATCGGTGCCTAGCAGGCATCGTTCGAGCAGCATCGAAAAACCGTCATCCGACGCTTGCAGTAGCCGTATAGCACTTTGCTCATCCAAGAAACGAAGAGCATTTGATTCATATCGAGCTTCGTCGTGCGGAATTCCAATCTTGAGCACGGCCTCAGAACCATCTTCCAATTCAACCGGCGCAACCCATGAGACCTCCCCGCCGTGATCGAATGCCTTTCCTATGCGAATATGCCATTTACGTTTGATATCCAGGATTATTGTTGGCAAGTCGTTCAGCCAACGAATCCCATCCTCACCAAAATGCTTAATGCCTTTTTCGAGATTTTCAGGAACGAAAATATTCAATCGGTTCCTCTTTTATCTATCTTCATCTTCAGAACGGCTTGTAAAAGTAAGTGTGTCTCTAGTATATAAATCTTCTTTCATGGGATGGATTCCAGTGCGATAAAGTACATGTCGTAGGTTTATAAGACTTATACGGTTCAGATGCAATTTTTCGATTGTAGCGCGTCCAGATGGGGTCATGCCGAGTAGAATCGTAAAATCTTCGTTCCATGCGAAGTGGTCGTTCCAATGATTCTGACGAGGATTAAAAAGGCTTACTATATCGCCAGTGAGTGGATCACGTGCATTAGTGGCGGTGAACTTGCGGTTGTTGCATACTTGACAGGAAAGAGCCAGATTTTCTGTCTCATCACCGCTACCTTCGCAACGCGGAATTATGTGTTCGATGGAAAATGTTGTGGGTGAGAACGGCTCTTGACTCTGGCAATACTCGCAGCGGTTCCGGGCACACTTTCGAACAGCCCGTTTCACTTCTGAAGGAAGAAGCATACTAGACTTTCCGGGGTTTAATTCCCAGTTGACTCATCATCGTTTTCAAGGAGATGTGGCGCCGTTGAGCAAGTTCTGCGATATACTCAATTCGCTTGGTGTTCGATTCTTCAATGCTCTCGGATAACTCAACCAAACGGGCTTGTTCACGGGGGGTCGAAACCTCACCCCGCCTTTTGGCAATCAGATTATCGTATTCCTGCCAGGTTGTCTCCGGTAGTCCTTGATTAATCTTCTGAAGAAGTATCGAATCCTCGGAAGATAGATTGGCTGGCAATCGCTGACGGGTTTTTCGTCGCAGTTGCGCTTCAACCATACGTACGACAAATGCACTCGTGTCGATGCCGGTTTTCGTAGCTTCTTCATGCAGTTGGGCTTCTAATTCAGGATTCAGCTCTTTCGTTAAGGACATAGTCGGATATGCTCCATACCTAGAAAAACAAACCTGTCGCAATTTATTAGATGAGTATATATGATACCATACCTCTAAGGCATGGTGGTAATGATAACAATTTGATTATTTCTCTGTCCTCTCGCTTAGCACACTCATATTATCCCTACGAATTTATCCCCATTTCTCAAACAGTTTATTTTCTCTTTGGAGTACGATCTATTGCAGGAGAATATTCGTTTGCAGGAGAAATCATTAGCAATAGAAGGGTGGCGTACAGATATTACAATACTTGTTGACGGATGATATGCACCTGCGAAAGGGAAAAAATATGAAAGTAGGATCACTGTAGGTGCTGACTCACTTCGGCGGCGAATACGACGAGGGGCCGAACGGCAAAGCGCACCACTTCGTCCGGGAACGGGATGGCGGCCTGACCGACGAGAACTTTTACCCCGACTTCACTCTCGGCATGAACGACATCGGTTACACCGGATATACGGGCTTCGAGCTCTGCCATCCGCTCCCCATAGTTAATGGCAAGACGGTAGGTATCGACTTCGTGGATAAAAACGCCCGCCTCGCCCTGGAGTTCATGCGCCAAACCATCGCGGAAGCGGGCGCTGCCCAGCCTGCAGGCGTTGCCTAAACATATATTCTCTTTGCCTGTTCAATTACATATTGCGATTAGCGCAACTTTTGCATTAATCGCGGTTCTTTGGCTGTCGAGCGCTTCATATCTCTTCACAAGACGTGCAACCGGCGGTGATTCGTGGGGCTAAATGGCATATTCCATCAAAGAGAGTGATTGTTTTTTGTAAATTTGTGCGCACTATCCGACTTAACAGATTTGCCTACCAATAGTTTCAAACGTCGGATGAGCTTATCATCGATTGGATCAAACAACCAATGAGAAATGCCAATTAGGTCGCCGAGCCATACACCAGTCTTGTATTGCCAATACCATTTCCCACTAATAGGAAACTGCCGGCAGAATGCTCGATTAAAAGAGGGGAATGCACAGCGAAGTGGTCGGCGTGCACGAGGTTTATAGTACAGACAATACCAGGTGTTTGCTTCGTTGCCAGGGGCACAATTTCGCATGAACAGAAATCATTTTCGCAATCATCGATCGCTAAAACACCGTCGTTAGTGCCGTCTTCTAACCCTCTGACAGCTTCAAATATTGTAGTGCCATTGCTCATCAGTCTAGCTTTGATTCCGAATGAGCCGAGTAGAATGTCCTCAAACGTAATACGATTGGCTGCGAAGTCGAGCGTGTTTACAGCCACGATGAATGGCTTACCAGAATCGCCGTAACGAATCATCTTCTCATCAATAATCCGGCTTCGAATCGGTGGCTCAGGATGTACTTGTTTTGGCAGACCATCACCGACGCCTAGCCAGCCAATTTCCGATTGCTTAGTTACTACTCTTGTTTCAACATAAAACTGTTGGCCGTTCGATGCTTCGACCAGGAAGTCGGGCTTTTTTCCGTTTGCAAGCTCTGGCTCGATAGCCTTGACCGTGAAGCCGTCGCTACTTAAAAGACTGTTCATTACCAATTCGAAATGCCCGGCTCTATGCTGGTAGTTGTAATCGGAGCAGAAAAGTGTGGCAACTTGATTAAAGGATGTGATGCCGTGCATATTTCTGTACTCTGAAGCAAGGCTATCGATGAAGACGCGTATGCGTTCCAAGTCCTTGTGAGCGCTTCTGTTCAGATGTTTGTAATGCGATTCACCGGGCTGGATAATGCGAGAATCTGATCGAACAAAACTGTCAAATAAAGTTAAATTCTGTTGTGTCATAACGAGATACTATAACCCAAGCTAGTGATTTACAAGATTATAAGCTGAAGTCTCTTAGACGCATCTCTCATTTGTGCTTGCCGTTCTCTTATTGCTTCGAGTACCCGCACCGCTTCGGTTCGAACGAGGTGCTCTGGATCAGTTAGCGTGTGTTCAAGCACTGCAATAGATTCCTTATCGTCCGGCGTATTGAATGCAGCTACCATGTTTCTCATCAGCACGGCGAGTTTGGTGCACTTGACCTGGCTCATCCGAAACTGTTATCGGAACTCCTATTCAATCATCAAAAGAGGTCTCTCAGGCTCGACCGGGAAGTGATATCATGCGGAAACAAAATACATATCTTATGAATCTGCAAATGTTGCAAGGCTTAGGTTATTGTTACTTCCAATGTGGCTATCAAGAAAGTCGCTACGGCACCTGATAGATTCACCATTAGTTCTGCATGTCGCACATCAGGAACGCTATCGTATTTGCCTCTTCCATGCGCGTCAGACAGATGATTACGGACACTTCCGACGCCTTGGACAACGGAATGACACCCGCCAAGAATCTGTTTCATGCATCTTTCTGCATGTTGGTCGGGGGCCAGGTTAATGCAATGCGTCGCTTTAGAATACAGGACGGGCAAATCCTCATCTGCATAAGGTTCACCCTTTTGGTCGAGAATGTGCTTGCATACGCATTCTAGTAAAGTACGCGCAGCAGTGATAGCGCCTTGAGGGTCGTTTACCCGACGTTCCAATGCCTTGTGCCATGCTTCACGGACATGAGCGGAGTCTACAGCGGTTAGGAAGTACGAAACAACGGTATCACAAGGTGCTTCCTTATCTTGCTCAAGTGTCAGTAATAATGGAGCAAAAGCATCACGGATAAATTCTCTTCGCTCTTTGTAAGTCTTAAATTTCGGCTGAATGAAAGCCCAGAACTCGTCGAGATTACGACAATTTTTAACGAAATGCGGCAGTTCAGCTTTAATATACTCGGTACTCATAGCGACAGCACGCAATTCCTTATAACCCGTATGGTCAAAAGGAGTATCGTGTTCAGGCGGAGACGAACGACTAATGAGTATCGACTTTAGCCTCTCGATATTTTGGAAAAGTTCGGTGTATTGCTGCATGATTACTCGCTTTTAATTTGCTTGACAATCCTTTTGCGAACAGCATAAATTAGGATAAAGGTGAATTCTAATGATACTGACAAAATAAGCGGATACTAAGTTGCGCTTACCGCTGCGACTCGAAGACGGGTTGCTGATTATATGCCTATGAGTTTCGCCTTCCTTGCGCGAATCTGTTACAGCGCCCGTGCTGTGTGTTCACACACAAGCGGTTTAGGATCATGCTTTACTGCCCGCTCAAGTGCAACCTCGGCTTCAATGTCATCCGATACTGCGAGAGCCATTGAAACATTTCTCAACAGCCCGCGGTGTTTGGCGCGTTTGACTGGACTTTTGCGAAACCTCTCTCGGAATTCTTCTTCGCTGAGTGAAGCAAGTTCCTGGAGTTTAGGACTGGAGGTAATCTCTCTCGGCTGGTAAGCGGGATCTGCAGTAGGAGTTGAACGACGGATATTGAACGGGCACACCTCCTGGCAGATGTCGCATCCGTAAATACGATTACCTGATTCGGAGATCGCAGGCTGGAGGTCTTCCGGGATATCACCCTTCAATTCGATAGTTAGGTAGGAGATACATCTGCGTGAATCGATTTCGAAGGGCGCGACAATAGCTCCTGTGGGGCACGCGTCGATACACGCCGTGCAGGTTCCACAGCCGCCTATCGCCGGAGAGTCGATCTCAAGGGCTAGGTTGGTAATGATCTCACCCAGAAAAAAATAAGAGCCCTGGCGCGTATTGATCAGCATGGTGTTCTTGCCAAACCAACCCAGCCCGGCTTTTCGCGCCGCTTCCCGTTCGAGTATCGGCCCGGTATCCACATATATCTTGGCTGCGGCATCCTCATTGGTCAATGCACGTATTTCAGTCCAAAGGGTTTTCAGACGAGCGGACATCACCTCATGGTAGTCATCGCCACGGGCGTATCTGGCGAATATACCTCGCTCGGGATCATAAGGAGGCGTTCCAGGTCCTTCACTATCATCCGCATAGTAGTTCATCCCTACCACGATTATAGAGCGGGCATCTGGCAGCAGTTCTCTTGGATCAAGGCGGCGGTGAAGATCGCGTGCAAGAAACTCCATCTCGCCTGCATAGCCTCTATCGAGCCATTGCCTATACTCTTCAGCAAAGGCGGAAGGCTCCGCTGCCGTAATGCCCACTAGATCGAAACCGGCATTTCGAGCGAGGAATTTAATGGTTTCTTCAAGTACCGCCATGGGTGAGGTTTCTAATCTATAGATACTAACCGATCAAATTGAGGGCATCTTGAATGGAGCTTTGAAGGCAGGTGAAGATAGGAGTATCACGGAGTGTGTATTTGCTCGATTCCGTCTCACGGAGCGCCTGGACGAGGTCAAGGAAGTCCGCCATGACATCGGTTTCGAAAGCGACGACAAACTCCTGATCGTCAATGCCGAAGGAGTACGTAGTATTCAGCTTGATAGAAGGAAATTTATGCCCAAGGAGAATGTGGGACGACATAATCTCCTGGCGCCGCTCAGCAGGCAGCAGGAACCAGTCTCGAGTCTTCACAAAAGGATAGACAAAAAGATATTTTCTGCCGGTCGGGCGAAGCACCAATCTGCGGCCTTCAGGAGCATCTTTCTCGGTGGGATCTTTATACTGGGAGTTCTTAGTCATCGCCAGGAAACTATAAGGCTGCGTTGCGTACCTGCCCATGCCAGTGTTTAGCAGTTTAGAGCAGTGTTTTTGAAATAGTTCGATGTTGGGCGTTGAGTTCCATAAAAGCAGATCGACATCTCCTCGAATTCCCACCAATGAGTAGCATCGCACCATCATCTCATCGGCCGCTTCTTGGACTGCGTTTGCGAACTCCTCTTTATCGCTCGCGCGCTGATCGGCAGGCAGTCGTCGCCAGGCGGCATCAAATTTATAGAAAGCAAACTGCACCATTACACGCCCTGGTGTCTCCATGAGAAACTCCTCAATATAAAATCAATTCAACAAACAAAATCGTTCAAATCTTATGGTAGCGAGATGATGCATCGAATCGCGCCATCCTGACTAGGGACTTTCAGAAGTTGTTTACCCGAAGTAGCATCCCAGTATTGCAATGATCCATCAGCACAGCCATTTACGATTGTCGAGCCATTGGAACCCCAGAGTAGTGCGCTCACAGGCGAACCTGCATTAATCACCACAGGTGAACTCATGCCACCAGAGGTATGCCATAGCCGTATTCGACCGTCTTCATCACCCGTCGCCAATAAATTTCCGTCGGGATTGAATACTGTACTTAATATGTTCCGGTTACCGACTTTCATTCGATTTACAAGGCCATTGTTGTCGAGTTTCCACGTTTTGCAGAAACCGTCGCCGGAAACGGAGGCGAGTGTCATTTTATCGGTAGAGAGTGCGAGGCAGTTGACCCCATCATCATGTGCGGGAATATTCGACCTATACTGTATTGTAACCGAACTCTGATCACCTTGCAGTTTCCAGGTGCGGATCATCTTATCTTCGCTCGCGCTCACAAGCTGGGCATTTCCATCAAAAAATAACAGTGATCTTACAGTATCCCCGTGAGCCTGTACGTCCCCCAATAGCTTTCCAGACTGTACATCCCATAGTCGAATGTGTCTGTCTGCCCCACCGGTTGCAACCCAGCGTGAATCAGTGGAGATAGCAAGTGCTGTAATATTACCAGATGTAGTTTTAATGCGGCGTTCTGCTTTCCCAGTACTGCGCTGCCAGAAGACGATCTCCCCACTAGCGCCCGCAGAGATAATCGTGTTCCCAGAAGCGCTTGGCAGAAGCAGAATCGTACTTATCGCACTACCCCTATCTCCCATCGTTCGAACCGATTTACCCTGGTCGTTCCATATACTTATAGCACCATCTGAGGTGGCAGTGGCTGCTAATGGAAATGATTCTGCAAATGCATATCGGCTTGTCAAGACCAGAAGTAGCAGAGTAAAAATCGTAGGTACAAATTTTAAAAATCGACACATCTTATGTAACTTTGCGAATGTTTCACTCATATAGTTGCTAGCAGCCCTTCCATCCAGTGCTGAAGTATTAAGAATACAACAGAAATACAATGTGATATTGGAACAGTCGCGTTCTCGGTCACATATCACAGGAAAGGTTAGACTATAAATATTAACAGATGTTACGCTTCTCGTAGTTCACTTAAGTATGCTGTGAAGTCCAGACTTTTAGAACGCCTCATTTTGTAAAAGCTCTTTGGACTGAAGAAGAATTTGCTGGTTTTTCGCATTCACCACTGGATAACTTAGCTTTAGAGATTTGAGCTTTTCTACGATAACATCCGCAACTACCGCCCGAGTAAACCATTTGTTATCTGCAGGAACGATGTGCCATGGAGCGTGTACCGTACTTGTATTATTGAATGCATCCTCAAAAGCGCTCATATAGTTTTCCCAATAGGCGCGTTCTTTGACATCTGCGGCTGAAAACTTCCAGTTTTTCTCTTTCGTGTCGATGCGCGCTATTAGGCGGCGTTTCTGCTCTTCCTTTGAAACATTGAGAAAGAATTTAAGAACGATTATTCCATTTCTAACAAGATATTGTTCGAAATTATTGATCTCTTCAAAGCGATATTTCCAGATGTTTTTCCCGTTAGGAATGGGTGGTAGACGCTGCATAGCCAATAGTTCGGGATGGACACGAACCACTGCTACCTCTTCGTAATAAGAACGGTTAAATATACCGATTGCACCGCGCTCTGGCAGAGCTTGTGCAGTGCGCCATAAAAAATCGTGATCAAGTTCATCCGTGGAAGGAGCTTTAAACGAGTGGACCTGGGTTCCCTGCGGGTTGACACCGGACATAACATGCTTTATAGTGCCGTCTTTGCCAGCAGTGTCCATTGCTTGCAGGATTATCAGCATCGCAAAATTATTTTGAGCATAGAGGATGTCCTGATATTTCGCAAGCTGAATCACATCCCGTTGTAATTTATCGGATGCCTCTTCCTTATTTTTATACTGACCGGTAAACACAGGGTCATAATCTTTGAGGCGAATTTTTTTTCCAGGTGGAACTATAAAGTGATCGTGATTCATGGTCATTGGTCATTTCTTTAGGATATTTTAGCTTCGAACTTAACACTATTTCATTGTGCTGTAATGCTTAGTTGAATTTCTGGAAAAAACTTAACTAGCAACAAATTAGACGGGTAGTGCCTCATGATCTAGATAGAAATGGTGCTCATATAGATCAATTACCTGCTTCATTTCCGTTTCGGAGAATGGAGCAGTATCATTTGCAGATGCGAATTCATCCAGCTGCACAGCATCGTATATATTCGGGAAAAGTGATGCGATGCTTTTCTGGGCCAGTATAAACTGAATGGCCATCTGCCCAAGAGTGCGGCCGGCATCTTGTGCTGCAAAACGCAGCTTCTCAACTTTACGCAGTCCGTCCAGCAGCCATTTCTGTCGCATCTCATCTGTAGTCACTCGGTGGCTGCGATGATCGTCTGGCGCGAATTCGGTATCCTTGGTATAAGTGCCTTCAAGAATTCCCGAGGCGTGTGGAACTCGAACAAGAACAGGAACTTCTCGGGTTTCAGCTACTGGGCATATAGACTCTCCCAACACTTGTTCGAGTAAGTTATAGATTATCTGGACAGCCGTGTGCCGATGGACAACGCAGAAGAGACCTTCTTCAATTTGCCTGTCTGGTTTCAGTGCTGGGCCAAGAGCAGCACCATAAGAAAGAATTTTACCCTCAGCTTTGAGTTCTTCCAATGTGGCAAAGAGATCATCATCCCGCAAAGCATCCATTCGGGGGTTATGAAGCTGGTACAGGTCTATATGGTCTGTACGCAATCGCTTCAGACTGGCTTCACAAGCCTTTTTGATATATGCTGGAGACCAGTCATGTGGGCGTTCGCGCTGACCAGGCTGTGACCCAGGATAAGTTTGGAAATCGTATCCAAACTTAGTAGCAATCACAATATTACTGCGCTCATTTCCCAGAGCATCGAAAAGTATAGTTTCGCCTTTGCCATCTCCATAAACATCAGCTGTGTCGAAGAAGTTAATACCTTTATCGTAGGCCCGCCGCAGAAGTTCGATACTAAAATCGTCATCCGAAATGCCCCACATTTTAGTCGATACCGTCCAGACCCCAAATCCTACTGTGGAAACATTTTTTCCTGTATCCCCAAGAAGTCGATACAACATTTTCGAGTTCTCCTTAAAATTCTGTAAGTTATGATGAGATACTATTCGTGCAGTGTGCTTTCCGCTTTTGAGGACAGGTTTGAATCTTCTATTAGGTCAATTGAAACATTTCCATTTCTCTCAGACCACACACCACAAGGGCCGCCACCATAACTGAGCCCAAGTTTTACTTCCGCTCCATTCATTCTTAATATCGGATGATAATACTCGCCGACGGATTTGGCATTTCCAGTGATATAGTGGCCTATGAGCGCTCTTCGGAATCGATCAGTACTTGTATTGGGAAGGCTTCCGTGGATAACTGATCCGTGAAAGAATAACACATCTCCGGCTTTCATTATAACAGGCATGGGCTTAAAATGAGGTGGAAGTGGTACTGTAACATCTGTAAAACTGAGTGAAGTATCCGCTTTTTGTGTACATAATAGTGGCATTGTGAGATCGGCCGGAATCATCTGCATACAGCCATTCTCTTCATCGCAATCATCCAATGCAAGCCATGCCGCTATACACGTACCTGGTTTAGCACGAAGATAGAGCTGATCCTGGTGCATTGCCTGGCCTCTCGCCCCAGGCGGCTTAAAATAGAGCATCGTCTGCACCGCGTAAGGCTCTTTTCCCATGAGTTCTGTGAGGACAGCATTCAAGCGATTGTCGAGCATCCATTCCATGCTTTTTGTATCCCAGCGGTGCATGTGTATCATCCGGGGAAAGCGTTTGAGTGGATCGCTGTTTAAAGTATCCATTCCATCAAAATCGCCTGGATACGAACCAGCGTCTCTAAGTTTCATGAAGTGTTCTCGAAGAACGAGAGTCTCCTCAGGCAAAAACAGGCCGCGCGATACAGTGAATCCATTTCGCTGAAATTCTGAATGTTCAATTGGCGTAAGTACAACTCTAATTTTTTTTCGCGTGAATATTCGCATGGGAAACTTACTCCGAACGCAGAGCGTAAGTGAACCTTAATAGGTATCTATACGACCAAAATATTAGCTCAAAGATGGTTAACCTGTCAAGGAGATAGTTTAGCAGATATTGATTATACAATCCTGTTGACTTTCCTAGGTGGATGTGTTAAACTTCTTGCGTCTTGTGAGTCATTTCAGGAGGATTCCGTCCATGACCAGCCACCACACTATGCGCCTGGCTCTAAGTGTTCTAGCGTTTAGTAGCTTTGGCCATATCGAAAGCGCACTTTCTCAGTCTCCATTCACCATTCGGCGTCCGCCAGATGGCGCTACCGTTCGGGAAAAGGTTCGCATCGAAATTCCGCGTTCCAGTATTCATCATGGTGGATTCGTGGCCATGTATATTGACGATAAATTTGAGATTGCTGTCGCACCCGCTGAAGGAGATGAACTCTCTTCTAAACCATTCATTTATGTCTGGGATACCAAAGAATCAAAAACGCCGGACGGGCTGCACACCATACGAACAGTACTATTCGAGCCAGCAGGGGGCAGCGGTGATGGTATTGCTGCTACAGAAAAAGGCTCAAGCGAAGTTAAATTAGAAGTTGCCAATAAAATTAAAAACGGGCCTGCATCTCTTTTACTAAGATATCACTATTACGATGGCGAAGACCTGAAATATCAGCGTGAGAGTAAAGCCGTGATTGCGGGCGGAATTTCAGATATAGGCGCTGCTGATGATCAGCAGCTCATGAGTATCAGCAGTACTCATCTTTTTGACATTGAGGATGTTCGCCCCGCTGTTTCCCTGGTGCGAAATAAACTGACAAGTCTCTCAATTCTTACTGGCGGCCAGGAGACAAAATTTCCTGCTTCCTCATTGTCCAACTCGATGTATCAAGAGATTGACCCGGTGGGCGCTGTGCAGTACGAAACTGGAACTTCCAGCGGATTAGAAGAGTTTGCAAATCAAGGGCTGCCTGTAAACAACTCGCTGGAACTGCCTTTGCTTCCGTCTAGTCGAGTAGCGATCGGTCAGACCTGGCATACAACAGGGCAGCGGCTTGATATTCCCGGATTACCTCCCAGCCAACAGCCCAAAGTAACACTTCTTAACAAACTGGTGGATTTGGAATGGCAAAATGGATATCCGACAGCTCTTATTCATCAGACATTCGAAGCGAATGCTCCTGTGAAAACCGTGACCTTCGGACAGATAGGCATTTCGAGCCCAAATGTCAAGTATGAGCGAGATATCTATATCGCTTACAAGTCGGGCAAGCTAATTAAAACATCTAGAACGCTTTCAATCAGTGGAACCACAACCGATCAAATTGGTGTAAACCGCGGCACCCCGGCCGCTGGAGCTGGTATGATGGGTGGGCCAGGTGGCATGATGGGCGGGCAGGGCGGAATGATGGCTCCTCCCGGAATGATGGGTGGTACTGGTGGAATGGCTGGCGGCGGCAGATTTGGCGGTGGATCTCAGGGAATGATGGGCGGGATGAGCGGTGGCGGCAGACGTGGCAAGGATGACGGCGGCGGTATGGGTGGCGGCGCTATGGGCCGAGGCGGTATGATGGGCCGAGGCGGTCAATTCGGAGGCCGAATGGGCGGGGGAGCAATGATGGGTGGAGGCCGGATGGGTGGCTATCCCGGTGCCGGAGGCATGATGGGTGGAAATACAGGACAGGCGCGAAACACCGGAATTCCTGCAGAAGCAATGAACAAGCCCATCACAATCAGAGCAGTCACAGTAACCACTCTTCAGTAGTTTGTATTAATACGGAACGATATTCTATCTATATAATATGGCGGAGTGCGCAGTTGCTTGCGTACTCCGCCATATTGTGAGTATAATCCTTATAAGTGAACGAAGTTTGTGGGGAGCAAGAATGGCAGCACTGCCTCATCTTAAAATAACAGGTGGAGAAAAAGGTAAATCGGCAGATCGGGACAAGCGTATGGAGCTTACCGAGCATCTCGGTGAACTTCGTACTCATCTTATCCGATCTCTTGTTTTTCTGCTGCTGGGCGCTATACTTGCCTATCAATTTTTCAGCCCGCTCTACGGACTTCTGTACCGGCCTCTTGAGAAGGAGATGAAAAAGCAGAACGCAGCCCGAATACATAAGGCTCAGCCTGAAGTGCTCATCCTGCCCCATGCTGCTTCAGACCCTCCCTCCAAAGCAGATTTTGATAATCTTGCCAAAAGTGTTGAATGGGTCTACGATCATCCAGTCGCGACTCCGCTGATGTCCATAGTATTCAGAAATTTCCACGAGCCTTTTATGGTTCGTTTTAAGATCAGCATTATTTATGGGTTTATCCTGGTAATGCCATTCGTGGTTCGTGAGTTCGTGCTCTTTGTTCTGCCGGCACTCACTCCTCAGGAACGCAGGCCACTTCGCCTTCTCACTCCTATTTCAGTACTTCTGCTGATATTTGGCGTAGCAGTAGCCTACTACACGATGTTTTTTGCAATGCACTGGTTCCTATCGTATCTTGATGATTTTCCACAGCCGGCGGTGTTGATGCAGGATCCAAACGATTATATCGTATTCTTCGTGAAAATGATTGCTGCTTTCGGTCTAGCATTTCAGCTTCCGGTGGTGCTCATGGGCGGCGCATTTATTGGGCTGATCACTTCCAAAGGACTCATCAAGAACTGGCGATGGGGTGTAATAATTGCGGCGCTTGGCGGATTAATCACGCCTTCCAACGATCTATTCTCCATGGCGCTCATGTCTATTCCGCTTCTGCTTCTCTATGCGGCTAGTATCTTCCTGGTGCGGATTGTTGAGCGCATGAAAGCCAAATCACTTCCCGCATAGTGCTGAAAACCACTCGGCGTTGACCTCACGCGGAACCGCCATGAATACAGAAGCCTATCTAGAAGACCTCAAAAATGCTCCTTTCTATCGTGGGCAGATAACCCATGTAGAGAATATTCCCGCCCGACCAGCGGTGTACGGAGTACTTGAAAAACCGTTGCATCCCGATCTTTCTACTGGCCTCAAGGGGATGGGCCTTAAAAATCTCTATGTTCATCAGGCTGAAGCAGTCAATGCTGCACGTGATGATGAACATGTCACTGTGGTTACTGCAACGGCTAGCGGTAAAACTCTCTGTTACAATATTCCCGTGTTGGAAGCCATTTTAAACGATAGAAACGCCAGAGCGCTCTATCTATTCCCAACGAAGGCCTTAGCTCAGGATCAGTTGGGAAAACTCAATGATTTTGGCCTCTTCCCCACCGTTCGTTTTGCGGCCTACGACGGGGATACACCTCAGACTGAACGCAAGATACTTCGTAAAAGTGCACATATAATCCTGACAAATCCGGATATGCTGCATGTAGGAATTCTTCCTTCGCACTCCTACTGGAGCAGCTTTTTTTCCAACCTAAAATATGTCGTGGTAGACGAACTCCACAGCTATCGCGGTGTGTTCGGAGCGCATGTGGCGTTTGTGATGCGTCGTCTCCGCAGGATATGCGCCTACTATGGAGTATCTCCCCGCTTTCTCTGCTGCTCTGCCACCATCG
The DNA here is from genome assembly GCA_025352825.1 of Chthonomonadaceae bacterium. Classification (GTDB taxonomy): domain Bacteria; phylum Armatimonadota; class Chthonomonadetes; order Chthonomonadales; family Chthonomonadaceae; genus JANXSG01. Next base: position 1,866 of record JANXSG010000045.1, on the reverse strand, counting down.
CCAATCCAGATGAACTTACTGAGAATCTGATAGGAATTAAAAATCCAATTGTCATTAACCAAAATGGAGCGCCATCAGGTCCGCGATCCTTCGTTTTCTGGAATCCACCATTCATCGATAACGCTCAGGAAGAGAGACGCAGTCCGCACATTGAATCGACTTCTCTTTTCACGGATTTAGTACGGCACGGAATTCGAAATATTACTTTTGCCAAAGCTCGCAAAAGTGCGGAGCTAATTCTGCGATATGCCAGGGAAGATTTTGAGCATACCGATCCGCATCTGCTTAATAAAATTCGTTCCTATCGCTCTGGATATGAGAAGGAAGAACGCAGGGCTATTGAAAACGGACTTTTCAACGGGAGTTTAATAGGTGTCACCGCCACGAATGCACTGGAGCTTGGAGTGGATGTGGGCGGATTAGATGCTACCGTGCTCACAGGTTTTCCTGGTACAATTTCCAGCGCTTGGCAGCAGGCTGGCAGAGCGGGGAGAAGTGAAAATCCGTCTCTCTCCATCATGGTAGCATTCAATAATCCCCTCGATCAATTCCTGATGCGGCATCCTGAGTATTTTTTTGGTAAACCTCACGAATGTGCTGTCATTGATGTCGACAACCCCAAAATTCTTTCACAGCATCTCCTATGTGCTGCCAGTGAACGAGTACTGATACCTGCCGATCTTATAAGATTTGGAAAGAACTCCAGGCAGGAATTGGACAAGTTAGTTCTGGCGGGCAAACTTCTTCTACGAGGCGGTAAATGGTATTATCTTGGTGATGGGCATCCTGCCGGCGATGTCAATATCCGAACAGCTTCCGACGGAACCTATAGCATTGTTGACAGGGAGCGAGACAACCGTGTCATCGGCACCATAGATATTGCCTCTGCCAGCAAGACAGTGCATCCCGGAGCGATCTATCTCCATCAAGGTGAGACTTATCTTATCGAAAATCTCAACAGTTCTAGTCTCACGGCGATTGCGCGACTTGCCGATGTCAACTACTACACAGAGCCGCGTGAAATATCATTTACATCGATTGCTGCTGTTCGTTCGACAGCATCTATTAGTCAAGTTTCAATTAGTTTTGGAAATGTTGTTGTCACGAATCAAGTGGTTGGCTATCGGCAAAAGAGACTGTATAGCGATGAAGTAGTCTCTGTGGAAGATCTTGATCTTCCCGAAGCTACATTTGAAACGGAAGGATTCTGGATCACACTACCTCCAGAAATTACAGTACGCATCGAAGGGTTAAACGATCTGCATGGCAGTATCCATGCTATCGAACATGCGGCTATCGGCATGATGCCCCTTCTTTCAATATGCGATCGATGGGATATCGGGGGAGTTTCCAATATAAACCACCCCGACACAGCACTTCCTACCATCTTTATCTACGATGCATACCCGGGTGGAATTGGAATTGCTGAATCGACATTTCCAAACGTCAAAGAGCTGCTCAACTCGGCGTACGAAGTTATAAAAGAGTGCCAATGTTCTGCCGGCTGCCCTTCCTGTATCCACTCCCCAAAATGTGGAACCAGCAATGTGCCACTGGATAAAGCGGGCGCAATAATTCTCCTCGAAACCATATTAGAAAAATAGCCCTCACCCCCAACCCCCATAAGCGTTAGGTTAAGCTGTAAAATAGGGTTTCACAGTAGATTTTATGCGACGAAATGAATTTCTTCGCTTGGTAGCCTGCGGCTAAGTGCCTTCGGACACGGGATTCGATGATGCTAGAATCGTGTGCGAAGCACACTCGGCGGAACGCCACCTAGCGAAGAAATTCATTTCGTCGAGTCAGTGTATCTTAACCTAACGCGTATGCCCCCTGCCCCTCTCCCAAAAACAGGAGAGGGGGCCG
>JANXSG010000025.1 GCA_025352825.1 Chthonomonadaceae bacterium | reverse complement strand
AAGTATCATCTGATGAGCACCATGTGACTGTACAGACGCCTCAAAATTGAGTAGATTTTCCTTACGAGACAAACCACCACCATAACCAACGAGTTTTCCATTTGAACCGATGACGCGATGACAGGGAACAATAATCGAGACTGGGTTTTTGCCGTTCGCCAATCCTACCGCGCGTGAAGCGTTCGAATTTCCGATCCGTTTGGCCTGCTCGCCATACGAGATCGTTGTGCCGTATGGGATACTCATCAATGCTTCCCATACTTGCTTCTGGAAATCTGTTCCTATTAAGTTGAGCGGGAGATCGAATTCCGTCCGTTCCCCGGAGAAATATTCTTGCAACTGGGTCTTCGTCTCATTGAATGGTACAGCGTCATCATCCTGAATCCACCCTTTACGTTCATCCATTTCCACACAATCCCGCATGAACAGTCCGGTTAGTGATGATCCATGCGAAGTCAAAAGCAGATCACCCAGAGGGCTCTGAAGACAAGTGTACATTATCATACTATCACCTCCAAAGATTTCCATAGATGCATAGCAGCATAAGCGCGCCATGGCCGGCAGGCTTCCGCCATTTCCAGAACTCGTCCTGGTCGATTTTCTCCAAGCGCTTTATAGATACCAAGGTCGGTATGCGGGAACGCATCCGGCCATGAAAGAGCTCTCATGGCGATATACTACGCAGTCCACTCCCCTATTCCCGGCAGCTCCCTCAACCGAGACATTACCCGCTCTGGATCACTTTCTGGCCTGAGAACTAAACTGCCGCCAGCCACTGCCTTAGCTAGTGATACTATGGTGTTCGCTCGTGTTCGAATTATTCCCAGAGCAACGATCTCGCCTTGTTCAACTGCAGCTATCCGTTCAGCTTTCGGAAATAGATGCGTTAGCTCGGGGAATGGAGTTTCGATCGGTTCGCCGAACGTTTTGTTGAACCTGCCAGCCAATGTCGTCGCCGCACGAACGCTTACCTGCTGCCCGAGAATGGCGCGAACCGCAAGTTCGAAACCATAGAACGCACCAGGAACTCTCAGCCCGGAATGCTTGATTGCCAACTCTCCGAGATGGTTTTCGATCTCAACAGGATGAGCAGATAGATCGAAAAGATATTTTACTTTAGTTAAGGTCTGCCTTACCGAAGGAGAAAGCGCAGCCGATACTTCCACTCGAATCATGTTATTCTCGTGCCGATGAACCACAGTAATCCAGCCTTTAGTATCTCCGATAGAGACTGTTCGGAGGTAACTCTCGCCGACAACAGCCTCCACACCGCAAGTCGCCCTTCCATCCAGGAATGAGAGCATGCCCGCTCAGTTGAATGGAGGCCTGTAAGCAAGATCGCAGACCAGTTTACCGGCCTCAATATCACCCTTACCGGATTTGCGCAGGCACGTTGGACTCAGCCGATATCGCTCTTGAAACAACGCGTTAAATCTTCTCAGGCTGGAGAACCCGCTCATAAATGCTATATCTGTAATAGGTAGGTTTGTATCTGTTAGAAGTCGCTTTGCAAAGAGAAGGCGCTGAGCCTGCGCAATCTCTATGGGTGCTACACCCAGCTCGCTCTTCACCACACGTCGGAGGTGGCGATCGCTCACACCGAACTCTTCGGCAAGCCGAGCAACACTCATCTCGTTCAGCGCACCTTCCTCAACCCTGCGTGAAACGTCAGACGCCAATCGACTCGGCGAATCAATCAGGGAATTTCCTGGCGCAAGTTCCGGACGGCAGCGCAGGCATGGACGATATCCGGCGCACTCGGCGGCAGCCGAGCATGAATAGAACGTACAGTTCTTGAACAGTGGAGTTTTTGCAGTGCATACGGGTCTGCAGTAGATTCCGGTACTGGATACACCGACGAAAAACATCCCGTCAAATCGAGTATCGTGTGACAGCACTGCCTGGTAACATAATGTTGCATCTAGTTTCATGTCCATATTATACAACGGAAATGTACGTATAACTAGCCGTTTTCGGACGTCGAAATCAGAATGTATGAAATCTTCATGTGCTCATCAAATTCACGTTTCATAGAATTCTCTATTTTTTCAGAACTGCATTTTCTGAGTATTAAAACAAATCGATCACTAATATGGGCAGGGAAAAGCTTTGAACTTTGATAAGTTGGGAATATATTTTGAATAAGAAAATGCAGATTGGCAAAAGGAATTGGTTAAAGTAAATAGAAGTTCATCCTGCTAAAATATCTCTGTGGTACCAATTTGAACTCAACGTAACTAAACATGAAAATTTCTGTTCAAATTTGTTCGGATATCCAATTATTACTTGACAGAAAGATCTTATGTATATATAATGTCTGAGCACAACGCCGTCTTTTAGCACCAATAAACCATTTCGAAAGGGGCAATTAACTATGCTGAAAAATAGATTTGAAAAGAGCGGTTTTACGCTTATTGAGCTACTAGTAGTTATAGCTATCATAGCTATACTTGCTGCAATTTTGTTCCCTGTATTCGCGCAAGCTCGAGAACAAGCTCGCAAAACAGTCTGTCTCAGCAATATGAGGCAGTATGGAACTGCAATGATGATGTATGTACAGGACTATGACGAAATCTATCCGGATACTTCTGTAAATTGGTGGGCAGCAAGTGACTATTGCCTGGGAACAACAAGCACGTATCCCCTTAGAACGGCTCTTAGCCCAAAACCGTCCTCTAAAGTAGTCGCCGATCCAAAGTGCGCAATCGATCAGTCACCTTTAGTACAGTGGTTTGGTATCTCTACATATCGCTCTTCGTGGTTCTCACTAATGTATCCGTATGTTAAGAACGATTCATTAGTATACTGCCCGAGTATCAGTGGAGGAACATCGGACAGCCAGGCTGCCTGCAACTACGATTTCCGCGATTTGTGGGGACGATTCGCATGGATGGGAAGTAATCGAGATGAACTATACTCGAATCTGGATGCTACTTATCTGGCTGGAACCAATATCAAATCCAAAGATTGCGATCTCTCTGGGCAGTCTATGGGCGCTGTCGGAAGCCCGGCAAACTTCGTGATGCTATATGAGGATTTCGCGAACGCTCACGAGGATAAGAAAGGTGAATATTTCTGCGACGATCTGCCTGCACAGGCAAATCGATCTGGAAATGTTCATCAAGTATATGCTGATGGACACGCAAAGTATAAAAAGTTCAACTGCTTGGATAGTATTATAGATCAGAATTTCACAGTACGTTGATGTAATCATGAGAGCGAATTATGGGGAGAATTTTCCTGTAAGTGGGGAATGATCTGCCCTTTACAAATGTTCAGGGGAAATTATATGCATAAGGAGATTACTCCAGTACTTGCGATAATAACTATTTTAGCGGTCATAGTTATTATCGCCTGTCTGTTATACACAAAGACCTCGTCAGCCAGAGTAACGCCTGATGCTAGGACTCGCCACAGCCAAATTGGAAGTAAAGAAGCTGCTGAGGCCATACGGAATCGAATCATTGAAAGGCAGAGAGGGCAATGAATAGATTTCGAATTTTTACTTCAGTGTGTGTCGACGCACTGGCCGAGATCAGCAAATGTTGTGTGACTATCGAGAATGGCCGCATTGTATCTCTGGAAGCAATTGCCAATTCAGGCAGCCCACAGCCCGGCGATATAGATGGTGGGCGTAGTGTTCTTATGCCAGGATTTGTTGATATCCATATCCACGGCGGGGCAGGGAAGTACGTAATGGATGGCGGGGAAGAGAGTATTCTCGAAATAGCCTCACATCTTGCTTCGCATGGGATTACCGGATTCCTGCCGACCACAGTAACCGCCCCCCGAGATGAGATTCGTAGTACAGTAGAGGCGTCTGCACAGTTATTCCATTCGCCAGACAACGGAAAATCTGGAGCCGCTGTTTTAGGTACTCATCTCGAAGGGCCGTTCATCAACCCGAAAAAGAAGGGCGCACAGCCGGAAGAGTATATTATCCCGCCGTCTGTCGATGAGCTTATGGCGCAGGTAGGATCGCATCTAGACACCATTAAAGTAATGACAATCGCTCCGGAGATACCTGGTGCCTTGGATGTCATCAAGTTTCTTTGCGCAAACGATATCATTGCCTCGATAGGACATTCGAATGCTTCCTATGATGAGATGTGCCTGGGGATAAACGCGGGAGCAAGGCATGTTACGCACTGTTTTAATGCAATGCGCCCGATGGAAGGGCGAGAGCCGGGAGTCGTGGGTGCGACGTTGATGCATAAAGAGCTGTCTGCCGAGTTGATCTGGGATAACATTCACGTTCATCCTGCAAGCTGTGCCGCCCTTATTAATGCAAAAGGGGTTGATGGTGTAATCTTCATTTCAGACGGAATTCAGGCTGCGGGAATGGAGGAAGGCTTTAAGTTTTCGATAGGAGGAACACAAATTATTTCGAAGAATGGCGCTGCTCGACTGGCAGACGGCACACTCGCCGGGAGCCTCCTAACCCTGGATCGTGCGGTGGCAAACGCGCATATCTTATCTTTGAAGGATCGTGCTAAGATGAGCTCATTCAACGCGCTGCGAGCATTGGGATTGTCTCATCGGAAAGGGTTAATTCGCCCCGGTTATGATGCTGATCTCGTATTGCTAGGTGCAAATGGTACAGTTAAACGTACATTTATAGGAGGGCGAGAAATCTATAGCGCTGATTCCTTAGTTGATTGAAGCGAACAAGTGGTTTATTCCCAAGTGATTACGACCTATCCGTCTCAACCTGCAGTCGAATTTGGCGAAGGATATTGGCCGATCTCTCACACTCTTCTTCTGACCCTGAATGTGCGACTGATCTGCCCCGCGTATGTACCTCCATCATTATCTGCTCGCAACGAATGATATCGTAGCCTGTGGCTAACTGTAGCTGTGAAACTACTTCATCCTGACTGTGATAATCATCGTTATAGAGAATCACAATATATGGATTTCCAACATGATGACTGTCTAACTCTTTCTCAATTGTCCGCTCTTCCATTCCTGCGAAAACGCCAGCTCCGCGAGATGCCATTCATCTCCTCCTCATAATCTTCAACTACTCTAAAATTATATCGCAGTATGGAGATGTGAGTCAAGTCGTGAAGATCGAATAAGTAGAAACAGTGGCCGGCGCTGCTATCCCGAACAGCTAAACCGGTCGCGCGAAATGTGTTCGTTGCCAGAACAGTTCCGCTGGAAGATAGCTCGCTGACAGGCACTAGACCATCGTATATGAAATAGGTTTTGGTAGTACTGTTCTGCTTCCAAGCGCGCTGACCACCCGAAGTGTAACCCGCCATCATCAATGTACCGACTGCTGTGAGACGGTTCTCGGCGTCGTAGGTCATCGATGTACCGGAATAGGTTGTCGGGTTACCATTGTTATCGTATGTATTAGCGGTGTTCTGGTTCGAACTGTTGTAGGTTCGTGTAACACCTTTGAAAGTTGTTGCGTTGCCAGCTGAATCGTAGGCGAAAGTGTTGGTATATCCAGTCGGGAAACCCGGTGGTGTTCGAGTGGACTGTTCCTGCGTTATCTGGTCTTTGTTATCATAGGTGAAATTAATCGTGCCAGAATAAGATGTATTGCCGGG
>JANXSG010000283.1 GCA_025352825.1 Chthonomonadaceae bacterium | reverse complement strand
TTTGGTGATCGCAACGTGTTAATACTGCATTTGCCCAGAGGCTCATTACTCAACTTGATCATTGCCGTAGGAGTGAAGTCCAGCATGTGCCAAAATTACTCAGTGCTCGGTTTTCACTCTGCTCATGAATAATCCGGGCTAACCCATGTCCTGTTTTTGGAGAGGATCAGGGCATGCGAGCTTAAATGTTATCAACTACTTTGAGATTTTTGCAAGAGACTCATTAAAAATCAATAATCCCCTATTTATCCTTCCAGCCACCGCGAGTAAAGTCTGGAAAAGAGAGAGGAACATTGCCGCGCTCTACCGAAATCTCAGATAGTGGGCCAGGTGCGCTCCAGGCTGCCGCATCATAAACATCCATATCGGGCACACTCCCCTCACGTGCACACTGAAACAGCCGATAGTTCATGAGAAAATCCATCCCACCGTGACCACCCAATGAACGCGCGAGCTCACCGATATTTTTCCAAAGCGGAGACTCATACGCTTCAATAAAAGCATCTAAAGAGACCCAATCGTGTTCAGGCTGGTCCTCGATAAAAATCCGTGGCGGGTAGTCGCAGAATGTCCCTTTCGTTCCAGAAATAAGATTCAGACGGCTGTAAGGTCGGGGAGAAATTACATCATGCTGCAGCAGTACGGTGCGCCCAAGAGCCGTTTGAAGAAGAGAACTGTTCATATCTCCACAAGCGTATATTTCTGAGCGTCTTAGGTCATCAGGATCGAAATTGGCATCGCGATACTCCGATAGGCCAGCTTCTCTGCTGCTCATAGATACAAGACGCGTAAATCTATCGCCTTGATGAATATCCATGTACCTTGCAATCGGGCCAAGCCCATGAGTCGGATATAGATTTGCATTGTGTGAAGTATGGTATTCACGTCGCCAGAGATGTTTTCTTGGAGAGGAAAACAGCCCTTTTTTCATCTCATGGATGTACGCGCCTTCCCCGTGAACAATAGTTCCTAATATGCCAGCCCGAACCAGATTTAGAACAAGCATTTCTGAATATTCATACAGAGTATTCTCCAGCATGATGCAGTGCCGACGAGTTTTCTCGGATGTGTCCACCAGTCTCCAGCAGTCCTCAAGCCTAGTAGCTGCCGGCACTTCCACTGCCGCATGTTTGCCACACTCCATGGCGTAGATGGCCTGTTCAGCGTGGAGCAGCCAGGAGGTGCAGATGTATACCATATCCACATCAGTGCGCTCACAAAGCGCGCGCCAATCTGATTCCAGGGCGGGAGCGCTTCCCCCAGCATCTAGTACACGCTGTTTCCCGAGTTTTGCTTTCTCCTCGTCGACATCGTTCAGCGCTGTAACCCGCACACCATCCATCGCGAGAATTAACCGCAACTGCTCATATCCCCGATGTCCCATCCCAATCATCCCTACACGCACGATATCATGCGCTTCGAATGGAACATCTCTCATCGAAATGCCTGTTCGTATGGGAACATATTCTACCCTATCTAATAATTTCGCGATTTCCTTAATCATTTTGCTCTTTCGAAATGACTTGAGTATAATTCTAGATTGGACTGCATCACTTTTATTGGATGAACAAATTTACACGGAACAACAGATCTCGGATATTTCAAATGCGTGTATACCCTTTTTTTTACTGAATGGCAATTTTCATCAGATTTCGGAATGATTAGAAATGACATAAGGAGTCGGTAAAGAATGATAGATGAACCTCGAGCAGTACTCAAAGCAGAAATCGAATCACTGCATAAATTACTTGGTTTTACTTTTCGCCCTACCATGATGGAAGAGTATCCCAGCCTTTTTAATCCCGAAAATTGGGATAATTTACGCGTCTGCGTGGAAAATGGGAAATGTGTTAGCCACGTAGGAATGAAACAGCAGGATGCGCTGCTCTATGGGTGCAAAATTCGAACGGCATGTATCGGTGCAGTTGGGACGGATACGGCCTATAGAAACCGAGGTTTAGCGACAAGATGCCTTGAAGATGCTATCGAAAAGGCTGAACGAGAAGGTGTTGACATGATGCTCGTCTCCGGTGATCGACTACTTTACCAGTCTCATGGATGCGTAAGAATAGGATGTAATATCGGTTTTACACTTTATTCTGATCAGGAAATAAACTATCCCCATTTACCATTTCAGATAACCGCCTTGCCATTCAGCGATGCCGACCTACCTGCTATCATGAACTCCTATCAAAATGAGCCTGTCCGATTCTTCCGATCACCCTCAGATTACGAGTTAGCGATGACCACCGAACTAGTACGAAATCGGCTCGGCAAATTCTGGTTAGTTCGCGAAGGAGGCGCGTTTCGAGGCTATTTTATACTCAAAATATCGGGTATCGATCGCAAAGCTAAAATCGTTGAATATAGCGGTGAGCGAAGATCACTACTTAAAAGCTTTGAGATTTTGCTGAATGCGGAGCAGCTATCTTCCATTCAATGGGTAGTATCGCGACATGATGAACTATTCCAGTCACTTTGCCTTCAGGCGGGGCTGGAAGGAGATCCACATCCTTTTGAAGGAACAGTCCGTATCATTCGATTTTCACAATTAATGGCGAGAATGCAGCCATACTTTATCGAAAAAATCGGCAGGACGGAGGCAGCCAAACTCGCCTTCCGAGAGCATGATGATCATTTTCATTTTCTTTATGATGAGCATGAACTTATTTTAAATAGGGAAGAAGCAACTAAACTTTTGTTTGGCACGGTTCAAGAGGATCAGTGGCAGTGCCTAACAAAGGAGTGTTCTGCTGGAGCAATGTGGACGGAGATACTGAAACGAATATTCCCTATTCCAAACTTATCATATGGGCTTAACTATGTATAAGATCGCAATGAATTAGAATAATTTAACCACTGTTGAGGTATGCTAAATAAAAAAAACATCCTGTATTCTAGTCTAACATAGCTCCATTTCATTCCCAATCTGGTAAAGCCGGGTTGGGAATATTTCTAGCGAGGAGTAACGCGGTGCAATTGATCCCCAATCGGATAGATATGATAAAAGTCTCGCAAGTGATCATGGCTGCGGCAGCGATATTCTTTCAGGCGATTCCTGGCGCGAATTCTCAAACTTCCCCGACTGCACAAAACGAAAATAGAGGGCCAATAAGCATTCGAAATGCGGGCCCATTCAATCTTCTTTTCCTCCAGTTCGTTCCGGAATCGACAGATGTTGAATCCTTGCATCATGAACGGTTCGGCCTGCAGTTCGATATTATCAATAATCTTCTTGTCCCAGCCGTATCGACTTCCAGCGTTCTCGAAGATAACGAGTACCAGAGGTTGACGATGTCCTGGAAGAAGGGGCTGCGCAACAACTCTGAAATTTCAATATTCGTCCCCATTCTATGGAGGAATGGAGGAATCCTGGATGGTATACTTTCATCGTGGCACAGCCTGTTCGGAATATCAGGAAATGCTGACGACGATCCTGCAGGAAGGGATTCCCACCCAAAATATTCCAGCATTCTCAGGATGATTGATTCCAATGGCAAGACACTTGTCAACCAGGCAAATGGATTTGGCTTGGGTGATATCTCACTAACATACAAGCGAAATATTCTTCGGCTACAGGCTCGATCTGGGCTGGCATGGCGTGTTGGAGTAAAAATCCCTACAGGAAATCCTGTACTATTGCTGGGGAGCGGTGGGTTTGATGCAGGAGTATCGCTGGATTCCAGATACTCGCTTGGAAGGGATACTACACTTTATGTAAACATGGGGCTGGTGGCTCAAGTATCGGCAGGCAAAGCGCCTCATCCTGAGCATGGTATGTTTCAGGGGCTTCTTGCCTGTGAATATCATCCCAACAGCAGAGATAGTTATATTCTACAGATAGATGCAAATAGCCAGCCTGTTCGAACAGGAAACCCGTTTGCTGATCGTACTCCCGTTACTGCAACTTTCGGATATCGCCGCAAATTATGCAGTTCGGCATCTTGTTTTGCATCATTTTCAGAAAATGGAGATATCCACAACTATACTTTGCCTTCATTCAGCAATATCGGCCCCGATTTTACGATCTCCACTGGAATTGAGTGGCGCCGATAGTGCTTTACTAGAAATGGATTCTGAATATTATGGGTGTTGCATTTTGTTCACTTTTGTGGTAAAGATGTTTCGAACTATTCAGTTAATTTTTTTTGACAGGAATTACAGGATTAATGCTGTTCAAAAAATACTTGAACAATTAATTGATTCGCGACTAATCAGATATCCTAATCCTGTAAATCCTGTTAATCCTGTTTAAAAAAATCTTTTACTTAATATGCTCTAGTTTTCAAATATTACTTCCAGGTGTGAACAATGATGAAATCATCCACTGAATTAATAAAACAGTTGATCGCCTTACAGGGGCCGCCAGGCGAAGAAAAGGCAGTACGAGAATGGCTAAAAATTGAACTTGATGGATTATTAATTGAACATACAACAGATTCCAAAGGGAATCTCATTGTCGAACACTCCCCAGAAGGAGACAGAGCCGAAAACATTCCAAGAATTGTTGTGACAGCGCATATGGATGAGATCGCGCTCATGGTGACTAGGATTGAGGATGATGGCAAAATTAGGGTGCAGGCAAGTGGAGGTTCTTACCCATGGAAATGGGGAGAAGGCCCGGTGGATATACTTACAAGAAAAGGCCCTCTCACTGGTATCCTCTCTTTCGGGAGCATACACACCGATTCGGAAGCGAGTGTTGCAGAACAAGCGCGTAAAGGGCCGCTGCTATGGAAACAGGCCTATATCTTCACAGGAAAGAATGCATTTGAACTTGAGAATGAAGGTGTTCGCCCAGGACTTAGATGTGTACTAAGCAGGTCAAGGCGCATCGTGACAGAGTTCGGCGAGTTCATCGCTTCTTTTTTCATCGATGATAGAGCCGATCTGGCTGTTTGGTTATTAGCGCTGAATGAACTAAAAAAATCTCCCATTACACAATCTTCATCTATACTCTTCGCAGCCACATCTTCCGAAGAGGTGGGCGGGGAAGGCGCGCAGCTTCTGCTTAGAGAGCACCCGAGTGACATCTGCATCGCCCTTGAGATCGGCCCACGAACTCCTGATGCCTATTTTCCAATAGATGCCGGGCCAACTATATGGGTGAGAGACGGCTATGCAGCTATGGAAGCGCTGGATGGTGAGATTCTGGAAGACTGTTGTCGGGAGATAGGAATTAGTCCGCATTGGCAGTATCTCTCCAGAGGCGGAAGCGACGCATCTTGTGCTGCCGCTATAGGGTTGGTTGCCCGGCCAATTACACTCGGACTGCCGGTAGAAAACTCGCATGGATACGAAATCATGCATAAAAATGCTCCCGAAGCCATGGTGCGGCTACTCATGGCATATATCAAAAAAAATGTTGAAAACAGCTCTGGGGGATAGCTGTAAGCTCATAAATAGCTCTATATCGCATCTTTTTTGCTACTCTGGATTTATTTTATCGAAATTCCTGCATTTGTAGTTGAAATACTTACATCTTTCCAGTATAATATTTTAAGCATTTAGCTGCAGCTACTCCTCCAGCAATATCGGCAAACCATTTCCAGAAGGGTATGCCGAATACGAGAGATAGAACATTAATTCCTACGGAATGAGGGAACAGTGTGATTAGTGATTTGCAGCATCATTTTCTTCCCGCCCATCTGAAATTTACAGACATGGCAGATCGGGAAATTGTAGACAGAGCACAACTCGGTGACGAGAGTGCTTCCGAATATCTGCTCTACAAATATCGTAATCTTGTACGCACCAAGGTCAAATCCTATTTCCTTGTCGGCGCCGAAAAAGAAGACCTATTACAGGTCGGTATGATCGGCTTATGGCAGGCAATTGTCGATTTCCGAAGTGACAAAGCTATATCCTTTCCAGCATTTGCGAAGGTCTGTATACAGCGACACATCATTACTGCTATCAAAACAGCTACCCGGCATAAACAAATGCCGCTCAACACCTCTCTTTCACTGGAAAGCCCTTCCGAAGATTCTGGCCCCGATTGGAATCTCTCCGATATCATCCCTGCAACCGAGACACTAGACCCCGAAGACCTGGTTATCCAGGGAGAAGATACTAAAGTCCTTCATGAGATGTTGCAGCAGGTACTTTCTGAGTTCGAGTGGAATGTGCTTGCGGGATACCAGATAGGAAAATCCTATCGTGAAATTGCGTCTGAGCTTCATTGTAAAACAAAATCCGTGGATAACGCGCTGGCGCGAATCAAGCGAAAGGTTTCGTCCGTACCGCTGGGCCTCGCGAACCTCAGCGAGCTTCTCGTTAACTCACTCATGCGTTAAACTTTTGGTATAATACTTTGCGACGTAGAAAATTTGAGCGAGTTTCGTTCGCCTCTCTCTCGATCAAACCAATACATCATTAACCCACTTCAGGAGTACCTAATATGTCTGTCACTATCGGTGCTGAAAATGCAATCCAACAAATCGAAAATAATATTTCAAAAAAACATGTTCTACAGCATCCATTCTATCAGGCATGGAATCAAGGATCGCTGACAATGGACGCCCTGCAGGACTATGCTGCGCAGTACTATCAGCATGTGGCCGCGTTCCCAAGTTACTTATCAGCTGTGCATTCCAATACATCGGATCTGACTGCTCGAAGAACAATTTTACAAAATCTCATTGATGAAGAGGCTGGATCTCCAAATCATCCAGAACTATGGCTGCAATTTGCAGAGGGACTTGGTTTATCCAAGGAAGAAGTAATTAATACCGAATGCCAGCCTGAGACCCGCAAACTGATAGACACTTTTCAAAATATCTGTCGCCACAGCTATTTCACCGATGGAGTATCTGCACTATACGCATATGAGAGCCAGATTCCGGAAGTCTCAGAATCGAAAATTGCTGGATTGAAAGACCATTACTCAATAACAGATCCAAAAACATTGGCCTACTTCCAAGTGCATATCGCTGCAGATGAAGTCCATCGCTCCGACGAAAGAGCAATTCTATCCCAGTACATTACAACTGCATCACAGGCGAAAAGTGCCTGTGCAGCTTCTGAACTAGCGCTAGATGCGATCTGGAATCTACTTTCTGGTGTTTGTCATCGTCATGGCATTGTATGCTAAGTCAATTTTACGCATCTCTCATTCACCACTGAATGAGAGATGGCGACCAAGCAAAGCTATAAACCGTTGAGTACCGATTTCATGTCAGATCATTTCCACAATATTCAGCCTCCCCCACGCGATGAGGAAGTTATCGAAGAGTTTTTTGAAGAAACGCCTCGAGCAAGCGAACTTCGACAGATGCGCCAGGCACTTCAGGAAAGACGCCTCTTGCTTCGAAACGATTTCAACACCTCCACCAATCAAAAATACCGTACTGGCCTTCAGTCAAAACTAAAAGAACTCACAATTCAGATAGCCGCCGTGCGGGAGGAAGAAGCGATATCAGGATTTGTGGAAGGAACGATTCGAGCCACGCTCTCTCGCCCCCCAACTATTCTCGATTATTTGACCGCCGAAGAGTTAGAATCTCTCGACGATGAGTATTGACTATATCAATGCCACAATATTTTAACATTCCTATCGCACTAACTAAGGCGCTGCCGGTGGAGTAACATCTTGCTTAAGAGTGGAATCGGCAGTAATATTCGAAGCCTCCGAATGTATACTCGAATTCCATACAGCAATTATCTGCCCCTTACCTGAACTGTTTGCATAGAAAGTATTGTCGATCCCCACCGAACCAAAGCCTCCATAGAACAAGAGTGATGGCATTAAGGCGATGGTATTTCCTTGATTATCCAGCACCTTGGTTACAAATGGAATATTCATTTCGATAGGAACAATCGCTTTACTCAGAGTCACTGTGACACTTGCTGCCTGGTTGATATTGAAACCGGCCGGCGGAACGGCAGCGATTAACTGCACCGGTTGATCATGAGATACAGCAAATTTGATCTTCTGCTCCTGAACACTTATGTCCGTAGTAACAATATCAATATCTGCAGTGACACTATTTTCACCGGTTGGAATGGCAGGAAAACTAAAACTACCATCTGCGGCGGATGTCGCCTGAAATTGCGCTAACACATAACGAGTGGTAGAGACAGTCAGAGTGATCGAAGCATTCGCAAGCGGCTGAAGTGAATTATCGGCGCGCACTACTCTTCCAGACATGCGCGTGTTCAGCCCAGTAGGAAACCCTCCTCCGGTAAAAGGAATCCCAAGCCCGCCATGCCCGCATCCACACATCATGATGACTGCAGTCAGACAGCCAGCCATATGCCAGAACCTATTGATACAGGCGAAGGGTATATTATTACTTTTTTTCCTGCTTTGGAACATACTCATTTCCTACAAGTATCTCTGGTCTGGTATAGGATTGGACAGTTCTTTTGCAGCGAGAGCTTCTAAGGGAGGCCAGGCTGATTCTTCAATAAATTTCGCCGACTCTTCAGGGTTCTTAGTATTCAGTAGTGCAAAAAAATCTATATAAACTGCAAGACAATCTCTGTTTTCAAGCAGAGTGTCTGATAGCCCAATGTCTAACAGTTGATTTCTTAACACAGAGAGTTGGAAAATAGCAGAGCGCAGAGACTGCTCAGCCAATTCGGTATTTTGAGGAACTTCCCTCAAGTACAGCCGCCCCAAGATATGGTTTGCTCTCCAGATTCCTTCAGAAAAACTAATCGATGTTGCAAGCGATAGAGCCATTTGAATGCTATCTCTCAAGCGAGCTAACATTTCTGCAGAAGTATCTTTACCTTGTAAAAATGCTACACATTGCCAGCATCGAGCAAGACTTTCCAGGTGTCGCGAGCCTAGTCTGAGCGACAGCAATAGTGAACGATCTGCATTTTCTTGCAGATCCAAAGTATTTGATTCCTGGGCTGCCAATCTGGAAAGCCTGAGTCTGCACTCAATCTCACCACGTTCCTGTCTGGATGAGATAGTCACGGCCAGTGCCTGGTTTGTATGATATCTGGCTTCACTAGTTCGATTACCCTGAGTAATGAAGGCATCAGCGAGTGCAAGCTGCGCATAGAGCTCGCCTCTGCGATCACCATGTTTCAACGCACTGGAAAGGGCATTCTCTCCAAGCTCCACTGCAGAGTCAAAATCACCAGCCGCTGCCTTCATAATTCCCAGCCAGGCACGCGCCATTGTTTCACGCCCCACATCATTTGTGAAACGTGCAAGCTGAAGCATGCTCGAAAATCCGCGAAACGCTCCTGCCCATCGTCCGCAGTTGAATTCACACCAGGCTAAATCGAAACGAGCCTCCAAATGCTGATCAGCGTTGCCTATCGACTCTGAGCCAGCCATTCCCTCGGAAGCGAGCAGTTTTGCTGCTTCAAAATCACCGCCATCCATATAGACGTTACGCCGGTTCGTATTGACATAAGTTAATCCAGAAGAGATCTCCTCCGGGCTAACCTGGCCAGAGGCCGATTCCTCTTCCAGCATAGCAGCAGCTTCATCGAATTTAGCCATGGCCGATTGATATTCGCCCTGCATCTCATGAATACCACCCAATGAGATCGTTCCCTGCCATCTCCCTCGAAAAACCGGCCCCTTAGCTATATGTTCAAATTGTATTTTGGCATCTTCTGTTCTGCCCATAGCTGCCAGTGCAGATCCGAGGCACTGCCTCGCGGACACCTCACTTTGTATATCCCCAGTCTCTTGTGCCACTCCCACTGCTCGTTCCAAAGCCTCTGCGGCGCTCGGAAATTCACCTGTTCTAAGCAGTGCATTACCCACTTTCATTTGTGCATGAGCAAGTATCGCACTATCTCCTAACTGAGAAGCAACATGTATGATTTGATAGTATGTTGCTGCAATGACCTGTAAGTTAATGGGCGATTCCTGTGCCTCTGCAAGAGCTCGTAGATGAAGAAGAGTTTCATTCAGCCGGGCATCAGCATCCTGCTTTTGTGGGGTTTGAGAGGTGGGAATAGAGGGGGACTGAATCGCAGAATTGGATGCTTCGGAAATCGCACCCTCTTCATAAAAACTTGCGAGGGAGACGTCACAGATAGCAGCAATTCTCTGCATTCGATCGGGCTGAGCGAGTGTGGATCCGGAAAGATATTGATATATCAGCGCACGCGAACATCCTAATCGGACGGCAAGTTCTTCAATCGAAAACCCTGCACGTTCTACTGCGCTCTGTAAACGCTGCCCTTGTTCACGCCTGCCCTGTCGGGTACTGAGATCCATGTTAAGAAGATGAGTTCGCGCAAATCGGGGGGACGAGGCGTGGGGGTGCGCGCCTTTCCAATTATATACTAGCACACAATGAGTGGGATGTCAACTAACCATTCTACCATCTCGTCAATTCAAACCTGCATTCCAGCTTTCCTTTGTTCCTGACTTCCTGCTTGAATTTGAATCTAGATATTCCTGCTCAGGGGCTGAATATCGGAAGTAAACCTAGGACATGCACAGGTAGTATAATTGTAATCCAAGGGATGGTAATATTCCGAGGGTAGAGAAGAAGGTTTTGCTATAACTTTTTACTGCAAACAAAAAAAAGTCTGTCAGCAGTACGTGTAGCAGGTCGCATGCTGTATGCCTGAAATACTTCGATATTTTCAAACCCTGCATCGGTAAGCATCTCTATAATCTCCTCCGATGAATAAGCGTATTGCCAGTGCGTTTCACCAAATACTTTTTCAGTACCATCTGCATCCCGGTGCCAAAACTTCATCTTGACTGCACAGATTTTCGTATTTGAATCGTATTCACTTGCCCAGTCGTATTTAAGCTCATCATCCGAGTTAAGATTATCCTGATCAAAAAATCGATTCTTCAGCGCATACTCTGTATTAATATCAAAGATGAAAAGCCCGTTTCGGTTGAGATGCGAATACACTCGATAAAATGCCTTTTGAAGATGTTTGGGATCGGTGATATAGTTCAGGCTGTCGAAAAGGCTGATACATAGATCGAAGCGAGAACCTGGCAGATCCAATTCGCCAGCATCCTGTACTCTATAGTCTATGTTGAGTCCTTCCATGGCCGCTTTTCGTCGTGCCTCAAGTATCATCCCTTCCGATATATCTACTCCGATTACTTTCATCCCTTCACCTGCCATCAACTGTGAGACGGTTCCTGTGCCACATGCAAGATCGAGTATGGTTCGTGGGCGGGCGCGGCTTCGACTAAGCAGCTGTTTCAGATAGACCACCCAATCGCGATATGGCACTGAATTCATCAGGCTATCGTACAATGGAGCAATTTCAATAAAACTATCTTTCTCAATAGGTGGGGAGAGCGATTGGGACATGGGTTATTCAACCTGAGGACATTAAATTTTTAGGAACCATGCATAAAAAGACTTGCCAGGCTAAGGAATGAATCCGTACGATAGTGTATTTTGCGATTCAAAATGAACAATAGTTCAAGTGGCGTCGACGGAAGATCAAACTTGAAAAGTGTGCTATCCATCTTTCGCGCTGCCTCCAAACTTCTATTAGAAAGCTCCGCATTGTGTTTCATGTTCCAGTAAACTGCCAATGTCATCAGATAGTCAGGAGTATTGGTTTTCTTTTTCGCCAGGTTAGCCAACAGCGTCTCTGCGATATTGACTTTGTTCTGTTCTAGAAGCAGTAGAGTTCTCATCAATTTAGCTCTTAGACTGTCTTTATCGAGGGAAAGACTCAGTTCAATTAACTGATAAGCCTGATCAAATTTGTCGGGTCGTTTTTGGAGTAGTATACGTGAGGCCATCTCAAGATACGGCCCAGTCTGTAAAGGTGATAGGGTGAGAGCGCTAATTAGAGATCGATCAGAAATATGTGGATCCGTAGCTGTGAGCGCGACGGCATAAGCCGCATCTGCTGATTCTCCCAGCTTGGTGGATGCAGACAAAGCCTCCCCATAAGCAAGGCTCTTCTTTCCTTCCGTAAGGGTGATCAGCGCAGATACAATCTCTGCCCCTGCAATATGCTCCGTCAACGCTTTGCTAATAATCGTTCGAGAGGCATCAAACTGCCCTAATCGCAATAGGGCCAATCCCTGCACAGTATCGATTGCAGAATCGTTTTTCTTAGCGCGATACAGTGGCCGAAAAAGTGCAAATGTCTCTTGCAGTCTGTTATCCAAAGTGAATGCAAGTCCAATACGTGCCGTTAATGCGGTTGGGGCATTAGAGGAATCGCCTGCTTTTTCATATGTAAGTCCGGCTTCATTGAATTTGCCAGCCTGCATCAACGCATCTCCCAGAGCAATAAAGCTTGCAGCACTGGTGTCGGAACTTTTCTGCCGTATCAGTTCTATATTCAAATTATCCGCTTTTCGGCGATAATCTACTGCTGCGGCGAGGCCTTCTTCAAGATGTGCCGTATTTTGAGGCATCAGTGACTGCATAATCTTAAAAACAGTTAATTTTTGGAGCGCTTCAATCGATTTATCAAGACTGACTGATTTTTCAAGAGCATCTACTGCTAATGTCCAATCAGACATCGAAGCCGCTATTTCCGAAGCTGTCATCGAGGCAGAGAGATTTCCTGGTGACGCTTTGAGCGATCTTCTAATAAATCGAGATGCATCTTCGTCTTTTCCCTGTTCGTGCGCACTCTTCGCCTTTAAAGCCAGGGATTCTGCACCTGATTTAATGTCATTATCAATTATAAAGGCCGCTGAAATCGATGTCGAATCCCCTTTTGAATCGTAAACACTAACCGCAAGTGTGTGCTCACCTTCTGTATCTTTAATAGTATCCCATATATACTGATATGGCACACTTTTAGATACTACTGCCTCTCTTTTATCAAGCTTGAATTCAACTCTGTCAACATCCGCGGTACTCACAACCCTGGCCACAACTGTGACGACATCGCTGACACTACTGCCGCCTATTGGTTCAAGCGTAATTTTAATATCAGCAAAACATGTACCAGCGTCTATACAGAGCAGGAAAATGGATATAACTAAGACAAAACGTGTTATCCACTTCGGGTTGAAGATGGGATTGAACAGCATGAGAAGAATCCTTATACGATCATGTAAGAAGGTGTTGTCACCAAAGTCTCGGCCGAAGTTTTGCTGGTGCGGATTCAGCAAAATAGGAAATATCTCCTCTGAGCAGCTTAAGCTTATCAATATTACTCTCAGGCACATGCACTTGAAATACTGCTCTTACTGTCTGTCCGGGTCGAAGAGTACCAAATACAGATGGATCCGCAGGTTCTAGCTGGGTAATATCTGGGATTTCGCTAGTATCCAACCCGATTTTTACCAGTGTCACTGGAACGCTTCCTGTATTTGAGAGCGAGACATTAACCGATGTCGAAATATTTTGATGTTTATGAAAGGAAGCGAGCGCAAGAGAATTTTTCTGATTAGAATGTACGATAACAGGCGGCGAAAAGGCATCATTTTCAATTTGAGGCACCAATCCTAGTAGAACGGCACTTGTTTCAGAAAGCGAAGCAGAAAGCTGGTTAATACTCTCCATCACTTTTCGACCAGTTTCATTTGTGATTGTCTTACGCTCAAGGTTGTTGTGCTGAAGAGATTCTGCCTGTGAAGTGATAAGCAGCAGCCGATGAATACATCCAAGCCTCTTTTTGATGCCCTTATCTGCGTGATTATTACTAAGACCACTTAGATATGGATCGCCTTCACTTAGTATACGTCTGAGTTTTCGCGCCAGTTCAGGGTTCGTATTTGCAAGTGTGTGCAGATGATTTAGTAGAGTTTCGTTGGCCAGCCTCGCCTCGTATGCTGAGTCTGTAAATCGGATAATACATATCTGCCTGGGTTCCAGGAGGAAAGGTTTAACCAGAGCATGTTTCCAGGTGATGTCTGCTCCTTCCAGACGCTGCATATGTATCTGGGGAAATTCAGAACCATCTGTTATTGTGAGTTTTTCGCCTTTAAAAACACCTTTTGGAAGCGTGGTTCGTAGACTGACACTTATGGGACGATCTTGATGGTTCTGCAGATAAACGACTGAGCTGCCCGAAACAGAGGATGCATACACTTGAACAATATCTTTTGAATACTCGGTCGTGAATACGCGCCTGCCATCAAGTCTGGTCCATGAAAAAATGTCTTCACCTGAACTATTATAGCCTTGTTGCAGTAAGTTGGGTGAACTATTTATACCTTGAATTCGTTGCTTTATGTCATGCAATAGTGCCGTGTCAGACTGTGTTTCCCGGGTTGAATCTACATCAATTGTTAAGTCCGTCACAGGTTCACGATGGATATCATCTCGTGAGGAAGCAGCCACCAAATTTGAGACTGCATGTGATGGAAACACCGAGCCAGGAATGGATATCATATCAGCCCGATGCACTATGCATGCGCTTATAAGTATCCAAAGTAAGGTACAAAATATACTTATTGATTCACTCCTATAGGAGTGAATTGCTTTCGTTGGGTTCATCTTATTCTCCTGTCGATGGCGCTGCCTTCGACGGATCAGGTGTTTCCACCACAAGCTTGACTCGCCTTTCAAACTCCTCGCGATCAAGCAATACATGCCGGCCACACCGAGCGCATGTCATTCCAATATCTGCTCCTGTGCGGCTTACCACCCATTCATCATTTCCACATGGATGCATCTTACGAAGCCTAACCCTCATTCCAACTAGGATCTTAAATCCTGGAGACATCGTACTATCCTGGAGTGCATATTTCTTCTTCAGCCTCCATATTATACCCTATAAGATTTTTGAGCTTCAGACGTATGGGAATTGTGCAAATCATTCCACTGATACAATTACTGCGCACATCTGTGAATTTCAATCAAAACAAGTACAGACCCAGTCAGTAAAGTTATTAGGTATAATTAGGGACAATGCATAAAAATATATCCCGATCAATGGATAGGAAAGACACTCAGAGATAATGCCCCTTCTTGTAGCGCTTCCTGAGGAAGTCGAAAACAGTCTGCGTGATCTGCAGTCAAACGCAAAACTAACACAAAATGGCATCGATACGAGCAATTCCAGTAATGGGGCACGTAATCTAGACGCTCCAGATGCGGTATCGAGTTCAATAAATAGTAATCTAACTCATGAATCCAATCCTACTGTAGGATTCGAAACCGATATCACTCAACAAGGTGTATTTGGCTCGGAGTGGATCGTTGCAGATTCAGAGCATGTGTACGTCTTTGCTCCCAACGGTGGCAGTAAAGCCAAACTGCAATGCTCGGTACCACTCCGATTGATTAAAGAGGCGAAGGCGGAACAGAATGTTGGGAACGGCATTTTGGAAGTTCGCACAGATACCGAAACAATCCCTCTCATTCGTTTTTCTCAGACAGTTGTATCTGAAGCGCACGCTTTTGTACGTCAGATAAACTCGCGCGCAAGAGGTGAGGAAGTACGACCAGAAAGAGCCGAAACTCTTCGAAAAAACTGTCCGCGCTGCAAGCGTCGCCTCCCCGAATTTACGGAAGTTTGTCCGGCATGCGTGAACAAACGTGCCGTGATGATGCGGCTCTTCAAATTTCTTGCTCCCTACAGATGGCAGGCCATCGGAAGCGTGACTGTGCTTCTGGGAATCAGCATATTGGAACTAGCTCCACCCTACATTGGCGGGAAGATCATCGATGCTATTGCTCCCGGCAAAGGCGCGGCTCAAAGTGGGGCTATAAACCAGCTAATGATGTGGGTGGGAGTCCTGGCAATATTCAGAATTGGGGTTGCATTTCTTCAGTATGCCCAGCGTCGGTTGAGTTCCTGGTTAGGCGCTCGCACACTGATGGATATCCGGATTGCACTCTACTCAAAGTTCAATCAGCTCTCACTCGGCTACTACGACAAACGAAGCGTCGGCTCGGTAATGTCTCGAATTACAAACGATGCAGATCAGTTATGGGATTTCCTCACGGAGGGAATTCCATGGTTTGTCAATAATATCCTCACGCTTCTTTTTATTGGCATTGTGCTCTTCCGAATGGACTGGCAGCTGGCACTTCTTTTGCTTACACCTGGCCCATTTATATATGCTTTAACAGCCTGGTTTCTTCCCCGTTCGCGAAAGAAATGGCAGCATGTTTGGCAGAGAATCAGCAAAATGTACTCTGCCCTGGGCAGCACCTTAAACGGAATGCGCGTTGTCAAGGCATTTGCGCAGGAAGATCGTGAGAGTAACCGATTCCGTGAGCGAAATGATCAGGTGTTCCAGGCTAGTTACGCCGCCAATGCGATGTGGGCCTCTTACTTTCCTCTCATGAGTATATTCATGGCTATAGGCTATTACATCATCTGGATATTTGGCGGTTTCAAAGTTATTCATCATCAGGGTGGGATGACGATCGGGTCACTTACAGCCTTTATCGGATATCTGGGGACATTCTATGGGCCATTTATGAACTTCAGCAGAGTGATGGACTGGTCGACAAGATCGATGACAGCAGCCGAACGTGTTTTTGAAGTGCTTGATACTGAGCCTGACATCACGGAATCGTCCCACGCCACCTCACTCGAACACATGCAGGGAGCGGTTACTTTCAAAGATGTGGCATTCACTTACGATAAAGGCAAGCGCGTCTTAGAAGAGTTCTCTCTGGATGTCAAAGCGGGTGAAATGATAGGGTTGGTAGGGCATAGTGGCGCCGGAAAATCGACGATCATCAATCTGCTCGCACGATTTTACGATGTTACTGAAGGCTCGATTTTTGTTGATGGTATCGATATCCGAGATATCAAACAGGGGGATTTCCGCCATCAGTTGGGGATAGTTCTTCAGGAGCCCTTTCTCTTCCCGGGAACCATTCGAGATAATATCGCCTATGCAAAGCCGGGTGCTACCGTTGATGAGATAATGAGGGCAGCTAAGGCTGCCAACTGCCATGCGTTCATCCTCAAATTTGCTGATGGTTATGATACTCAGGTAGGAGATAAAGGACACAGGCTTTCCGGCGGAGAGAGGCAGCGCATCTCTATCGCGCGTGCCATTCTCCACGATCCTAAAATTCTTATCCTGGATGAAGCGACGGCCAGCGTGGATACGGAAACCGAGAAACTTATTCAGGAAGCCATTGCACGGCTTATTCAGAACAGAACCACCTTTGCAATTGCGCACCGGCTGAGTACACTGCGTAACGCAAGCCGATTAGTAGTGATGAAGGACGGTAAAATGGTGGAGTGCGGCACCCATGATGAACTCATGGAAGAGAATGGAGTATATGCTAACCTCGTTAATATCCAGAACGAAGTGAATAAACTACGGGCTGTGTAAGAAGTTGATCTCTCTGCACTAAGTACTGGTCTGGAATTGCAAAGCCCATCTCGGGTTGATTGACGCGCCCTTCATGGGCTGAAATCCCTGATTAAGTAACCCTTCTCATGTTTTGGAAAGGGCCGGGGGAATAAATGTTAGGCTAAGCTGATTTAATCGGGATTCATCCAAAATCTTATGCGACGAAACTCATTTCGTTGAGGTGACTATTCAACATGGCGATTCGCTACCGTCGAATAAAGTTTTACTTCACATTTGAAACATTGAAGGTGCAGACTGAATGAACTCTATGACAGGATATTAGCCGCAAAAAAGCACAAAAAACTATGTAGAATTTATAAGCACAATAAATTGGCAAATAAGCATGTATAAAGTGAGGTAATTGCATAACTCAAAATTTGTACATATTTGATTACTGCTCTGCCTAACCTCCCCGACTCCCCTTCCCTGCACACACAAACGATAAAGCTGTTTGTGTTAGGGAAGGGGGAGATTCAACGATAAAGATTCCCCCTTCCCTCCGAGGTACGAGGGAATCAGGGAAGGGGGTTAGGGGGTTAGGTATAAAATTGTATTTCCATAGGTTTTGCAATCACCTCAAGTTACACTTTT
>JANXSG010000281.1 GCA_025352825.1 Chthonomonadaceae bacterium | reverse complement strand
GCGATACGAAAACTGAAGAAAGCATTTGGCGACAGCCTTTTGATAGTTCCGGATGTCTGCCTTTGTGAGTACACCTCGCATGGTCACTGTGGAGTACTGGATGGGGCAATCGTTCTGAACGACGCTACCGTTGAGATTCTAGCACGTGCAGCGCTTGTCTACGCACATGCAGGCGCTGATATTATAGCTCCATCTGATATGATGGATGGCAGAATAGAAAATATTCGCATTGCCTTGGACAAAGAGGGATTCGATCATATCCCAATCATGGCCTATAGCGCTAAATACTCCAGTGGGTTTTACGGGCCATTTCGGGAAGCAGCGGACAGCGCTCCTCAGTTTGGAGACCGACGAAGCTACCAGATGGATCCTCCCAACCGCATGGAGGCCATGCGCGAAATTTCTCTCGATATCGAAGAAGGAGCGGATATCGTCATGGTTAAACCCGGTCTGCCCTATCTAGATATCCTGCGCGAAGCAAGGGATCGTTTCGACGTCCCGCTTGCGGTATACAATGTATCCGGCGAATACAGTATGGTCAAAGCTGCTGCTTTAAATGGTTGGATCGATGAAAAACGGGTAGTTGAGGAGACGCTTACATCATTCAAACGAGCCGGAGCAGATATTATACTGACCTATCATGCACTTGATTTTGCTCGTCATTTAAAATTAAGTTAATCAACCGATAATCAGAAAACAGCATTTACACTGATATTAACCTGCTTTTCTCATACTTGAGCTGAGGGAGGAGTTTCAAACAGCCCGATGACGCTTTTACCACCGGATAATACGGCTCCAAACACCCCTGACTACCTTGCTACCCTGCTCCATCTGGGACAGTTGCTCAACTCATCTCTGGAGCTGAAACAAGTACTCGAAACTGCTATCGAACAAGTAATAGACTTTGTTGGGGCGGAGCGAGGCTTCATACTGCTTGTCGATGTAGAAACCGGACGAGTCTGGGGAGAGGCTCTCCGTCAAATTAAAAAAAATGCGCTTGAGGATACTCTTTCCGGGCGAGATGAAACCAACAAAGCCGAGATTAGCAGGACTCTAGTAGAGAGTGTCTTGGATACCAGGCAGTCGGTACTCACACACAACGCTATGGAGGATCCAAGATTCGCAAGCAGACAGAGTGTACAGCTTGCAAATCTACGATCTGTCATGTGTGTCCCTCTGATGGCACAATCTCATCTGCTGGGAGTGCTCTACTTAGATAATCGCGTAAAATCAGGAATGTTTACCGATCGTCATCTATCGATGCTCACAGCATTTGCGAATCAGGCTTCAGTAGCGATCGAAAATGCACGGCTGTACGACAATCTTCTACGATCACTGGAAGAACGACTCAAACTTCAAGACGATCTACATCGGCAGGAGACACAGCGTTTAGCTCTTGAAGAGGCCGGACGCTTGAAGTCTGATTTCATCGGTTTTGTCGCTCATGAACTGCGTAATCCACTCACGACAATCCGCGGTTACGTACAGACAATAATGAATGATTCAGAGTCAACGCTTACAGAAGAAGAAAAAGCAGAGTTCTATGAAGCAATAGAGGCCGATTCAGACCGGCTGCTCGAAATGATCAATGAACTACTCGATGTTTCCCGATTAGAAGCGGGAAGACCGCTTAGCCTTTCTCTCAAAACTTTTGATATATGCGCGTTAGTGCAAAAGCAGCTTCGCCGGCATCGTTTCTATACGTTCGCTACAAAAGAGCATCAGGTAAGTCACGATCTCTCCGGATTAAGCAGTATTGAGCTGGAAGCTGACGAAGAAAAAATCAACCAGATCGTTGCAAATCTTTTAAGTAACGCCTATAAATATTCTCCTCTAGGCGGCTCAATTCACGTAAGCATCACGCTTGAAGGAGAGCATGGACTGCAACTTTCAGTGAAAGATTCTGGAGTTGGAATGTCTCAAGATCAGATCGCAAGATTATTCCATCAGTACGAGCGTATCGATAGAGATGATATCGCAAATATCCCGGGAACCGGATTGGGCTTATATCTTGTCAAGAATCTGGTAGAGCTTCATGGCGGGTGGATCGACTGTGTGAGCGAATCAGGCCAGGGAGCTCATTTTACGGTACATCTCCCGCTAAAACAGATTGACAGACACCCGTCATGAAATCTTTGACCGGACGCGTATATGGCTGGGTTGGCTGGGTGATTACTTCACTGATTGTCGATACATTCCTGCTTTTCGAAAGTACACTTGATGTTCGCGTCTACGGATTAGAGCGCCTCAAAGAGCTCAAACGCGCTGGTAAAAATCCTCTTTTAGTCATATGGCATGGTCAGGGGCTGCTTCCATTAGCGAACTTGCGGCAGGAACGGTTGTGCCTGTACGCTTCGCACACTCGTGATGAAAAATACTCACCATTCCTTCAAAGATTACGATGGTGGACCTTGCGATTTATCGAACGGATGGGATATTCGGTATTAGACGCGGCTCAATTCAAAAGCGAATCACGCGGTGTCTTGCAGTTTGTAGAGCTTCTGCGATCTGGTAGAGGCTCGGTCATTGCAGCAGATGGCCCATCCGGGCCTATCTATAAAGCGAAAGCTGGCCCCACATTTCTGGCGAAGAAGACTGGTGTTACACTCCTTCCGATGGGTTCAGCGCTCTCTAAAGGCTTTCATATGGATCAGTGGGATAGATTTGAAATACCTGCACTATTCGCGAAAGCTGTGATCGTTATTGGAGAACCGATTGAAATTACTGCTAATTCAGATGATACTGCTCTTGAATCGGCAAGACAGTTGCTTGAAGTCCGCATGAATGACGCAGTGGATATCGCGCATCGCAAGCTCAGTTCTAATAATTTAGAAATATCGTATCAATTGAAGAGCCAGCCCACCGAGTGATATCAGGAGTGTTACAATAAACACAGGTAGCAGCAGAAACATCCAGATAGATGTACTCAATCCGGAAGTTAACAACAACCCCAATAGTGATATTCCAACCCCGGAGATACACCAGATGGTTATATTTCCCTTCAAACGTACAGTTTTCATCGATGATCTGTATTCTTTAGCTACTGGTTCGTCATTGTGATCAGGCGGAATCAAGAATTGATCTCCTCATTGCTATTATTTACTAAAAGATCGCTTAACCTGGATCTCAAATCATAAATTGTCTCTTCATACACATGAATTTGACTGGCCTGCCGACGAATTCGCGCAGATACAGTTCCTCCATAGAACGCTACTGCCCAGAACGCTATAATTTTGATCCCCTCCCCACCTAAAACAGAAGGTTTGACATACGCTTCTGGAGCAGTACCCAGAACAATCACGTATAGTATATTAAATAGCCCAGCTACGTACAGGCTCATCAACAGTCCATACCGGAGGCAGTTGGAAATTAGAAAAATAAAATAGACGTAGAAGAACGGACTCTGAGTGAAACCGGTATAATGGATGAGCAAAGTAATGAAGCTCATATCGCCGAATACCGTAATGTACTTTACACCAGGGTATATTACCAGAGTTTTTGAAGACCAGAGATAGAGTGATTCGATGATGGTCATTCCGAATGCAGCAGCGGCTATACCATATGCCACAGTATTAGAAATCTCTTTCGCAACGGAATCATCGTGCCTTCTAATCCATTCTAGAACCGCTAACAAAATAATAATAGCAAACCAGCGCACGTTTACTTTTGCTCGCTCAGTATCTCGTTCATTTTCCCACCCGTTGATAGGTTCACTAACGGCGGATGAATGTTCATCTATTTGAGCATTATCGCTCATGAATTGCTCCTTAACCATGTCAACCAATTTGAAGTATAAGCAATCCAGCAAAGATTGTCAAGCAGAAAATAATCATACACACAAGTTGCCTCCATTTACCGGGAAAATAGTGGCAGGACTGGTGATAGGTGCTGCCACGGCTGCACTTGGAACATTTCTATACGCGCACTTTGCTACCCATCCCCCACGTCGCAGAATCTATAAAAACCCTGGCCATTTCGGATTGGAATTTGAAGATGTAAAGTTTGTGACTGAAGACGGGATCCTGCTGCACGGCTGGCTTCTTCCTGCCACAACACGTCCTAAGGCAGTCGTAATTGTATCTCATGGATATCCCGCAAATCGACAGGATATGTTGGCTCACGCCATGATTCTCCAAAAATCCGGATACACCTGCCTAATGTTCGATTTCAGAGCACACGGGCATAGCGAAGGCAAAATCAGTTCTGCTGGTGGTGCTGAAACTCAGGACATGACTGCTGCTCTAGACTATCTTGAAACCCGAGCTGATCTAAAACATCTTCTGGTGGGTGTCTTGGGGCAGTCGATGGGAGCTGCGGTAGCGATCATAACTGCGGCCAAAGATGAACGGATTAAGGCGGTAGTAGCTGAAGCGTCTTATCCGCATTTGCAAGATGCGCTTGAAGCGAGATTCCGATTTGTTGTAGGACGCGCCAGCAAGTTAATAGCGCATCCGGTAAAATGGTGGGCGCAGAAATGGATGAATTTCGAACCACTGGACGTTTCACCTATTAACGATATAGGCAGAATTGGTCCCCGTGCCGTGCTTATCATTCAAGGGCAGCAGGACCTGCTCGTTCGCTGGCAGGATGGCGCAGCGCTTTACGCAGCTGCGCAGGAGCCTCGAGAGATATGGCTGTTGAAGAGGGCTGGTCACGCCGCATGCCTTAAAGATTCGCCTGCAGAGTATGCAAAACGGATTACTGAATTCTTTGATCGCCATTTGGGTTCACAAATAGACGCCAAGACATGACGTTAGCGAAGGAGAATCCTACGTAAACGTTTAATATCAAAGTTGAAGAAGATTCCCATAATTGATAGATGAAATAACTCACTTTTGAAAGGAGCCAATCTGTGGCGAAAAAAATTAGAATTGGTGTGATCGGTACTGGAGGAATTGCAAACGGCGCCCATCTTCCCGGATATGCAAAGATTCCCGATGAGTGCGAGATTTTTGCGATATGTGATATCGATTCAAAAGCGCTCAAGAGTACTTCTGAAAAGTACCCTGATATCAAGCATAAATTTGAAGACTACAAAAAGCTTCTCGATATGCCAGAAATAGATGGGGTATCTGTTTGTACTCCGAATTATTCGCACTGCCATATCACGGTGGATGCACTCGCGGCAGGAAAAAATGTGCTCTGCGAAAAACCCATTGGTATGAATGCCAAAGAGGGTGCAAAAATGGTGGAAGCAGCCAAGAAATCTGGAAAGTTCCTCCAAATCGGATACAACAGCAGATTTGCTCCCACTAATCAGACCCTCAAAAAATTTATCGATGCCAAAGAACTCGGAGATATCTACTATGCACGAGCACAGGCACTACGTGTTCGTGGTATTCCAGGATGGGGAGTATTTATTGATAAGAGCAAGCAGGGCGGCGGGCCGCTGATCGATATCGGCGTACATATGCTAGACCTGACACTCTGGTTTATGGGACATCCAAAGCCTATCTCAGCCAGCGGGGTAACCTACCAGAAATTCGGAAAACGGAGTGATATTGTCGGTTTCATGGGGCAGTGGGACTATAAAAATTTTACCGTAGAAGATATGGCGGCGGCCCTCATCCGTTTCGATAATGGGGCAACCATCGTACTCGAATCAAGTTTTGTTGCGAATTTGAAAGAAGATCATCAGAATGTTACCCTGCTTGGTACCGAAGGTGGCGCTGAGGCGTATCCTCTTTCCATCACACAGGAACGGCACAAGTCTGTCTTCAGCTTCTCGCCCGAGATGCCCAACAAGAATATCAATACCCACGCCGTCGAGATGGCTTCTTTTGTAGAATGCATACGCGATAAGAAGCAGCCACTTGTAACAGGCGAGCATGGCCTCATGGTGGCAAAAATCATGGACGCGATCTACAAATCTTCCGATGAAGGCAAAGAAGTCAAAATCTTATAGTTATAATATCACCCACAAACCCTCTGTAAGTATGCGCGGGTTTGAGGGTGATATATAGGCTGCCAAGGGCTTGATATTCCGAAACTAAAATTCAACTTCTTCCGTCTGTCAATAGACTGCCGTAGTTTTCAAACATCTGCAAACGGCCACTTTCAACAATAGAGGGCATCCCAGCCATCGAATCTCTTTATACCAACCATCTTACACCAAAGCGAATGCGCAGTCTGCTGCTTGCTATCGTACTGGTTTCAGGCTTTGCCGAACTGGCGTATGTTATCGTCAACATATCCGCAATGCCGGTCTACATCAACGCTCTGGGATTAGATGTTCGATGGATAAGCGCCTGTACCACGGCCTATCTTGTTATCGAAGGAGTGATGAAGTCACCATTCGGACTCCTCGGTGATCGAGTTGGCAGGAAGAAACTTATCCTGATCGGTCCTGCAGTATCCACTGTGACCGCCATACTCACTCCCTTTGTACATAATCCATATCTGCTCGTGGGGTTAAGAGTATTAGATGGCTTTGGGGCAGCGGCATTGTGGCCATCCGCTTTCAGTCTGATAGGCGATTTCGTGCCGGAAGAGAAACGTGCTTCCGCCATGTCGCTTTTCAACGTTGCATACTTGATGGGAATCGCACTGGGGCCAGTAATTGGTGGTGGAATCAACGATTGGGCATTTCATCACGTACATGGCCTTTCATTGCACGCCTCCAAAGACATGTCGTTCTACGTGGCTGCCCTATTCTTCGCGATCACAACCATCTCGGCAATGGTTTTTATTCCCAACGTGCGCGCTTCCCATCACGATCCGACTGATATGGGGCCAGGAGTAGAGGGCGGATTTAATTTCCATGATTTCAAGATGATGCTCAGCCGCATGCCGATGTCTCTCCTGATGGCTTTCGTAACTTTCCTGGGTATTGGGCTGGTAATGGCCTATGCCAAGGTTTTTGCGATGGAGACTTTTCATCTCAACGAGACCAGATTTGGTATGCTACTAATTGGTCCGGCGTTACTGATTGCCGCGAGTTCCATACCATTAGGTACTCTCGGTGATAAAATTGGGAAGGGTTTTGCGATTAAATTGGGGATAGGAATATGTGCAGTCAGCTTCTGGCTGCTCATCATGTTCCCGTCGGAGCTTGCTGTCATCGTCCTGGGAACACTTCTCGGTGTCGGCTTCGTGATTGCATTCCCAGCCTGGATGGCGCAAGTTAGTTCGGACTGTGAGCCCGGCCAGCGAGGGGCCACAGTAGGAGCAGTGGGCACAGCGCAGGGAATAGGTGCTATTGTTGGCGCATCACTCAGTGGATTTCTCTACAAATTACCAGCTTATCACATCGGTATAGCAATCATCCCCGCACATGGAATGCCATTCCTCGGCTGCGCGATCATGCTGGCACTCTCCTTCCTAATCGCCCTCTTCTCCATAAAGAAGTAATCACCTACTTTCACCGCTTCTCGAAATCGTTTAATTCAAATTTAACCACGGAACATACGGAAAGATCATCTAAGGATCCGGGCTGAGATGAATGATAATATTTGTCCAATCCTGTGTGTGCGTTTCCTTCAATAATCGCAGTAAAGCTCGAACTTGACCTCCAAAATCATTCTGTGCAATAGATCGTTTATTTATAAAAATAACCCCCGCATGATCACGACCTTCAGACGCCCATTGAATTAATATTGATGGAATTGTATTTTCTTCGTATGTCACGAATGTAAGACCTTCTTCAAAAGCCGATAAAAGAATTTCCTCATCCTACGTCTTAAGCAGTTTTCCTTCTCGCCAGCTATGAAGACTATGGATGATTGCTTCAGGATATTTCAAATGAAATTGTTCTGCAATTTTCCAAGAGATATGTTCATCTATTAATAGTGCGAGCATCAGGAAGCCTTCTCAAGTTCCTGTTTAGGGAAGGGAAAAACTTGAAGGTTTGGAAGAATGGCTCGTAGCTTTTCTTCAGTCATAATATTATTTTCATCCACCATGATATCCATTTCATCTTTATAAACTTCATAGTAGTTGAATGCAAGCTGAACCAAATGAGATGGATAACCTAGCCCGGATTATTCATGAGCAGAGTGAAAACCGAGCACTGAGTAATTTTGGCACATGCTGGACTTCACTCCTACGGCAATGATCAAGTTGAGTAATGAGCCTCTGGGCAAATGCAGTATTAACACGTTGCGATCACCAAA